>CAMCPZ010000012.1 GCA_945876865.1 Bifidobacterium breve | reverse complement strand
CCGATCTCATCGCGTGCTGCGGCTCCCGGTTGATAAGAAGCAACATGCTTTGCAAGCGCGTCGCGAATCTCTTCGGGCCGGATCGTGAGTTCCGCCATCTTTCTCTCCTTCAACTAATTCAGATTCACAAATTGTGAATTCTGAAACCTATTTTTTATTTACTGCTTTTTTAGTTACCACTAAGAAACAAGCGCGCGGCTTGCCTCTGCCAATCTATTTGAAATAGTTCCATCGATTACTTCATCACCGAAACGAATTGAAATTCCGCCAAGAATGCTTGGGTCGATTTCAATATTTAGGTGAACTGGTTGGCCAATCTGCTTTGTAAGCGAATCTGCCAATTTCTTTGCCTGCCCATCGCTAAGTGCGATGGAAGATTTGATATGCGCATTTACGCGATTGCGTCGAGCTGTTACAGCATGTGAATATGCTGAAATAGTCTTTTCGATGCTGCGGGCACGGCGACTTTCGACGCTGTGTGCTAACAAGCTATTTGTGCTTGCTGAAAATTTGCTGCCGAAAATGCTCTTGATTAGAGCTTGCTTAGCTTCTGCGCTCTGTGAGCGTTCGCTTAAGGCGGTGCGTAGATCTGGATTCTCGATAAGTAGTTTTGAGAAGGTAAATATCTCGCTCTGAACTTGGTCCAGAGAGTTACTTAAGTTTGCAGCTGTCGCTTCAGCTTCGACTGCAATTTGTTCAATTGCATCGGCAATACCTGATGGTGCAGACCAACGAAGTGCCGTTGCATTTGCTAGCAGTGCCAGAGCCGGACCACCTAGTGATTTCTTGAATAAGTCTGAAATTAAATCGGACTTAGAAGATGAATCACGAGCTGAATCGGTAAGTGCACGACGTAGTCCGGTTGATGAATCAATTGCGACTAGTGCCTTAAATAGATCGCTTGAAATAGCAGAAGCGTCGCCAGCAGACACACCCTTGAGTGTGTTATCTAGCGCAACACGAAGTGCAGCTAGGGACTGACGACTGCTTCCACCTAAAACGATCATTACTTACTCTTCTCCAAATCATCCAAGAAGCGGTCAACAATGCGTGATTGTCGAACCTGGTCATCTAACGCTTCTCCAACAATTTTTGATGCTAGTTCAGTTGCAAGTGAACCAACTTCGTTGCGAAGAGATGTAATTGCCTGTTGACGTTCAGCTTCAATTGATGCGGTTGCGGCTGCAGTAATTCGAGCAGCTTCTTCTTGCGCTTTGCCACGGAGATCTTCAATGATTGCAGCACCTTGAACGCGTGCTTCTTCACGAATCTTCTGGGCTTCGCCACGAGCATCACTTAGCTGTGCGGTGTATTGCTCGAGAGCAACTTGTGCATCGCGTTGTGCTTTCTCGGCTTTCTCCATACCACCTTGAATTGCTTCGGTGCGGGCTGCAAATGCTTTTTCAAACATTGGCACAACTTTGGAGCGAAGCACAAGGTACAACAGAGTGAAGGCAATGAAGCCAACAATTATCTCTGAAGTATGCGGAACGAGCGGATTAAGCTCGGTTCCGGCTGCGCTTATGCGAAAGCTCATGGTTAGAGAACGAAAGCTAGAACTAGACCAAAGAGAGCCAGAGCTTCAGCAAGTGCGAAGCCAAGGAATGCGATTGGTTGTAGAACGCTACGTGCTTCTGGCTGACGAGCTACACCGCTGATATATGCGGCGAAGATCATTCCAGTTGCGATTGCAGGTCCGATTGCTGATAGGCCATAACCGACCAGGTTGAGTGTGCCTTCCATTGTGTTGCCTTTCTGTTCGTGTTACTTACTAGCGGGAGCCAGTAAGTGGGTATTAATTTCTTTGGATCTAGTGCTCATCCGCCAGTGCTCCGGCGATGAACAAAGCTGTAAGTAGGGTGAAGATGTATGCCTGTAGGCATTGGACCATAAACTCGAAGAAGGTCATTCCGATGCCGAATGCAAAGGCAAATGGCGCAATTAACTTAACTCCGATCGCGCCGCTGAGCATATGTTCGCCACCCAGGATGAAAACAAGAAGAAGTAAGTGACCAGCAAACATGTTTGCAAAGAGACGGAGCGAAAGGGTTAGAGGGCGAACCAAGAAGAAAGTTGCAATTTCAATTGGGGTTAAGAGAATATAAACAGCTTTTGGAACACCTGGCATAAAAGCAATGCCCTTTAGATATTTACCGAGGCCATGTTTCTTGATTCCGACATAGTGGAAGACGCCAAAAGATATGAGAGCCAAAACATAAGGAAAGGCAACGTGAGACATCGTCGGGAATTGAAGAAGTGGAACAATTCCAAAGACGTTATTTGTAATAATGAAAGTAAAGAGCGAGAACAAAAATGGAACGAATCGCATAAATTCGTGTCCGATGATTTCTTGGCCGATTCCATTTCGAACGAAGGCATAAACCGATTCGCCGGCAAACTGTAATTTGCTAGGGACTACTGAAGCTTTGCGAGATGCAATTATGAAAAATACTGAGATCAGAACTACTGAGAAGAGAACCAAGAAAATTGGTTTAGTTGTGAATTCGTTATCCCCAAAAATTGGTGGGAGGTTGAAGTCGGCGGTGCTTGGTGGGACGAATCCTTCACCACTCTCGGCAAACGCGAACTTGCGCACAAACACTCCTGTAAATAGTAAACTTTTGGGAAGTCATTTGAATCGGGCGTAACACTATTAGGAGTCCGCCTAAAACCAAAACTGGAAAGCGCCTAATTGCGCCCGAAACGGAGCCAGGTTAGGTAGAGCGACGAGCCAGCTCCTAGGAGGAGTCCCCCAAGGAGAAAGAAGTTCTTATCCAGCCAATTGTCCAAGGCCCAACCAATGCCGCCCCAAATAACTAGTCCTGATAGCAGGTATCCGAAAATTGACCACATTGCGCCCTCTTCATTGCCTCTAGCCATTTGTGCCTCTAGCCATTTTTGCCTCTAGTCATTAATTATCTCCAGACTTGAAATCAGCTTCCGAGCTCGCATTTGAGCCCTTAGTTTGCGGCAAAGGCAGTTGAAAGCGCAACTTCACAAAGGCCCGGATTTCGCCAGCCAACCAGGCTGCCGTAATTGAGAGTGCACTGATAGCGAAGGTTGGACGATCTACTGTTTCGGGAGAAGTTGTCTTTGTCACGACTAAGAGCAGAGCGCCCATCAAAATAACCTTTGCGAAGTAAGAGAACATCGCAAGCGCCATAGTTGCCATTGGATCTAAATTCTCAGAAATCTTTGAGATTAGTAAGTGCACCGAAAAATAGAGAATCACTGTAGCGCTTGCCAACAATGAGCCCCAAAGACCAGAAGCCCCTCTAAGCAATATTCCGGCAATAATTGAAATTGTTGCAACTGTTACCGCAGGAATTAGCGCACCGCGCCAAAGATTAGTTTCGTTACTTTGTTGTGGCATTTGCTGTGACATTTTTTGACACCAGACTCTTTCTAATTAAGGCCAGGGAGGATAACAAAATCGCGAGACCAACAATTAGCGCCACCCAAATTGGCGCAAAGGCTGCAACCACTGTTGGGAATGCGAACATTGCAGTCCAAAGATAAAGAATTGCCGAGGTTCGGCGATGCGAATTTCCCATTGACAAGAGCTTGTGATGCAGATGTTCTTTATCTGCAGCAAATGGTGAACGCCCGGCTCGTAATCTGCGAATAACTGCCAAGACCAGATCTAGGAGCGGAATCGCTAGGACTGTAAATGGCAGAAGCAAGGGAAGTAAAACTTTGCTTGAACTCTCATTTGTAATTGCGTTTACATCGATCTGACCAGTCAGTGTTATCGCTGCCGCAGATAGCAATAATCCTAGGAACATCGCCCCAGAATCCCCCATAAAGATGCGCGCTGGATGGTAGTTGTGTGGCAAAAATCCAATGCAGATTCCAATGATTACTGCAGTAATCAAGGATGGAGCGCCCGCACGATTTAGGCCGTTTACTACAGCCAACAAGTAAGCGAAGCCGAAGAATGACATTGCGCAGATTGCAACAATTCCAGTAGCAAGGCCATCTAAACCATCAACAAAATTTATGGCGTTAATGACGACCATAACAAACAAGATAGTTAATATCTGGCCAATACTTGGGGGCAAAATATAAATTCCATTTATCGGAAGCCAGAGGATTTGGACACCGTGCAGAAGCAAGATTCCGCCTGCGACTGCTTGCCCTGCGAATTTAGTGATTGAATCTAAATCATATAAATCATCTAAAGCGCCTAAAATCATTATGAAAGTTCCGGCAAGAAAAATTCCGGTAGCTTCGCGGCCAAAAGATTTAGCAACAAGCGGCAGGTGGTTTACAACTAAGAAAGTAATGGACATTGAAACCCACATTCCAATTCCGCCCCAACGCGGCGTTACCTTGGTATGTGTATCCCGAGATCTGACATGAATAAATGCACCAGCCTTAAGAGCTAGCGTCTTTATATATGGTGTAACCAAATAACAAATTGCTGAAGCAAATGCTATGGTCAGAAGAAATTCGCGCACGTTTAATTAACTTCTATCTGGCGTAGATTGGGAATTTTGCAGTCAAAGCATTTACTTCGCTTCGAATTGCCTTTGCCTTATTCTCATCGCCACCATCTTTTATCGCGCGAGCAATAAAGGAAGCAATCTGTGACATCTCTGGAACGCCCATTCCTTGGGTTGTAGTTGCGGCAGTTCCTACACGAATTCCACTTGTAACTGCTGGGGTTTCTGGGTCATAAGGAATTGAATTCTTATTTAGAACGATTCCGGATGCACCACAACGCTCATCAGCAACCTTGCCATTTACACCAGTTGATCGAATATCAATCAATGCCAGGTGGGTCTGGGTTCCACCGGAAACGGCGCGCATTCCCTCTTTTTCAAGATCTGCTGCAAGTGCCTTGGCATTAACAATTACATTCTTTGCATACGCTTGATATTCAGGTGTTGCGCACTCTTTAAGTGCAACAGCTTTGCCAGCCACTGCGCTCATGATTGGGCCACCTTGCATGCCTGGGAATACCGCTTTATCAATAGCAGCTGCATGTTCAGCCTTCGAAAGAATCATTCCGCCGCGTGGTCCGCGCAATACTTTATGAGTTGTAAAGGAGACAACATCCGCATATGGCACTGGTGAGGGTATTGCTTTTCCGGCAACGAGTCCGATGAAGTGTGCGGCATCAACCCACATGATTGCGCCAACTTCGTCGCAAATCTTTCGCACGGTCTCAAAGTCAATCAGGCTTGGGTATGCGGTAGCACCCACGCAAATCATCTTTGGTTTATTTGCGATTGCGTTATCGCGAAGCTCGTCGTAATCGATGAGTTCATCTTCTTGGCGAACGCCATATGAGAAAATATTGAACCACTTGCCAGAGAAGTTAACTTTTGATCCATGGGTTAAGTGGCCACCATGAGGAAGTGACATTGCAAGAACGCTATCTCCTGGCTTGGTAAATGCTTGATAAACCGCAACGTTTGCACTTGCGCCTGAATGTGGTTGCAGGTTTGCATGTTCGGCTCCGAATAGAGCCTTTGCACGTTCGATTCCAATTACTTCGACTTTATCTACCTCTTCACAACCACCGTAATAGCGCTTACCTGGATAACCTTCGGCATATTTATTTGAAAGCGTTGAGCCCATCGTCGCTAATACAGCTGGTGATGTGAAATTCTCACTTGCAATCAATTGCAAATTCTTCTGCTGACGAACTAGCTCGCTAATAAGAACTGAAGCAATATCTGGATCTTGCGCCTGCAGGGCGTTGAAATCTGGGCCGTAGAAGGCTTCACTATCCTTTTGAGTCATGGATGAACCTTATTCCTTGGCAAGTTCAATTGCCGAGTCGACTTTCCTTAAATCCTCTAATGTGATTGCGCCAACACGGGAAAGTAGCAATTTCTCGCCAGTTTGCACGATGACGGTCGATAGCGGACCGCTTTCTAGCTCGCCGATATCGAGGATTTCAAGATGGTGTGGGTTCGCCGCAGTTCGTACCGGAGCTTCGCCAGCAACCGTCGCCGATGCTATGGCCAGAGGACCAGTTGCGTTAAGCACCTCAAGAGTTTTGATTTGATCTGGCATTCGCACCGCGAAATTTGTTAAATGCCCGCCATCCCCTAAATCCCAACTTAAGGATTGGTTCCGTGGCAAATTTAAAGTTAATAACCCTGGCCAAAATTCTTCTACTAACTTACTTACATCAGGCGTCAATCTCTGAGCCAGGCCACTTAGTGTTCTACTTTTCCCAATTAAAACTTGTGCCGCAATACCTGGTGGATCATTTCGTAATTGATGCAGTCGATTCACTGCAGCAAAGCTAAAGGCATCGCAGGCATAAACATAACTATGTTCGAGCGGCAAAATAACGACTTCCCCGCGCTGGATTCCGGCAACTACTCTGTCAATCATTTTAAGTTCTCAATCACCTTGGCAAGTGAACCATCGACCAGAGCATGTATCGAGGTGCCCTGAGGCAAATACTCTTCAGAGAAGATTTCACCACGTTCGTGAATTGCCGAGACTAAATCGCCCCTAGTAAATGGAATCACAGTATTTATCTCCACTTTTGGTCTTGGCAGCGCAGCTTCGATTGCCGCAACTAAGGTATCGATTCCAAATCCGGTGCGCGCAGAAAAAGCAAAGCTATTTGGCTCTTCACGCAGAAGTTGCATTAGTTTTTCTGGCGGTGCAACATCCGCTTTATTGATTGCAATTATCTCGGTAATTTCGCCACCACCAATTTCAGTTATAACTTCGCGCACTGCCCTGATCTGTTCTTGCGGATCTGGATGCGAGCCATCGACAACGTGCACAATTAAATCGGCACCAGAAACTTCTTCCAGCGTTGATTTAAATGCTTCAATTAATTGATGGGGCAGATGACGAACAAATCCCACTGTGTCAGACAAGGTATAGATCCGGCCATCTGAAGATGTTGTTTTGCGAACGGTTGGATCCAGGGTTGCGAAGAGCGCATTCTCCACAAGCACGCCAGCATCAGTTAATCTGTTCATGAGAGATGATTTGCCTGCATTGGTGTAGCCAGCAATTGCTACCGATGGAATGTTGTGGCGACGGCGCTCTTGGCGTTTAGTATCGCGAGATGTTTTCATCTCTTTAATTTCGCGACGTAGCTTCGCCATCTTGTCATTGATTCGACGGCGATCTGTTTCGATCTTAGTTTCACCAGGGCCGCGACCACCGATTCCGCTAGCGCCACCAGATTGTCTAGAGAGTGAATCACCCCAACCGCGAAGCCTTGGTAGCAGATAAGTCATCTGCGCTAATTCAACTTGGGCTTTACCTTCTCGGCTCTTTGCATGTTGGGCGAAGATATCTAAAATCAAAGCAGTCCGATCTACAACCTTTACTTTTACTTTACTTTCAAGATTTCGAAGTTGGGCCGGTGAAAGTTCACCATCACAGACAACGGTGTCCGCGCCAGTGTTTACAACCGATTGACGGAGTTCCATAACTTTTCCCGAACCGATAAAGGTTGCAGGATCCGCTTTATCTCGCCGTTGGATTAAGCCATCTAAAACTTCTGAGCCAGCTGTTTCGGCTAAGGCGGCTAATTCCTTTAGAGAATTCTCGGCATCTTGCGCAGTGCCTTCGGTCCAGACTCCGACTAAAACAACTTTCTCTAACCGAAGCTGGCGATATTCGGCATCTGAAATATCTTGAAGTTCAGTTGATAATCCCGATACCCGACGCAGCGCTTGGCGATCTTGTAAATCAGCTTGGTTACTCTCCCAATCTTCAACTTTGTTCTCGGCAGCATCAAACTCGGCTGCTACTTTGGCTGATTCGGCCAACAAGTCATCGATATTTAACTTGTCATTACTCACAGATATTTACTCAAATCATGATCTTCAATTAACACTGCTGGACCAGTAAGAATCGCATTGCTATGTGAATCAATTTCAACACTTAAGCGACCGCCTGGTGGATTAATAATCCAATTTGCGGGAAGTCCTTTTCCTTTTTTAAGTGAAGCAGCAAGTGCGACCGCACAGGTTCCGGTTCCGCAAGATTTTGTCTCGCCAACCCCACGTTCATGAACGCGCATTTTTAATTCACCATCAGGTAAGAACTGAACAAATTCCACATTTACGCCATCTGGGTATTCATCTGCTGGCTCAACTATCGGAGAAGTTAATAGGTCTCCGACTTGGCTGATGTCATCGACAAACACAACTGCATGCGGATTTCCCATATCGATGTTGTAACCAGTCCAAGTGTGGCCATTTGCAGTTGCAGAAATTTCACCAAAGACTTCACGGATCTGTCCCATATTTACAGTTATGTCCCCAGTTTCTGGAACTGATAAATACTTCATGCCATCGCGAGTATTGATCGGAAAAATTCCGGCTGCTTGGTGGCCTTTTTCTGTTAAATACTTTGCCATTACGCGAATACCGTTGCCGCACATTTCGGCAATCGAGCCATCGCCATTGCGGTAATCCATAAACCATTTGCCGCTATCTTTTCCGATTCGAATAAAACCGTCGCAGCCGATTCCAGTTTTTCGATTACAGATCGCCTGGACTTGTTCGGCCGAAATTTCAACTCTGTTCTCTGGATCAAAGATCAGCACAAAGTCGTTCTCGGTTCCGTGCCCGTAGGTTCCAATCATGATTTGAGAATAGCCTGTAGAACTGAATCCGTGCGCTCTGAAAGATTTGATTTCGCACTAAGCCAGGTAATCCGAAGATCTTTACTGAACCAGGTTTCCTGACGTCGGGCATATTGCCGGGTGGCTCGGGCGGTATCTTCGCGGGCAAAAGCATCGTCAAACTCGCCGTGTTTCATTCTGATGATTTGAGCATATCCAATTGCAGCTTGCGCAGTTCGGCCCTCAAGAATTCCATTATCAATTAAGGATTCAACCTCATCAACAAAACCTAGATCCCACATTCTTGTAACTCGATTATCGATTCTGGCATCGAGAGTTTCACGATTCATGGCCAGCCCAAATTGCATGGCATCTGGATACTTCGAAGAATCGACTCGTGGCAAAACTGCGGTAAATGGTTTTCCGGTAATTTCGATAACTTCCAGGGCTCGAACCACGCGGCGCACATTCTCTTTTGGGATAGCAAGACCAGCAGCAGGATCTAATTTTGAAAGTCTCTCGTGCATCGCTTCGCCACCGATTTTTTCCGCCTCTGCATTCAGTTTTTCGCGAACATCTGGGTCGGTCTCTGGAAAATTTAAATCATCGAGTATGGCCTTTATATAAAGGCCGGTTCCGCCAACTACTACAACGTTCTTACCTTGGTTTCGTAGTTCATCAATCTTGGCCCGGGCAACTTCTTGATACCAAGAGACACTTACATCTTCTTTAACACTAACGACATCAAGAAGATGATGTGGGATTCCACTTCGCTCTTCGAGTGTTAACTTCGCAGTCCCGATATCCATGCCTTTGTAAAGTTGCATTGAATCTGCGCTAATTATTTCGGCCTTTAATTCTTTTGCGACGGCAACTGCTAAATCACTTTTTCCGGTGGCTGTTGCACCAGAGATGATTATTAACTTACTCATGAATTAAGAGCGGGCCTTTAATTGTGAAAGTGTTGGCATCCCAACCATAATCGCAGTTGATCCACTCTCTTTACTTCTGGCTTCAGTGGCATCACCGCCGCGAGTATTGCGAATCGAAATTGGGGCTTCTTCGGCCAATATAAAGTTAGGTGAAGCTTTAGTAATTTTGCTAATTACCGCATCCCCCGGCCTTGGCGAATTACCTTCCTCAATTGCAAAGTGAGCAAGTCTAAAATCTTTAGTCCGCCCAGTCATTCGGGCTTTGCCATCATCGCGACGACCTTCGTAGTCTGCAACCAAGATTTCTTGTTCAGTGCCAACAACTTCTTGGTTAACGATTTGTGACATCTCTTGCTGCAAGATATGTAGAGCGTCATAGCGCTCTTTCATTACGGCATCACTTATCTGGTCCGGCATAGTTGCTGCTGGTGTGCCTGGGCGCTTTGAATATTGGAAGGTGTAAGCAGCAAGGAACTTAGCTTGCTTAACTAGATCCATTGTTGCCTGGAAATCTGCATCAGTTTCACCAGGAAATCCGACGATGATGTCGGTTGTAATTGTGGAATTTGGGATTGCGGTGCGAACTTTTTCGATAATTCCTAAGTAGCGATCGCTGCGATACGAACGGCGCATGGCCTGCAAGATTCGATCAGAACCTGATTGCAAAGGCATATGTAGATGCGGCATAACATTTGGAGTTTCGGCCATCGCTGCGATTACATCATCTGTGAAGTCACGTGGATGTGGTGACATAAATCGAACGCGCTCTAGACCTGGAATCTCGCCACATTTGCGGAGCAGCTTTGCAAAGGCTCCCCGGTCGCCGAACTCGACACCGTAGGCATTTACATTCTGTCCAAGCAAAGTAACTTCGATAACTCCTTGGTCAACTACGGCCTTAATTTCATTCAAGATATCGCCGTCGCTGCGATCCTTTTCGATTCCGCGAAGTGATGGAACTATGCAGAATGTGCAAGTGTTATTGCAGCCAACCGAAACTGAAACCCAAGCGCTGAATGCTGAGTGGCGACGAGCAGGCAGCGTTGAAGGAAAATGTTCTAGAGATTCTTTGATTTCAACTTGAGATTCTTCCTCAACGCGAGCCCGCTCTAAGAGAGTTGGAAGCGATCCAATATTGTGGGTTCCAAATACCACATCAACGTATGGCGCCCGTTTGATAATTGAATCTTGATCTTTCTGAGCCATACATCCGCCAACAGCGATTTGAAAATTAGGGTCGCTCTTCTTGCGCGGAGCCAAGAAAGATAGATTTCCGTAAAGTTTATTATCTGCATTTTCACGGACTGCGCAGGTATTGAAGACAACTAAATCAGGATCGCTTCCTTCAAGTGCCTGCACATATCCAGCATCTAGCAATAATCCCGAGATACGTTCGGTGTCATGTGCATTCATCTGGCAGCCATAGGTTTCAACCACAAAAGATCTGGCTTGTAATTGGCTGCTCATGCGAGCAATCTTACTTATCTATCGTTGTTTCCCAATAGTTCACGCATAATCCGACCTGATATCGAATGGCTAAATCCTTTACGCGAAAGCAGACCGTGAACTCTGCGATAAACAACATCATGATCGAGATGTGAACAGGAGCGATATTTGCGCTCGGCCAAGGTCATGGCCATCTTGTATTCATCTTCATCATCAATGTTTTCAAGGGTCTCGTCAATGATGTCTTGCGAGACCCCCTTAAACTTTAATTCCTGGGCGATAGAGCGCTTTGATAACTTCTTCTGGCGCTGTCTTGATTCGCTCCAGATCTGCGCAAATTCGAGATCGTTTAGCAACCCTTGAAGTTCTAGTTCGTCTAGAACTGCGGCCGCAATGTCATCCTCTACGCCACGTTTTTTGAGATGGGCATGAAGCTCGGCCCTACTCTTCGCTCTTGGCGCCAACGCGTAATGCGCAGTCGTAAGTGCGAAAGAGTAGGGATCTGCCTCAATCTCTTTATTGTTTATCAATTTAGATTATCAATTTACTTAGAACTCAACCTCAGCGGTTGCTTCATCAATTGCAGCTACTAGTTCGGCATCGACAACGACTGGAACATAATGTTCGCGAATCTTCTTCTCGATGTCATTTGCAAGATCAGGATTGTCGATCAAGAAGGCACGAGCATTCTCTTTTCCTTGACCAAGCTGATCAGCTTCGTAGGTATACCAAGCACCAGCCTTCTTTACGACGCCGACTTCAACGCCGAGGTCGATGAGAGAACCTTCGCGTGAGATTCCGACACCGTAAATAATGTCGAACTCAGCTTGCTTAAATGGTGGGGCCATCTTGTTCTTAACAACTTTGACGCGAGTACGGTTTCCGACTGCATCATTGCCATCCTTTAGAGTTTCAATACGACGAATATCTAGACGGATTGAAGCGTAGAACTTAAGTGCTTTTCCACCTGTTGTGGTCTCTGGAGTTCCGAAGAAGACACCGATCTTGTCACGCAATTGGTTAATGAAAATTGCAGTGGTATTTGATTGGTGAAGTGCGCCAGTAATTTTACGGAGTGCTTGAGACATCAAACGTGCCTGCAAGCCCATATGTGAATCGCCCATCTCGCCTTCAATTTCTGCGCGAGGCGTTAGAGCTGCAACTGAGTCAACAACAATTACATCAATTGCGCCAGAGCGAACCAACATATCCATGATCTCAAGTGCTTGTTCACCAGTATCTGGTTGTGAAACCAAGAGTGCATCAATATCTACACCCAACTTGCGGGCATACTCTGGATCAAGTGCATGCTCGGCATCGATGAAGGCAGCAATACCGCCAGCTCGTTGCGCATTAGCAATTGCATGCAGTGCAACAGTTGTCTTACCTGAAGATTCTGGTCCGTAGATTTCTACAATACGACCACGAGGTAGACCACCAATTCCAAGTGCGATATCTAGCGCGACTGAACCAGTTGAAATAACTTCCATAACTTGTGGGCCGCGATCGCCCATCTTCATAACTGAACCCTTACCGAATTGACGCTCGATTTGGGCAAGTGCACTGTCTAAGGCTTTGGTGCGATCTGAAGTGTTTTTATCTATCTTTTCAGATTGTTTATCCGGCTGTTCTTTAGCCATTTTTTTGACCTTTCATCGATCATCGTTATCGGTCCTGAAGGTACGGAAGGCCACCGACGGCAGAGGCTAGGCATCTGCGGAAGTGTGGAACCGCTCAGGCTGGGTATATCCGGGCCTTTAGCTGTTAAGCCGCTAGCGCGAATGGGTTAAGGGTAGCCGAACACCTGTTCGAATCGCAACAACACGCCGACCCCTTTACCGGAATTTGGCGGGCATCTCTGGATTATGAGCAACGATGCCCTTCCAGATATCTCCTGGTTCTTGGCCCATTACTAAAGCTTGTTCAACTGTTACGCCACCTAATTCGGCATGAACGGTATCTCTGGAATATGTCGTTGGATCTGGAAAATATTCAGCAATGCGAGCGCGTAATTCAGTGATTCGCATTTAGCGCGGAACTTAATTGATCGGCTTGATGAGCTGATTCTGCTGGTGTCAACGGTGAAGCGATCTGACTCAATAGCCAATGCAGAACCAGGCTGGAATTATCGAGACCAAAGATCTTGGTCAGTGACTCCTGGACTAGCGCCCAAAGTGGATGCGTGCCGACGGTCACGAAGGCGGCGATATCTGTTGGATCTGTCACCGTCATTTTACGTAGGGCCGGATCCCCTGAAATCTCTCGTGAGAGGATTAGCAGCGCATCCTTTGGCGATGGCGCGCTCTTGGCCAATTCGGCGAGACGTAGGATTTCAGATTCTAGAAGGCTAAGCATCATCTCTTCTTTATCTGCAAAGTGGTTGTAGACCGTTGCTCTTGAAACTTGGGCGCGAGCTGCAATATCGACCATATTGGATTCATAAGAACCGACCTCGGTGATAACGATTTTTGCACCCGACAAGATTGCGGTTCGCGAGCGTTGGGCTGGGGCTAAAGTCATTGGATTTTTGGCGCTATCCGGAAATATCGTCGCTAGCAGAAAGCTAAGCGGCGGCTTCTACAACGCTGAGTGATGGCGCCTCTGCTGCGCGAAGTGCAATTGTTACATCAGACATAACTGTAAGGAGTGAGAGATCGAGTGCTTGGCAGATTGAATTCAAAAGTTCGGATGAAGCTTCCTTCTGACCGCGTTCTACTTCAGAGAGATAACCAAGAGATACGCGAGCGCCCTTTGCGACATCGCGAAGCGTGCGACCTTGGGAAATGCGCTCTTGACGAAGTGCGCTACCAATATGGGTGCGCAACAGGGTCACTTCTTTTACCGGGCTCACAGGCTAAGGATACGCGAAAAAGTGGCCAATGCGCTCTCAATTGTGGCATTTCTTACCGTGGCGCGATCGCCAGAAATCGAAAGTTCGACGGCTATGACCTCTTTTTTGCTAGCAATGGCCAACCAAACAGTGCCAGCGCTTTTGCCATAGGCCTTACCTGGGCCGGCGACTCCGGTAGTAGAAATTGCATAATCTGTTTTAAATAAGTTGCGGGCGCTGGTTGCCATTTCTTTTGCGACTTCTTCAGAAACCGCCGTATGTTTTGTGATTAGTTTTTTTGGAACATCCAATAACTTTGTCTTGCTGGCATCGCTATAGGTAGTGATTCCACCAAGAAAAACTTCGGAAGATCCTGCTATCTCGGTAATTGCTGCACCTAATCCGCCGCCAGTTAAGGACTCGGCCACAGCTACTGTCTTACCGGCTTTTTTCAATTGTTTAACAACGGTCTCTGCCAGTTCAGTATTTTTCATAACGGGCCTTACTTCTTGATGACATTCTTGAAATAGTCATAGCCGGTCTTTATTGTTAAATAGATTGCAATCGCCATGAAGGCATCTCTTGGAATATGTAGCCAGGTTGGTAGCGGCAGAATATAGAAGCCGACTCCAAAGCCCTGGAAAGCTGCCTTAAGTTTTCCGCCTTTGCTTGCCGGAATCACGCCATCTTTGATAACTGTTAACCGCAGAACCGTCACCGATACTTCGCGAACCAGGATCAAAATTGTGACCCACCACCACAACTTTCCCTGCATTGATAGACCGACCATGGCGGCCCCTATTGCAAT
This sequence comes from Bifidobacterium breve, assembly GCA_945876865.1. Lineage (GTDB taxonomy): Bacteria > Actinomycetota > Actinomycetes > Nanopelagicales > Nanopelagicaceae > AAA044-D11. The sequence continues at coordinate 9,417 of CAMCPZ010000012.1, read as the reverse complement.
CTTATCTGCCACTGGATCAAGGAAGGTTCCGAAACTTGTGATTTGTTTGCGTGAGCGAGCAATCCGACCATCTAGAAAATCGGTTAGGCCTACTAGGAAAAATCCAGTCCAAGCAATTATCTGCCAGACCCAATCATCGCCGCCATTTTTGAAAAGCGCATAGCAACAGAATGGAACTGCAAGTAAGCGAGAGATGGTTAAGGTGTTTGGCAGATTTAGAAATTTCATAACGGCACCGCAATTAAATCTACGCCGGAAACTTCGGTAACTACTGCATCAACATACTCGCCAACTTTATATTTCGCGCGACCTTTGACGAAGGTAGAACCATCGACTTCAGGCCCTTGGTGTTCCGCCCGACCTTCCTGGGTGTCTTCATCTTCAATTAGAACTCGAACATGCTCTCCGATTCGCTCTTCAGCGCGTTGCATTAAAAACTCATCAACTAATTTTGAAAGTAGTTCTACCCGGGAATTAATTACATCTTGATCCACTTTATCTTCAAGGGTGAGGGCTTCGGTCTTATCTTCATCTGAATATCCAAATACCCCGATTGCATCAAGTCTCGCCTTTGATAAAAAGTCGACTAGCTCGTCAAACTCTTCTTGGGTCTCACCAGGAAACCCAACAATTACATTTGAACGGATTCCGGCTTGTGGCGAGAGCGCACGAATTTGAGTAATTAAATGGAGGAAAGAATCGGTATCACCGAAGCGGCGCATGCGACGTAGAACTGTTGGGCTTGCATGCTGAAACGAGAGATCAAAATAAGGAACAACTTTTGGAACTGAAATCATTGCTTGAATAAGTGATGGTCGCATTTCGGCTGGTTGCAGATATGAGAGGCGAATCCGCTCGATGCCTGGAATCTTTGCAATTTCGGGAAGCATATTTTCTAGAACTTTCATATCCTTGAAATCTTTGCCATATGAAGTCGTATTCTCACTGACCAGAAAGAGTTCGGATACTCCCTCTGTGGCTAACCATTGCGCTTCTTCAATAATCTCGGTTGGGCGTCTAGAAACAAATGACCCACGGAACATTGGAATCGCGCAGAATGAACATCTACGATCACATCCAGATGCAATCTTTAGCGGCGCGATAGGTGCCGAATCTAATCGCTTACGGGAAAGGATTTGGTTGGGCTGACTTAAGTTCTGGCGATCGGCAGGTGCGATCGGCAGCAGCGCCCGGCGATCTTTTGGCTTATGTGCTGCGATAGAGCCGCCACCAATAATTGTCTGCAATCTCATCGAGATATCTTCATAATCATCGAAACCTAAAATTGCATCTGCCTCCGGAAGCGCCTCAGAAAGTTCATTTCCATATCGCTCGGCCATGCAGCCAACTGCGACAACGGCTTTGGTTGTCCCATTTGTTTTGAGGGAATGTGCCTCTAACAGGGCATCTACTGAATCTTTCTTTGCACTTTCAATAAAACCACAAGTATTAACTAAAGCTACTTCGGCAAGTGCGGGATCGGAAACTAAGGTCCAACCATCTGCAGATAATCTTCCAGCAAGTTCTTCAGAATCAACTTCATTGCGTGCACAGCCAAGAGTTACCAGTGCTACGGTGCGAGGCGCCTTTACGGCTAGGTTGTTATCTAAATTCTCGGCGCTCATCTGCGCCATCTTACAGTGGGTTAAGTTTTTAGTTGCGCTTAACCGTTATTTGAACCATTTGGAGTGAATGAAAGATGAACTACTTCCCCGACTCCGCCAGGTGTTCCAATTTCTTGGCCATTTACATTGAGCGAAACTGCCGCAGCGTTTCCAATTGTTGCGTATATGAGTTGGTCCTCGCTAAAGGATTTTACTTCGCCGGCATTGATTGAGCCGCTGAAGATTTGAGCTCCACTTGCATCTTGGACTCCGATCCAAGATTTTCCAGAAATACCTGAAACAACTAGCGAAACTCCGGAGGTCGCTGAAGCGACAACTTGCGAGTTCTGTTCAGTCGTTGAAGGGGCCAGACCTTGGCTTGACGGAGCCAAAGGTGAGGTCGTGTCATTAGGGAAGAGTGAGATTACTGCTGGCACTGCAATCAAGAGTGCAACGACTCCGGCAGCGACTGAAGCCAAAGCTTTAAATGAAATTGCCGGGCGAGGAGCACGTTGCTTAATTACATTACTCTCTTCGAGTAAATCAACCATAGGTCGATCGAAGTCGCCAGTGGTTTGTGCAAATTTCTCGATAAGTAAATCAGCATTTAGGTTTAAAACTTTTGCAATTGTGCGGATATGTCCACGCGCATATGCATTGCCGCCACAGCTCTCAAATTGATCGGATTCAATATCCTTGATTAAGGTTTCACGAATTCGCGTAATCTCCGCAATTTTCGCAACTGAAAAACCAGCACGTTCGCGAGCATCGCGAATTTCGGTGCCGAGAGTTAGATTTTCTAAACTCATTTATTTTCCTTTTGCGGGGAGCTTGCTGTTAAAGCAATATGGAAGGGGATTTCCAAGGCCCTAAGGGTAAAACCTGAAGGCGCCTTAGGACAAGTCCGAGTCTGGCCAGGAGGTGAATTCACCCTTAAAGCTGACCCCTAAAGTGAGGACTCACGCTGAATTACAACTTTTGTATTAGAGATTTCCCTGCAATTGCTCAAGGACATCGGGCATCTGCTCAGCGGTAATTAAAACGGTTCGCGCCTTAGAACCTTCCGTTGGCCCCACGATGCCGCGGCTCTCCATTAAATCCATTAATCTTCCAGCTTTTGCAAAACCAATTCGTAATTTACGTTGCAACATTGATGTCGAACCAAATTGTGTTGAGACAACTAATTGCACCGCTTGCAACAAAAGATCCATGTCATCGCCAATATCATCCTCAATAATATGAGTCTTTACTGGAGCAGTTAAATCAAGGCGGTATACCGGTTGCAATTGGGATTTAACATGGTTCACAATCGCTTCAGTTTCACGTTCTGAAACATATGCCCCTTGAATTCGCATTGCTTTACTTGCTCCCATAGGTAAGAAAAGCGCATCGCCCTGGCCTACTAATTTTTCAGCTCCTGGCGTATCTAGAATAACTCTCGAATCCGCAAGGCTTGATGTAGCAAAGGATAAACGTGACGGAACATTTGCTTTGATTAGACCCGTAACGATATCGACGCTTGGGCGTTGGGTTGCGATTACCAAGTGAATTCCGGCAGCTCTGGCTAGTTGGGTAATTCGCACAATCGACTCTTCGACTTCCCTTGCTGCAACCATCATCAGATCTGCTAGCTCGTCAATAATCACAAGTAGATATGGGTAAGGTTCAAGAATTCGCTCACTACCTTCTGGAACTGTTAACTTTCCGGAGCGAACTGCCTTATTAAAATCATCGATATGCCTAAATCCAAAGGCTGAAAGATCGTCATAACGCATATCCATTTCGCGCACTACCCAGGCAAGAACATCAGCTGCCTTCTTTGGGTTTGTGATGATTGGAGCAATTAGATGTGGAATTCCTTCATAGCTTGTGAGCTCTACACGCTTTGGGTCAATCATTACCAGGCGAACATCATCTGGGGTTGAACGCATAAGAATCGAGACGATTAGCGAATTAATCATCGAAGATTTTCCAGCACCAGTTGCACCGGCCACTAATAGGTGTGGCATCTTCGCTAAGTTTGCGCAGATAAAGTTTCCTTCTACATCTTTACCAAGTGCAATAACCATTGGGTGAGCGTCGTTTCCGGCAACCGGAGAACGTAGGACATCTCCAAGGGCAACGATTTCGCGATCGGTATTTGGGATCTCAATTCCAACAGCAGATTTTCCTGGAATTGGCGAGAGAATTCGGACATCTCCGCTAGCAACCGCATAGGAAATATTCTTTGCAAGCGCTGTGATTGCTTCTACCTTCACACCGTTTCCAAGTTCAACTTCATAACGTGTAACCGTTGGCCCACGCATAAATCCAGTAACTCGGCATTCAACACCAAACTGATCAAAGACTTGGGTCAGCGCCGCAACAACAACATCATTTGCCTTCGACTTCGCCTTTGATGCTGGGCCAGTTTTAAGTAAATCCATTGAAGGCAATTCATATTTGGTATCGCCAGTTAACAACATCTGCTTCGCATGTTTAGGAACGCTGGCAACCGGAGCACTTACCGGAGTTGGATCCCTAGGAATCTCGACCGTGAACTCTTCGTCAAAACTCTCTTCATCCAACTCTTCTTCTTCATGAACAAATCCTTGAACCAGTGGGGTTTCAAATGGCGGAGTGTCAGAGATTTCAAATTTCTCTTCAGCACGTGCGGCACGCGCATCAGAGACTTTCCCGCTACCCCAGTGAAATAGCGTTGAGATTCGTCCGAAGACCTTTGATACAGGTGTAGCAGTGATAACCAAAATTCCGAAGAAGAGAAGTATCAGAAGTATTGGAATCGCAAGAATTATTGTTACAAGCGCAACTAGTGGAGTCGAGATTCCGTATCCAATCCAACCGCCGCCATTGCGGATTGCAGTCTGACCGGTTCCACTTGAGCCATTGAGGATATGGAGCAGGCCAGTAATTGAGATAAGAAGAACGAAGGTTCCAACAATTATTCGCCCGGTGGCCTTTGAATCATCTGGCGCCCTAAACAATCGAAATGCGAAGTAGATAAAGATAATTGGCGTAATAAATCCAAGTCTTCCAATCAGGCCAAAGACTGCGGCATAAATTCCATGCCCCACAACATTATCTAAGCTAAACCAGACACCTGCTGCAGAAATGAGTCCAAGGATAAAAACAATAAATGCCAGGCCATCTCGTTGATGAGCTGGATCTAAATCCTGGGCGCCACGAAAGATAAAGCGAATAGATGAACCGAGAGTCTTTGCAAAGAATTTCCAAATTGCACCGATTCCGCGAGCAGCACCATTGGCTGCCGCAGATTTCTTAGTTGAAGCTTTTCTTCTCGCGGCCATAATGGCTAACCTTAAAGCGTTCGATATACGCGGTAACTAAGGCGCGCCGTTATACCTCGATAACTACCGGAACAATCATTGGTTTACGTCGGTGCTTATCGCCAACCCAACTGCCGACTGTTTTTCTAACAACTTGTTGCAACTGATGTGTTCCATTAATTCCATTACTTACAGCGGTTGCTAGCGCCTTCTCAATCATGCCCTTTACTTCGTTAAAGAGCGCATTATCTTCAGTAAATCCTCGAGCATGAATATCTGGACCTGCAATTATTTTTCCGGTTTGTGATTCGATAACTACGACCACTGAAATGAAACCCTCTTCGCCCAGAATACGTCGATCTTTTAGAGAGCTCTCGGTGATTTCACCAATGCTCTGACCATCTACATAGACAAAGCCAACTGGAATTGCGCCAGCGACATCTGCATATCCATCAGCCATATCAACAACAATTCCATTTTCGACAACCAGAGTATTTGTTCTTGCGACACCCGTTTTAATTGCAAGTTCAGCATTTGCTCGTAAGTGGCGCCATTCGCCGTGAATCGGCATAACATTCTTTGGCTTTACAACGTTGTAGCAGTAAAGCAACTCGCCGGCAGATGCGTGCCCGGAAACATGCACCATTGCATTTCCTTTATGGACAACATTTGCACCAAATCTTGTGAGCTCATTGATAACTCGATAAACCGGATTTTCATTTCCCGGAATAAGTGACGAAGCCAGAATAACTGTGTCACCTTTGCCTACTTGAATTTCATGATCACCATTGGCCATGCGAGAAAGTGCAGCAAGTGGCTCACCTTGTGAGCCAGTACAGATTAAAACCACTTTGTCGCCGTAATCTTTTAGATTCTTTGAATCAACAATTAGGTTCGGTGGAATATGTAGATAACCAAGATCTTCTGCTAATTTCATATTGCGAACCATGCTGCGGCCAACATATGCAACCTTGCGGCCATGAGATTCTGCTACATCAATAATTTGTTGAATGCGGTGAACATGTGATGCGAATGAGGCAACAATTACTCGACGCTCGGTCTGGCGAATAACTCGGTCCAGTACTGGACTGATTTCGCGCTCTGAAGTTGTGAATCCTGGAACATCCGCATTTGTCGAATCAACCATAAATAAATCAACGCCTTCGGCGCCTAGCCTGGCAAAGCTTGCTAGATCGGTAACGCGACCATCTAGTGGGAGCTGATCCATTTTAAAGTCGCCAGTCGCAAGAACCAACCCTGCTGGTGTTCGGATTGCAATCGCAAGTGCATCTGGAATCGAGTGATTTACTGCGATGAACTCTAATTCGAATGGGCCAAACTTCTGAATCATTCCGGCTTTAACTTCAAACATCGGCGCAGTAATTCGACGCTCTTTTAACTTAGCTTCAGTAAATGCCAGCGTTAGTTTTGATCCAACAATTGGGATATCGCTGCGTTCGCGGAGTAAGTATGGAACAGCGCCAATGTGATCTTCGTGGCCATGAGTAAGTGCCACTGCGACAACATCATCTAAACGTTCGCGAATGTATTCAAAGTCCGGCAAGATTAAATCAATACCTGGTTGGCTCTCTTCCGGAAAGAGAACGCCGCAATCAACTACTAACAACTTTCCTTCGTATTCGAAGACGGTCATATTGCGACCGATTTCACCTAAGCCACCTAGCGCAACTATTCGAAGTGTTTTAGCAGCAAGCTTGGATGGATAGGGTAAATCTGGATGAGGATGATTCATTAGTTAAGTGTTACTCCGCCTTGTCGTAGGTCCTCCCGCAGTTGCGCTATTTGCGCAGCGGTGGCATCGACAAGTGGCAATCTAGTAAATCCGCCAGGTAGGCCCATTTCATTTAGTGCGGCCTTAGTCAATATCGCACCTTGGGTGCGGAAGGTTCCGGTGAATACCGGTAATAATTTTTGGTGTATCTCAAGTGCACGCGCAGCATTTCCAGAGAACCAGGCGTCTAGCATTTCACGAAGACCACTTCCAACGGTGTGGCCACATACCGAAACAAAACCAACTGCACCAACTGATAGCAGGGGCAGATTTAAAATATCATCACCAGAGTAAACTGGAATTCCCGAACGCTTAATTACCCAAGAAGTAGCAGCAACATTTCCTTTTGCATCTTTTAGCGCTGCAATCCTTGGGTGCTCGGCTAAAGCAACAATCGTGTCTGATTCAATTTCAATTCCGGTGCGACCAGGAATGTCATACATCATCACTGAAAGATCGGTTGCATCGGCCATCGCTTTAAAGTGAGCAGCGATTCCTGCTTGTGGTGGCTTGTTGTAATAAGGAGTTACTACTAATAAACCATCTGCTCCAGCTTTTGCAGCTCGTTGCGCTTGAACAACCGAATGTGAAGTTTCATTGTTGCCAGCACCAGCGATTACTTTAATCTTTGACCCAACTGTTTTCTTAACAACACTTACGATTTGATCTTTCTCATCATCGCTTGTTGTTGGCGCTTCGCCGGTTGTGCCATTTACAACGATTCCATCGTGCCCAGTTGAGACTAAATGCGCTGCTAATTTTTCGACACCAGCCCAATCGATTTCGCCATCCTTGTTAAATGGCGTAACCATGGCGGTAATTAACCGGCCAAATGGAGGTGTAATGCTCATACGCTTAGGTTACACGCAATTTACGGAGCTATGCGACCAGATTTCTGAAATGCCCCGTAAGTCATCGGCATAAGTTCGGCGAAGTGCTTCTCCATCTTCTCTGCAACCATCTCGATTTCACGTTGTGGATATGACGGGAAATGTGAATCTGGGCTAGATGTGCGAAGTGAAAGGAAATTCATTAGGGCTCGGGCATTCATAGTTACATACATAGATGAGTAAAGCGTTACTGGCAGAACTGCGCGCGCTACTTCTCGGGCAACGCCAGATGCCAAAATCTTCTGATAATTTTCATAGGCAACAATGCAAGTTTCTTTGATTGCATTGACTGTTATATCTAATTGCTCTTGAGTGCCATCAACGAAAGTGTATGCACCAGTTTTGCCAACCTGGACTAACTTGCGATCCTTATTTGGGATATAAAAAACCGGGCGAAGTTCACGATAACGACCGCTCTCTTCATTGTAAGAAGCAATTCGGTGGCGCATAAATTCACGGAATACAAAGATTGGTGCCGAAACAAAGAAGGTCATTGATGTGTGTTCGAATGGGCTTCCGTGACGTTCACGTGCCAGATAATTAATTAAACCAGCGTCGCGTTCACTAGATTCACCGACTTTTTCTAAAGTTGTCTCCCCCGCAGTTGAAACTCGTGCTGCCCAAATAACATCGGCATCACTCGCACTCGACTTCACTAGTTCAACAGTCATGTCGTCACGGAAAACTATTTCTTGCTTGGTATCAACAACATCTGGGGTATCGGTATTCATGACCCGACCCTATATAAAGCATCGCCTATCGCCTTGTATTAGGGCATACTTTCGGCGTGTCAGTGAAGCGTGATTCTTTCAGCGTCTCAATAACCGTCGGTGCATATGGCGGCGCATTCGGTGCTGCGGCCGTAGCTGCCGATTTCTCAGTTCTTCAAGCTTGCTTACTCTCACTACTTTTGTTTTCCGGGGCATCACAATTTGCAGTTGTTGGAGTGATCGCGGCAGGTGGCACCGCAATAAATGCGATTGCAACGTCAACGCTTCTCGGAACTCGTAATGGTCTTTACGGATTACGCCTTGCGCCTATTCTGAAATTACGTGGTTGGAGACGAGTTGTTGCAGCGCAGATAACTATTGATGAATCAATTGGTGTTGCCCTCGCACAAAAAGATGAAGCCGAAATGCGCAGAGGATTTTGGTATACCGGTTTTGGCGTATTTATCTTCTGGAATCTTTTTACACTTGCCGGTGCGCTTGGTGCGCAAGCAATTGGTGATCCATCTGCCTGGGGCTTAGATGCCGCCGTTCCTGCTGCATTTCTTGGACTGCTCTGGCCCAGACTTTCTGACCGTAAGTCTTGGGTATTAGCCGGCTTTGCAATTTTACTTGCACTTTCACTGACACCATTTGTTCCCGCTGGAATCCCAATTATTACTTGCACCCTACTCGCCATAATCATTGGTTGGCGAAAATGAGCACTTTCTGGATAGCGGTTATTGGATCAAGCGCTCTAGCATTTGCAGTTAAATTCATCGGGGCATCAGTGCCAGAAACTTTCTTAAGCAATCCACGGATTCTACGAATCAATACCTTAATTCCGGTTGCACTCTTGACCGCCTTAATTGCCATAAACACATTTGCAGATAAGACTCAATTGGTGCTTGATCACCGTGCTCTGGGAATAGCTGCGGCAGTAACTCTATTGATTGCTAAGGCACCGTTTCCGGTAGTGGTTGTAGGCGCTGCAATTACTTCAGCACTTGCCTACCGCTATATTTAAAGAATCTTTAGCGCTTCAAGCTTTGCTTTTAAATCGTTATCTGAAGGTTCTGTTAGATGTGTTCCATCGCTAAAAACAATTACTGGGATTGATTGCATACCGCCATTAAT
>CAMCPZ010000011.1 GCA_945876865.1 Bifidobacterium breve | reverse complement strand
TCGTCGCGCCATAAAACAGTTGGATGGAATTGAATGAATTCAACATCAGAAATTTCTGCACCAGCGCGAAGTGCAAGAGCTACTCCGTCACCAGTTGAAACTGAGGGATTTGTGGTTTGCGCATAAACCTGACCTAGGCCACCAGTTGCAATTACAACTGCGCGAGCAAGGGCTCGACCCACACCGTCACGACTACCCGCACCAATAACGTGAAGAGTTACACCACAAACTGCACCAGAATCACTCTTCAAAACATCGATCGCAAGAGCATTTTCAATTACTTCGATTCCGCTATCGTCATTTACTGCAGCAAGAAGCGCTCGAGATACTTCGGCTCCAGTTGCATCGCCGCCAGCATGCAGAATGCGATTGCGTAAGTGTCCGCCTTCGCGAGTTAAGGAAATTTCACCACTCTCGGATTTATCAAATACTGCACCGCGCGCAATAAGTTTACGAACAGCTTCCGGGCCTTCTGTTACTAAGACGTTTACTGCTTCGTTATCGCATAATCCAGCGCCAGCAATCAAAGTATCTTTCTTGTGCTGATTAGGTGTATCCCCTGGCCCAAGTGCGGCTGCGATTCCACCCTGTGCCCATTTAGTCGAGCCTTCATCAATTCTTGCCTTTGTAACAAGTAAAACTGATAAATCACTTGATCGCAGATTCAGAGCAGTAGTTAATCCAGCCACTCCAGAACCAATCACAATCACATCTGCTTCTACAGTCCACCCTGGTTTTCCAGCAAGTAATTTCATTTGGAATTACCTAGGTTCGACATAGCCATATTGTCTATCAATCTGATGCCATTTATCCAACCGGCAACAATTGCATGGCAGTTTTCCGTTGAATCATCTGCGATTGCAAAGGTGTCGGCATCGATTATTTCAGCATAATCCTGAAGAAAGTTTGGAATTGCTTGAACTCCATTACTTAATTCAATTCGAGCAGATTTTAAATCTGAAGCTGCCTTTGCTGAATTTAGGGCGAGATAAATCCCGGCAGCACTCTCTCGTTCGGTGGTCGATAATTTCTGATTCCGGGATGACATCGCTAGTCCGCTTGCCTCGCGGATTGTTGGAGCTGAAATTATCTCAATTGGTAATTTCATCTGAGCAACCATTTTTTTAATTAAGAATAGTTGTTGAAAGTCTTTCTCTCCAAAGATTGCATACTTTGGTGTAACCAAATCAAAGAACCTCTTTACAACGGTAAGCATTCCGTCAAAATGTCCAAACCTATGAACGCCTTCAAAGAGATTGCCAATTTCACCAGAGGAGATCAGAACCGGATCGCTTGGATAGATTTCATCGAAAGTCGGCACCCAAATTTTTGTTGCGCCGCTTGCTGTCGCAAGCGCAACATCTGCATCCACACTCTTTGGATAAGTTGAAAAATCATTAGGATTTTCAAATTGCAATGGATTTACAAAGATACTTACAACAACTTCAGGGCTAAATTTTCGGGCAATTTCAATTAGCGAGGCATGGCCAGCATGAAGCGCGCCCATGGTTGGAACCAGGGCTACTGGGTGCTTTAGTGCTAGATCCATGCTCCAGTCCTTTCCGGGTACCGGGCTCGTGGTCTATAGATTACAGGGCTAATTAGATGCGTTGCAAAATATTTTCGATCTCGCCAATTCCCGGAATGTAGGCATCCGGTTCAATCTCAAGCCATGGCTCTAGAACAAACTTACGTTCATGCGCCCTTGGATGTGGCAAAACTAGGACTTCAGAATCGATAATTTCATCGCCGAAAACAATTAAATCCAAATCTATGGTCCTCGGACCCCAATGAACTTCACGTTTTCGACCTAGTTTGTTCTCAATCTCCAACATTACGATCAGGAGTTCTCTTGGATCTAACTCGGTCTCGGCAATTGCGATTGCATTTAAATATTTAGGTTGTTCTGGCCCACCGACCGGGTCTGTTTCGTGATTTGTTGAGAGATGTGTAATTTCGATTACTTTGGCCAATTCAGCTACTGCACTGTCAATATACAGCTCCCGATTTCCTAGATTAGATCCGAGAGCTATAACCGCTTTCATCTGCGTCTCTCAATCGAAACTGAAATATCTGAAAACTTAACCAAAACTGGTGCTTGGGGTTTATGAACCGTAACAATTACTGAATCAAGAAGTGGAAAATCTTTGAGCAACCGCTCACTAATCCGGGTAGCTAAAGTTTCAATAAGAGCAACTGGTTCACCAGTTATTTCTTCAACTGTTATTTCTGCAACACTTGCATAATTAATTGTCTTGGTTAAGTCATCACTCTCCCCAGCCGGGGCTAAATCAAAGATGAGTTTTAAATCAACTACGAAGTTCTGGCCATTTTTGCGCTCTTCTGGAAAGACTCCGTGAAATCCAATTGCAGAAATGCCAGTGATACTAATTTGATCGCTCATTTACGCATCTCCTCTACAACAGCGATGGCATCTCGATGCGGCTTAACCGAGTGGGTTCGAACTCCCCAAATACCAGCTTTAGCCAAATAAGTTGTAATTGCAATAGACGCTGACTCTCGATCATCGGCAACTTGTGCGCTGAGTAAATCTCCAAGAAAACGCTTACGAGACGCCCCGACTAAAATTGGAAATCCCAAGAGATTTAACCGATCAATATTCTTGAGTAGCTCCCAATTATGGGCTGAAGATTTTGCAAAACCAATTCCTGGATCTAAAACTATTTGTTCCGGTAAAACCCCTGACTTTGTTAAAGCAACAACTCGATCATCAAGTTCATCTTTAACTTCACTAACTACATTCTTATACTCGGCAGCTTTCTGCATATCCTTTGAATGTCCACGCCAATGCATAACAACATATTGAATAGCTGGATTGCTAGCGATTAGTGCTGCCATTTTTGGGTCAGCCAACCCACCGCTCACATCATTAACGATTGTGGCACCAGCCCCGATTGCGGCCTGAGCAATACTCGCCCGAGTTGTGTCAATGCTAAGTGTTACGCCATCTTTAGCAAGTTCAGCAAGTTCGGTAATTACTGGAATAACACGATCTCGTTCTATCTCTTCAGTTACTCGATCAGCACCTGGTCTAGTTGATTCGCCACCAACATCAATTATGTCTACACCTTCGGAGATCATCTCTTTCGCACGATTGATTGCTGATTCAAAATCAAAGTGTCGCCCGCCATCTGCAAAAGAATCCGGGGTTACATTAAGAATCCCCATAACGAGAGTGCGTTCGGATTTCATGTTATCGATTTTTTGAAGTTATCAGGCTCATAGCTTCAGCACGTGTTGCTGGATCTCGTAATTGTCCCCGGACTGCACTCGTAATAGTTTTCGCTTCAGACTTGCGCACTCCACGCATCGACATGCATAAATGTTCGCAATCAATCACAACGATAACGCCGGCGGGGTTTAATACTTCGACCATAGCATCAGCTATTTGTGAGGTTAGACGTTCTTGAACTTGTGGCCGCTTGGCATAAACATCCACAAGTCTTGCTAATTTTGAGAGGCCTGTTATCTGGCCACGCTCTCCTGGAATATAACCAATGTGTGCAACTCCGTGAAAGGGAGTCAGGTGGTGTTCGCAGTGTGAAAAAACTTCGATATCTCGAACGATTACAAGTTCGCGATGGCCAATATCAAATGTTGTTGATAAAACTTCTTCCGGTGTCTGCCAAAGGCCCGCAAAGTTCTCTTTAAATGCGCGCGCAACCCGACCAGGGGTATCGCGTAAACCTTCACGATTAGGGTCTTCGCCAATTGCAATAAGTAATTCCGTAACAGCCTTTTCAGCACGTTCATGATCAAACTCGCGTTTGGCACCACCATCGTGTGGTCCCATTGAAACCGGAGTTATGTCACTCACTTGGTGGAGTTACTTTCTTTCTGGGCTTGCGAACCGGTGCCGCTTCTTCTTCGACGACTGGTGTTTGTGGTTTTGCAGGTGAAAGCGCAACAGGCGGTTGAGTGCTTGGCTTGCGGGACTCTGAACCTGTCCATGCTGGACGCTTTGAAACTAATCTAACCTTCTTAAAAATCATCTCGATCTCATCTTTAAGAAGTGTCTCTTTTTCAAGAAGAACTTCTACTAAATCATCGAGAATATCGCGGTTGGCAACGAGAATTTCATAAGCTTCTTGATGCGCATTTTCAATCAAGTTTCGGATTTCTCCATCAACAATGCCAGCAATTTCCTCTGAATAATCTCTTTGGTGTCCGTAGCTGCGTCCAAGGAATGGTTCGCCTTCACTTGCGCCAAGTTTGATTGCACCGATTTTTTCTGTCATTCCATATTGTGTGACCATTGCACGAGCCAGATTTGTGGCCTTCTCAATATCATTTGAAGCACCAGTGGTTGGATCATGAAAAATTAACTCTTCTGCTGCGCGGCCACCCAATGAATAAGCAAGCTGATCGAGCATTTGATTTCGTGTTGTTGCATAACGATCTTCATCAGGCAGGATCATTGTGTAGCCAAGTGCGCGACCGCGAGGCATAATCGTAATTTTATGAACCGGATTAGTATGTGGAAGTGCATGCGCAACAAGTGCATGGCCGCCCTCGTGATAAGCGGTAATGCGTCGCTCTTCTTCAGTCATCAATCTAGTCTTGCGTTGTGGTCCAGCCATAACTCGGTCGATAGCTTCATCAAGGGCAGCAGTTGTGATTACCTTTGCATTCTCGCGAGCAGTAAGCAGAGCAGCTTCATTCAATACATTTGCTAAATCCGCACCAGTGAATCCAGGTGTTCGTTTCGCAAAATCCTCTAAGTTAACTGATTTTGCAACCGGTTTATTCTTCGCATGCACCTCAAGAATGGCAGTGCGGCCCTTTAAGTCTGGACGATCAACCGGAATCTGACGATCAAATCTTCCTGGGCGAAGTAGCGCTGGATCTAAAACGTCTGGACGGTTGGTAGCTGCAATTAAAATTACTTGGCCATTTGCTTCAAAGCCATCCATCTCAACCAACAGTTGATTTAGGGTTTGCTCACGTTCATCATGTCCGCCACCTAAACCAGCTCCGCGTTGGCGCCCTACTGCATCTATTTCATCCACGAAAATTATTGCAGGAGCATTTGCTTTTGCTTGAGCGAAGAGATCACGAACTCGAGAAGCACCAACACCGACAAACATTTCAACAAAATCAGATCCTGAAATTGAATAGAACGGAACATTTGCTTCGCCAGCGACTACTCTTGCCAATAGTGTTTTACCGGTTCCTGGCGGACCATAAAGCAGAACACCTTTAGGAATTTTCGCACCAATATCTTGATACTTCTGTGGCGCTGCCAAGAAATCCTTAATTTCAGTAAGTTCTGCAACTGCCTCATCTGCACCTGCAACATCATCAAAGGTATTTTTTGGCATCTCTTTTGTCTGAAGTTTTGCTTTGGATTTACCAAATGAGAAGACTCGGTTTCCACCTTGGGCATTTGCCATAAAGAGAAGAAGCAAGAAACCAATTAACAGAAGCGGAATGAGGCTTAAGAATAAAGATGCCAAAAATGATTGAGTTGGAACCTTTACATCCCAATTGTTTGGCGGTGGATTGCTGGTCAGCAATTCAATAATCTGTGGTTCTTCACCTGCGACATAAGAGGCATAGATTTTCTTTGAACCTTTAACAAAATTTCCAGGTTTTAAAACAACTTCAATTTTCTGATCTCGGTCGATAACAAGGACAGAATCAACTTTATTTGCCGAAATAGCGGCAAGGATTGTTGAGGTTTCTACCTTAGTAAATTTGTCACCGCTTGATGAAAGTCTTCCAAAAAAGCTAACCAGAATTAGTGCAAGAATTATCCAGAAGAGTGGACCGCGAAGAATTTTTCGAGCACGCGCTTTAGTGAAAGTTATCTTCCTCTTGCTTGTTGGCTTAGCCTTCTTCGAATTCTTCTCGGTCATGAATACATATGCTTTGCTAGAACGCCGATGAAATCTAAATTTCGATATTTTTCATTGAAGTCGAGACCATAACCAACGACAAACTCTGTAGGGATATCAAATCCAACATATTTGACATCAACCACAACTTTGGCCGCTTCAGGTTTACGTAACATAGTTAGAATCTCAACGCTCTTAGCGCCGCGAGATTCAAGATTTGCCTTCAGCCAACCTAGTGTTAAACCGGTATCAACAATGTCTTCGACAATTATTACTTCTCGCCCCGTAATATCTCGATCTAAATCTTTAAGAATTCTGACAACGCCACTTGATTTGGTTCCAGAACCATATGACGAAACAGCCATCCAATCCATCTCAATGTGCCGTTGTAGCGATCTTGCGAAATCGGCCATCGTCATAACTGCGCCCTTGAGCACACCAATCAAAAGTAAATCTCTACCTTCATAATCTTTTTCAACCTGTTTTGCTAATTCAAGAAGGCGGAGTCGAATTTGTTCTTCGGTAACAATTACGCGATCAATGTCTGTGCCAGTTGTTGCTAGATCCACGAGGAGATTCTCTTTCTACTTTTCAGGCTGGTTAGGTTGTGGTTTCGAGAGCGAAAGTCTGCCCGAAATTCGACAAACCTTCACACCACCTGGAAGGGAGGTGTGGCCCTGGCCACGCCAATCACTCACAAGAGCTTCAATTGGCTCTAAATGTGCGGCGCTGATACTTCCCGAAGGCGCTCCTGCGGCATAAATCGCCAGCCTTAATACTCGACTCCTAACCGCAACTGGAAGGTCAGCCAGGGTTGAGATCTCGATATCAAGCGGATCCACTTGGCGAAAAACACCCTCGGCCCATCCATCAAGTGCCATGGCATCTTCGCGCAAAATCTTTGCCGACCTGGCTAGCGCATCAGTAATTCCTGGGCCAATTTCATTTTCTAATATCGGCAGAATATTTTCGCGCACCCGAACTCTTGTAAAGTCTTGATTTGAATTGTGTGGATCATTCCAAAACTCGATATTGGCTTCAGCGCATGCAATCTCTGTGGTTGCACGATCAATTTGAAGTAATGGTCTAAGAAAAATTCCTGCAATTTCTTGCATGCCAGATAATGATTTGGTGCCAGAACCACGAGCTAGGCCCAAGAGCACGCCTTCGGCCTGATCATTCTTAGTATGGCCCAATAAGAAATACTTTGGATCATAGGTTTCAATCGCTTGCTGGAAAACTTTGTAGCGTGCGCGACGCGCAGATGCTTCTAGCCCATCAGTAATTTGAACACTGGCTTTACCAACAAAAATATCCTGGTATCCAAGTTTTTCCAATTGCTGTTTTGCAAATTGCGCAATCTCGGCAGAGTTTTTCTGTAAACCATGATCAACGATTACGGCTGCTAAATCAATTGGAAAATTACTCGCTTCTAGTTTTGATGCAGCTGCTAGGGCAAGTGAATCTGCACCACCTGAGACTCCGATACACACTTTAGAATTTGGCTCTAATCTTTCAAACCAAATCCGAACCGCTTTGCGTAGCTCTAGTAGCGCCGGGGTTTTAGTGCTCACATGGGGCACTCTATAAAACTATTAGACCCGGCCGCCAGATGGCATTAAGCCCTTGATGCTGTACATATTTGAGTAGATAAGCCCAACTTTTGTGGAATTCGCTTCCCACATCATGCCATTTCCTGCATAAATTGACATGTGGTGGATATTTTGAACTGATCCATCATATGAATAAAAGAGCAGGTCTCCTGGAAGCAATTCATTAAATGACACACGCTTTGTAGCAACAAAATAGAGCGCCGCATTTAAGCGACCCCAGGTTGGCCAGCCCAATCCTGCTGATTTGTATGCTGCATAAACCAGACCTGAACAGTCGAAGGAGTTTGGACCTTGTGCTCCCCAAACATATGGTTTTTTCGGATCACGAGCTAAAACTTGTTTCTTTGCATATGCAACTGCCTTGGTTCTAATCTCTTCAGTAGATCGAATTGTTGATCTTCCAGTAAAGCCCTTGTTTGGCCAAACTTTAAATTGGTTTGGAGTTTTTGTCGCTGTGTTTGCATTAGATTCTTCAAGAAGTGCAAGTTGTCGCTGTTCTTCAAGAGTTATTCTAAAAGTCTTAGCCTTTGCGAGTTCAGCAGCTAACTTTCTTTGGACAGCACGAAGTTTATCTACTTCTTTCTGTTGGGCTGCTTTTGCTTCATCTGCAACTTTCTTGGTTTCTGCAACTTTTACGGTCGCAGCCTCTTGTGCTGCTTTAGTACGATCAGCCTCTAATTTTGCAATCTTTGCTGCACTTTCTGCAGCCTTGAATCGCTTAAGTGCAACGGTGTTTGTGTTTCCAATATTGTCGAGAGTTGTTAATTGATCGATTAAATCTTGTGGGCCATTAGCACTAAGCAAAGAATTTATACTTGTAAAGTCGCCACCAAGCATGTAAGCATTCGAAGCCATTCTTCCAATTACGGCATTTGTTTTGCTAACTTCTGCCTGGGTTTTTAAGGCATGAACGGCTGCAGCATCTGCATTCGCTTTCGCAATATTTAGCTCGCTAAGTGCTTTGTTATAGGCAACCTGTGCCGTATTTGCAATTGCCGCCAATTGATTAAGAGTTTTGGTTGCACTGCTCAATACTGCAGCTGCTTTCTTGGCAGCGGCAGCTTTCGCCGCTTCTTCTTTCTTGGCAGCTTCAATCTGGGCTTTGGTTGGCTTGGGAGGCTTGCTTGGCTTGGGAGTGCTAGGCGGATTAGAAGTTGCTAAATCAGCGCTAAAAACTGAGAGCCCGATTGAAAGCGCTAAAAGCACGCCTGTTGATTTTCGGGAATTACGTGACTTATTAAAAAACATTTTCGAAGGTGCCTCCAGGGAAGTTATATCCCCAAAGGATAAAGGTCTTACATGTGAATCATTGGAAAATAAACCCTGTGTCGCTAGTTTGCAACATCTCTTCGCTTGAAAAATACTGCAGCAATTGCTCCACCGATTATTAGATAAGCCAAAGAGACGGCGACTGAATGTCTATAGCTCAAACTAGGATTCCCACCCTCTCCAAGATTAGAGAAATTAAAACCAGGAAGCCATTTACCTGTGCTCTTTATTAAAGCTCCCAGAATGTTCTCTAAAATCAGAATCCAAAGAACTCCAACTGCGATTGCACTAATAGGTGATCTAAGAAGAAGCCCCAGAATCATTCCAAAAGTTCCAAAGCAGAGGGTCGCAATAAATATGTTTAACGTGCTCTTAAATAAGAGCTCCATTGCATCAGAGGTCGTCCAAGCTGAGGTATCAACGCCAGCTCTCCCTGCCAATGCAAAGGAGATCAAAATACTTAAAGCTCCTGCAAATAAAACCATTACTAATGCAAATATTTTCATCGATATAAATTTGCCAGCGAGAATTTTCATGCGGGATGGTTGGCGAACCAATAAATTGCGAAGAGTCCCTAGTGAATATTCCTGGGCTGTTTGTGAAGCAAATATGCAGAGCGCGACTATGCCAAGGAATGCTCCGACTAATCTAAATCCGTAAACCAATCCCGTGGCCTGACTTAATTCTTCAGGACCAATGCTTTCACCTCGCCGTGAGTTTCCATCTTCAGAATCAATCATCAAGAAAATAATTGAGGTGAAAAGTGCGCTTAAACCACCAACTGTTGCGATTGTTCCAAGTAAAAGTGTTGGACGACGAAGCTTGCGAAGCTCTGCAATAACGACACGAATCATTTGCTATCTCCTGTCATCTCAAAAAAGGTTTCCTCAAGCGTTGGCAGGACTACTGAGATCGAAGCTAGCGTTATTCCGGTTTCGAATGCCATGCGATTAATGGTTGCACTTGCTTCTTGTGCTGCCTCAATATGTAAACTTCCATCGACTATTGAGATGTTGAATCCGGAATCGGTGAGTTTTTTTGCTAAATTGGTTAAATCTACGTCGTACTCAGGTTTTGCAACAATTATGGGTTTCTGGCCAGATAACAACTCTTGAGTTCGGCCAGAGAAAATGACTCTGCCTTCACGCAGCATAATTAAGTATTCGCAGATCATTTCTAGTTCGCTAAGGATGTGAGATGACACAAAAACTGTGGTTCCACTATCTGCTAAATCCTTAATTATTCCCCGCACTTCTTGGATTCCGGATGGGTCTAAACCATTTGTGGGTTCATCAAGAATAAGCAGCTTTGGATTTGGAAGTAGCGCAGCAGCAATGCCAAGACGTTGCTTCATTCCCAATGAGTAAGTTTTAAATTTGGAGCCACCACGATCGGCTAGATCTACTTTCTCTAATAGTTGATCGACTCGAGAGAGCGGGAATCCACCTAGTTCGGCTAATACCTTCAAATTTTCGCGACCAGATAGCGCGGGATAAAACGCCGGTCCTTCAATCATTGCGCCGACATGGGGTAGATATTTTTCAGGGTGCGAAATACTTTCGCCTAATACAGTTGCAGTTCCACTAGTTGGGGCAATTAATCCCAGAAGCATTCGAATAGTTGTCGTTTTACCTGAACCATTTGGTCCAACAAATCCACAGATTGACCCTTCTGGAACTACAAAATTTCCATGAGATAACGCGGCTCGCTCGCCATAAATCTTCGTTAAATCCGAGGCTGATATTGCCGTTTTTTCCATGCCTCCACCCTACCCAGTAAACTTTATTCATGACGCACCAGCATCGACCTTGGGGATATTCCAATTCTGCTGATGGAGATTTGCCTGATTGGGATTTACACGAAGAAACTCTTGCGGTTCGAGCCGGCTTAGCTAGATCTGGTTTCGGTGAAACTGGCGAAGCAATGTATTTAACAAGTGGTTATACGTATGACACTGCAGAACAAGCGGTTCATTCATTTACGGACGAAGTTGACCATTTTGTATATAGCCGCTTTGCAAATCCAACAGTTTCGATGTTCGAGCAACGCCTTGCAGCAATCGAAGGCGCGGAATTCTGCGTTGCAACGGCCTCTGGAATGTCGGCAATGTTCGCATCGATTGCGTGCTTGGTGGAAGCCGGAGATCGCGTTGTTGCAGCCGCTTCAATGTTTAGTTCTTGTTACGTAGTGCTCTCTGAAATTCTGCCAAAGTGGGGAATCGAAGTTGAATTTGTTAAGGGCAACGATAAGCAGGTTTGGGAGAAAGCTTTGAGCAAGAAAACTAAAGTTGTATTCATTGAGACTCCTAGTAATCCCATGCTAGAAATAGTTGATTTAAAGATGGTTAGCGATTTGGCTCATAACGTTGGGGCCACTGTCATCGTCGATAATGTAATGGCATCGCCAATACTGCAAAAACCACTACAACATGGCGCAGATGTTGTTATGTACTCCGCAACAAAACATATTGATGGGCAGGGCCGGGTTCTTGGTGGTGCGATTCTTGGCGGCTTTGATTACATCCAAAATTATTTAAATCCTTTTATTAGGCATACTGGCCCAACGCTTAGCGCTTTCAATGCCTGGGTTCTAGTTAAGTCACTTGAAACCCTTTCAATGCGAGTAAATAAGATGAATGAGAGCGCGCAACAAATCGCAGAATTCTTAGCAGAACAACCAAAGGTATCTTCGGTGAATTATCCAGGGTTAAAATCTCATAGCGGATATGAAGTTGCAAAGAAACAGATGACAGGCGGTGGAACAACATTAAGTTTTGAAATTATTGGCGGACCGAAAGAGCTCTTTAAAGTTATGGATGCGCTTAAGGTAATTGATATCTCTAATAATTTGGGCGACAGCAAATCACTTATTACCCATCCAGCCTCTACTACGCATCGCAGATTAGATCAGGCAACGCGAGAGTCCATGGGAATAACCGATTCACTTGCAAGATTGTCTGTCGGCTTAGAACACGCCTCTGATTTGATTAAGGATTTACAACAAGCGCTGCGATAACTAGCAGAAGTGAGAAGACGCTTAAGTAAGTAATTGACCATTGGAACAATCTTGCAGCAGCCTTATTTGAATCAGGGCCGTTAATCTTTAATAATTCAAGCCCGAAGCCAAGCGCTATTGCAATAGTAATAACCCAGCACCACCACGGAAGACCTGCACTCCAATTAACCCCAAGCGAAGTTATGAACATTCCAATTGTGTGAAACCACATCTGTTTTTCAACCGATTTTATGGTTGCGACCACTGGCAACATTGGAATTCCTGCCGCCGCATAATCATCCTTGTATTTAATTGCCAGCGCCCAGAAGTGTGGTGGGGTCCAGAAGAAAATTACCAAGAAGAAAAGCCAGGCAGTTAACGAAAGTGAATTTGTTACTGCAGCCCAACCAATTAGAACTGGCATACATCCTGCGATGCCGCCCCAAACTATGTTCTGGGATGTGCGACGCTTCAACCCGATCGTATAACCGAAGACATAGAAAATAATTGCTGCAGCAGTCAAAACTGTTGCCCAGAGGGTTGTAAAAATAGAGAATATTAAGAGCGAAATAATAGTTAAAGCTGATGCAAAGATGAATGCTTGGGTTTCACTTACAGCGCCACTAACGATTGGACGTTTAGCCGTGCGCTCCATTAATCGATCTGAATCAACTTCAATAATCATATTAAATGCATTAGATGCGCCAGCGGCAAGTGTTCCACCAATTAGCGTTGCAATGGTCAGCCCAAGTGGAGGGACGCCTTTGGCGGCAAGAAAAAGCGCAGGCAATGTAGTAACCAGAAGTAATTCCACGACTCGCAATTTCATCAGAGCGATATACGGTGAGATTTTTAGATTACGCACGGACCTAGCCTACTGGCGCTATTTGAATCGGTTTTGCGATGGTGGCCAGCATCCTGTCAATTATCTTTCGTGCTCGATCCCGAGTACTTTCAGTTGGGGTCAATCGATTTGCGATAACCGCAAAAACGTATTCACTCTCACCAGCTTCGATATACCCAGCTAAAGTTACGGAAGAATTAATCCAACCAGTTTTAGCTTTAACTAGACCTTTTGCGCTAGAAGCAGAATCCTGAAACCTTTTCTTAAGCGTTCCGGTTTTCCCAGAAAGCGGAAGGCCATCATAAACAGCTTGGAACTGTGGTTCATTTCTAATCTTCAGCAAGAGCTCAGCAACTGTTCGAACAGATACTCTGTTTTCACGTGAAAGCCCACTGCCATCGAAAACCTTTAGACCGGTTGTATTCACTCCAAGAGAATTTAACGTTTCCTCAAAGGCTAGATTTAAACTTAGATCATCACGCGAATAGCCCAGTTTTACAGCAGCATTTCGAGCTACCCGATCTGCCAACACATTATCGCTCCAGAGAAGAGTGAAATTTAGAATTTTACTCAATTTGGGAGAAGTTATTCTTGAAATCTCTGTTGGCTCTTGATCTGGGGAAGCTGGTGGCTTAGTAATTCTCTCAAACTTAATTTCATTACCGTAATAAGTTCTAAGGCTTTTTATGTCAGCATCAAACATGCCATAAAACTTAATTTTCAAGCCAGCATAATCGCCACGTCTATTGATGACTTCATTAATAAGCTTGGTAGAAAGTGCGCGATTTGACCCCTCCGCCACAATTGCACTTGTTGTCAGCCATGGATCACGCTCGCCCTGCAAAATATAGACATCAGGATCTTCGGTTGAATTAATTGTCGTATTAAAGACTTTGTCGGGTCCGAAGGCATAAATTGCTGCGGCCGCAGATATTATTTTTAAGACCGAGGCTGGAGCGCGAGGCTCGTCCGCAGCATCTGAATAAATCTCAGTCTGCGTTGTTGGATCAAAAACAATGATTCCTGGCTTCGCAAGGGTCGAAGAAGTAGCAAGTTTCTTGAAGGTCTTTGGAACCGATAGTGCATGTGCACTCTGATTTAATGACGCCAGCAAGAAAATGGCTGATATGAGGGCTGATATGAGAGAAATTAACCTTAGTTTAATCACTCGACTCTGCCACTTTCTTACTAAATCTACCCTGCGAAATTGCTGCTCCAAGAACAACTATCGCACCGCCGATTGGTTCGTGCCAAGTGATGTTCTCATTAAGAAAAATCCAACCTATGAATACCGCAACGACTGGCGTTAAGTAAGTAACTGAACTTGCGACCGAACTTCCTGCTCGTTCTACTATTTGGAAATTCCAGATGTATGCAAATCCAGTGCCAAATATTCCGAGTGCCATCACTGCAAGAACCGGGCCAACACGATATTCAGTGCTAGCTACTCCATCCATTAAATAAAATGGTAGAAGAGTTAGTGCCCCAGCTGTTACTTGTCCTGCGGCAAGTGCTTCAGCAGTTAGATTTAGTGGTATCAGATACTTCTTGATTATTGGATACGAGAGCCCGTAGCAAGTTATGGCTGCAAAAAGTGCGAGCACTCCACTGCCAGAACCGGTTCCAACTCCATTCCAAATTCCGAGCACAACTACTACCCCAACCCCACCTACCAATAACCCAATAATTTGCTGGTTCTGAATCTTCTCGGATCTAAAGAAGATAAAGATAAAAACGATGGTGGCCAACGGAGTAAAGGAATTAATGATTCCAGCAAGAACTGTTGTTACTTCTTGCTGGGCGTATGCAAATAAGAATCCAGGAAAAACATTTAGAAGTAGTGAAACGACCCAGAGAATAAACCAAGTTTTAGGTTCTGTAGGAAGTTTGATTCCTCGAATTTTTACAACCAGTAGCAGAATCATCGCACCAAGAGCACATCTTCCAAATGCAACGCCAACCGGAGTTAAGAATTCAAGACCTAGCTTGATAAATACAAAGGAGGACCCCCAAACCAAGCCAAGTATCAAATAAATAGGGAGCCAGGATTTTTGCTTCATGCAAACTCCCCCTAATGTTTGGGTATGACAACTGCTGAAATTGGACCTGGTGAATTCTATCCAGTGGTTGGTGTTGGCCCACATCCAAAACCATGGCCTGAAGCAGAACATTTTGATCCAGAGCTTCTTGCAAACGGAGACCGAAGAAATGTTTTAGATCACTACCGATATTGGAGCGTTGAAGCGATAGTCGCTGATTTAGATACTAAGCGACATGATTTACAGATAGCAATAGAAAATTGGCAACATGATTTGAATATTGGTTCAGTAGTTCGAACCGCAAATGCTTTTAATGTTTCAAGGGTTCATATCGTCGGCAAACGCGATTGGAATAAGCGGGGTGCAATGGTTACAGATAAATACCTACATGTGTTACATCATCCAACAGTTGCTGATTTTAAAATTTGGTGTGACGAAAATAGTGTTCCGATAATTGGAATTGATAACTTGCCAATTTCAAAAGAGTTAGAAACTACTAAGTTGCCTAAAAAGTGTGTCCTCTTCTTTGGGCAAGAAGGAGCTGGAATGTCAGATGAAGCCGTGGAAATCTGTGAAACAGTTCTTGCAATTAGACAATATGGATCGACTAGATCAATGAATGCATCAGCTGCTGGTGCAATTGCCATGTATGCCTGGGCAATGCAGCACCTAAACAATTAATCTTCTTTTACTACCTCTTCAACAGCTTTAATTCGGCGACGAATCTCGTCTGCTTCATCTACTCGACCCAAGGATTGCAAAACATCTGCCATCCGATTCTCAATTTCTAGAATGAATTCAAAATCCTTATTGTCATGATCTGTTGCAATTTCTAAGACCCGATCTAAAGTATTTAAACCTTCTTCACCAAGCCCAGCAACTATTTGGGCTTTTCCTAATTCCAAAAGTGAATAAGTCTCGCGATAGTGATCATGGGCAGTCACAAAAACATCTAGTGATTTCTGGGCTGCAATTATTGCGCTGTCGCCATCACCAATTTCTGTCAAGCAGTGAGCAATTTTTTGATCGCATCTTGCAACGTTTATAACTTCCTTCAATTTCTTGAATAAATCGCGAGCTTCTCTAAATGATTCAAGTGCTAGCCCATACTCTTTTAACTCACGTTGTGCGCATCCAATTAAATGTAGATCATTAGCTGCTCCGCTGTCATTTCCGTCAACCAAATGCTCTTGAACACATTCGGACATGCATTCGATTGTTTTCTCATACTCTTTTGAGGAGAACCACCACTCGCCAAGAGTGCAAGCCAAATCAATTGCTAATGGAGATTTTGATTCGCGAAGCAAGTCAACAGCTTTACTCATTGCATTTGCGGCTTCATTCATCCGCTTTAATTGATTTAAGTTATATCCGATTGCGGAATACGCCTGAGCTAAACCATCAGATGGAACAACTGAACCTAGTTCGGCATAAATATCTCGGGCAGTTTCGGCAAGTGCGAGCGCTTCGTCATATTGACCGCGGGCATAAATTCGAGCGCTTAACTCGTAATAGGTATTAGCGCGATCTAAGCCTTGAGTTTCTGGAATTCGCTCCCAGAGCATCTCCTCGGTGACGATATCGTCCGTTGAATCCTCGTCCTCGCTCATGACAATGACTCTAGCAATACCTTCCCGCTTGCGCATCGGCAGGGGTATAGTTCCGACACGTGCGTTTCTTAAATACCCCCAGCCACGACTTGACCTATGACGATGTCTTCATGGTCCCAAGCTCATCGCAAATTGCCAGCCGCATGGATGTAGACCTTTCTACACATGATGGAACCGGAACCACAATCCCAATAGTCGTTGCAAACATGACGGCGATCTCTGGCCGCAGAATGGCCGAAACTATTGCCCGACGTGGCGGCATGGCCGTTATCCCACAGGATATTCCCATCGAAATAGTTAGTGACGTTATTAAATGGGTTAAGTCAAGACATACCTTCTTTGATACTCCCGTGACTCTTTCACCAACTGAAACTGTTGCCGATGCTGTTGACCTGATAAATAAGCGAGCACATGGCGCTCTGATTGTTGTCGAAGATGGCAAGCCAGTTGGAATCATTACCGAAGCAGATTGCGAACGGGTAGACCGATTTACCCAGCTCCAATTAATTATGAGCAAAGATTTAGTAACAGTTCCAGATTCAATTGAGCCACGCGAAGCATTTGAATTTCTAAATACTCAGCGCCGTAAGTTGGCTCCAGTTGTAGATAAAACTGGAAAGCTAGTTGGGATTCTTACCCGCACTGCTGCGCTTCGTGCCACTCTTTATCAGCCAGCACTTGATGCAAATAAAAATTTAAGGATTGCTTGTGCGGTTGGAGTAAATGGCGACGTTGCTGCGAAAGCAAAAGCACTAATTGCTGTGGGCGCCGATGTGCTTGTTGTTGATACCGCTCACGGCCATCAAATAAAAATGATTGAAGCCCTTAAGTTGATCCGAGCCCTGAAACCAAATATTCCAATCGTTGCTGGAAATGTTGTAACCGCAGAAGGAACTAAAGCTTTGATTGAAGCTGGTGCTGACATTGTGAAAGTTGGAGTTGGGCCCGGAGCTATGTGCACAACTCGCATGCAGACCGGTGTTGGGCGTCCACAATTTTCTGCAGTTTTAGAGTGCGCGGCTGAAGCCAAGAAACATGGCAAACATGTCTGGGCCGATGGCGGTGTCCGACATCCACGCGATGTTGCACTTGCTCTTGCTGCTGGTGCATCTCAAGTAATGATTGGATCTTGGTTTGCAGGAACTTTTGAATCCCCTAGTGATTTAAATAAGGATGCAACTGGTCGCCTCTACAAAGAATCTTTTGGAATGGCATCTGCTCGTGCGGTTGCGGCAAGAACTTCAAATGATGGCGCCTTTGACCGGGCACGCAAAGCGTTATTTGAGGAAGGTATTTCTTCCTCTCGTATGTATATCGATCCGGCACGTCCTGGGGTTGAAGATTTGCTTGATGAAATTATTGCTGGTGTTAGATCTTCATTCACTTATGCCGGAGCTACTAGCATTTCGGATTTTGCAGATCGCGCAGTTGTCGGAATTCAATCAGCATCTGGTTATGCCGAAGGGCGCCCACTTCACACAAGTTGGTAATTAACTCTGACTCTCTTGTCGTGCAATATTTTTCCTAGATAAGAGAATGTGGCCGAAGAAGCCAATTGCTAATGCGAAAATTACGCCGACATTTGAATATGCCCAGGCGCCATCTTTCCCACCAATTAGCCCCATGAAATATCCCTGCCACGAAAGCCAGCTAGCGAAGGTGTTTGTAACAAATCCCCAACCAACAATGGCTCCGACTGCAACTAACGAAAGTGAACGTAGATTCCAGGCACCATAAATACCCTTAGGATTGAAAAGATCTTCCTCTTTGAAATCGCGCTTGCGCATAAAGACATCTGCAACAAAGATTGCAGACCAAGCTGCGATTGGAACTCCAAGAGTAATTAGAAAACCTTGGAACGGTCCGAAGAAATCTTTAGCAATCCAAATAATATAAATTGTTCCAATCGCCATAATTACTGCATCTATCGAAGCCGCAACATGTCGCTTTATCGGAACTCCAACAGAAATCAAGGCAAGCCCAGATGAATACAGATCAAGGATGGCACCGCCAATTAGCCCCAGAATTGCAACAGCTGCGAAGGGAATTAAATACCAGGTTGGAACAAGTGTTGTGAGTGCACCGATTGGATCCATTCCAATTTTGTCAGCCAAATCTTTGCTGCTTCCTGCCAACATCGAACCGTAGATAACTAAAGTAATAGGAACAATTGATGCACCAAAAACTGTCCATCCAACTACACCTCGGCTGGAAACAGTGCGTGGTAAGTAACGCGAATAATCTGCGGCGCAGTTGACCCAACCCAGGCCGATTCCGGTAATTGCGAAAATAAGTGCGCCCAAGAAAGCTTGAATATTGCCGCTAGGAATTGCAGATACTGAGTCCCAATTAACCAGGTGTGCAGTCAAAGCAATATAGCCAGCAGTTAAGGTAATTGTTAACAAAGTTAGAACTTTTTGAATTCGCATTATGACTCTAAAACCAAGAACTCCACCAACGATAGTTAAACCTGCCGCTATCGAAAACCCAATAATCCGCGAGACATTTGGTTCGATATTTCCAACTCTGGTCAAAACAGTCTCGGTTGCAAGTGTTGCAAGTGCAACTAGGACAGTTTCCCAACCAACAAAGATTAAGTAAGAAAGTAAGCCCGGAACCACATTTCCTTTGACACCAAAGGCTGCCCGCGAAATTGTCATGGTGGGTGCACTGGCACGTTTGCCTGCAAGGGAGCTAATTCCTACTAAAAAGAAGGAGGCGATTGTTCCAATTATTGCCGCAAATGTTGCCTGCCAAAAAGAAATTCCAAATCCAAGAAAAAATGATCCGTATGAAAGTGCCAGCAAAGATACATTTGCTGCAGCCCAGGGCCAGAAAAGTGAGCGCGCAGTTCCGCTTCGTTCATTTTGTGCAATGAAGTTGGTTCCATTGATTTCTAGCATGGAGCCAAGAGTAGAGGTAGTCGCTAAGATTGTCAGATGTTTGCGAATGATGAATTTCTAAAGGCCAGACTCGCAATCTTAATTGCATTTTTCATCAACGGATTCTCAGTTGGGAACTTCGTTTCTAGAATCCCAGACTTCAAATCTGAACTCGCAATTTCTAATGGGGTTCTGGGAGCCGCACTTTTCTGTGCATCTGTTGGGGTCCTCGCAGCGCTTCGCCCAACGAGTAAAGCCGCAGCCAAATATGGCAGTGGTCCAGTAGTTAGATTGTCTGCATTTACCCTCGCCTTAGCGGTGCCACTAGTTGGTTTACTTTTCAATCTTCCATGGTTTCTATTTTCACTATTTGTTTATGGAGTTCTCTCTTCAATCCACGACCTTTCTATAAATGCACATGCTGCTGCCTTGGAAAACAAGGCGGGAAAGCGAGTAATGAGCACTTTTCATGCCATGTGGTCGATCGGTGGTCTGTTTGGTGGCGTAATTGGTGGTGCACTCGCGAGCTTCAATGTTTCAATTCAAATTCATTCATTTTTTGTTGGTGGATTTATTATTTTAATTGCACTAATTACTCGTAATTGGTTCTTGCCTGCGGAGGCAGATCAACATGTAATTGAGAAACATAAGAAACGAAAAACTCCCCGTAGATTTTTGGTTCTAGGTTTACTAGGTCTTTGTGGGGCGCTCGGTGAAGGAGCGGCAAGTGACTGGGGTGGAGTCTTAGCGCGTGACGCTTATGAAGCATCTCCTCTGATGTCGGCACTGCCATACGTCTTCTTCTCGGCCACCATGGTTATCGGAAGATTGTCCGGAGATTTTCTCGCTCATAAATTTGGAGTGGTGAAACTACTAACTTGGTCCGGGTTTATAGCAGGAACCGGATTAACAGCAGGTCTATTTGCAGGAAATATCTATGGCGTAATTATCGGCTGGTTCTTATTTGGAATCGGTATTTCAACTGTTATCCCAATGATGATTAGTGCAACGGGAACAATGGCAAATGAGAAATACCCGGGCCAAGTTTCAGCCGCGGAAGGGGTTGCTTTAGTAACTGGAGTTGCATACTTTGGTTTCGTAATTGGACCACCGCTAATTGGATTCATTTCAGAAATCGTAACGCTGCGCTGGGCCATGCTGCTTCCTGCTGTATTGGCAATAATCTTTGGATTAAGTGCAAAAAAAGTATTGTCATAGTAAATTGCATTCCATGATTACCCCTCAGAAACTCGCATCCAATCAATTTGATCACTTCTACAAAGGCGGATACCGCATCGGCGCACTTCGCAATGGCCCAGGTGGACCTATGCGACCTGAAGAGTGGATCGGTTCGATGACTACCCGATTTGGCGAGAAAACTATGGGGCTCTCAACACTTTCAGATGGAAGTTATTTGCGTGATTCAGTTATTGCTAATCCCGAGCAATGGCTTGGCGCTGAACATTTAAATACCTTCGGCGCAAGCACTGAATTATTAATGAAACTTCTTGATCCAGATCAGAGACTTCCGGTTCATTATCATCCAAATCGTAAGTTTGCTAAAGAGCATCTTTCGCTTAAGCACGGAAAGACTGAAGCTTGGATTATTTTGGAGGCACCTGCAGGAGCAAGTGTTGGATTGGGTTTTGGTAAAGAGATGGCTAAGTCCCAAGTTTCCAAAATGGTTGATGCCAGGGATTCAGATGGTTTGCTCGCCTCACTTCAGAAGTTTGAAGTAAAAGCTGGAGATACCGTATTTGTTCCTGCTGGAACTCCACATGCAATTGGCGCCGGGATATTTGTTCTAGAACTTCAAGAACCAACCGATCTCTCTGCACTTCTTGAGTGGAATGATTTTGCGGTTGATGGCGTCAAAGACGGCCATCTTGGCCTAGGTTTCGATACCGTATTAGATGCACTTCGATACACACCAATTGAAAAAGATGAAGCTAGTAAATTAGTTTTTTGTAATCGTCTGTTTAGTGGTTCTGATCAATCAGTATTCACCGCAGTTGCTGACCCTTATTTCCGTGCAGATTATCTTGCTGGTAATAGCAGCAAGGTCGCCGCAGGGTTTAGCATCATGTTGGTTTTAGAAGGAAATGGAAATATAGCTTTCGAAAATCACTCACCAATTGATGTGGTTAAGGGCGATGCAATTTTGATTCCACACAGTGCTGGAAGTTGGACTTTGACTGGTGCAAGCGGAGTTGTCTGTCGCCCACCGCTAGCGAAAGACGCTTCACTAGCTATTTAGTTTTAGCAGGTGGCAGGCTTTCTAGAGCATTGGCCATCATTGGCGGGCAGGGCTCACCTGGCGCAATTACCGGTTCAAAATGCCACCATTCATTTTCATAAACGCGACACAAACCAAAGGTTGATCCATTCTCCTCTAACCATTTAGCAGCAGTACGATCGCCGGGATAATTAACATCTATTGCGAGTCCCCGCGGATGATTTGAAATTTCTTTTGGTAAGACCCATTTCGATGCTTCGTTCTCACTTCCATATTTTTTAACCGCATCGTTGAACAATCTTTCTTGCAATTGCTGAGACCTGAATCCTGAAGTTATTCGAATATTGAATCCAATAGCTTTGGCTGCTGCCTGCGCGGCCAGAAATCTAACTTCGAAGGTTCGATCTAATTTGGTTGGACTAATCTCCGAATAAGTAATTGGTGCTGTGCCTAAAGATTCTTCAGGTGCTATACATCCGCTTTCAGTATCACTTGTCCGTAATTCACTGCTCTCGACATTGAAACAGAGAAGTGGCTTTACAACTTTTGGCGCAGATTGAATTTGGATCTGAACGTCGGCAGTTTTACTGGTGGTTAGTGTAAGAACTGCGCAGACCAGGAGCAGATAGCCGGCGCTCCAGAAGTAGAAATCTGAAGTTTGCTTATCCATAGCGCCGAGCAATCTCAGGAAAATTGGTAATTACACCATCGACGCCTAACTTTTTACAGATCTCAAATTCAGCTTCTTCATTTACAGTCCAGACCAAGATTCTGCTTCCTCGAGCCTGCAACTTTTTTACAAGCGATGGATACCTGGCAACTAAACCAATATGCAAAGCTAAAACTTCTCTCTTCGAAAATCTTGCTGATAAGTAGTATTTAGTGACCTTACAAAAATTCCATTTTGATTTAACTCTCCCAATAGCAAAACTCGAGAAGGACATCACTATCACTTCAATTCCAGCACTTTTAATTTGATCAGATTTTGACTTTAATAGTTCGACAACTTTATGTTCAACTCGTCCACCAAAAATATTTGGGTGTTTGGTTTCAATCAGTAAATCCTTTTTAGCAGAAATAGCCAAATCCAATAACTCATTTAGAGTTATCAATTCATAAGCACTTTGGAGATCTTTCAGACTATTTCGCGAGACCCTTATTTTCTTTCCTGCAATTCGTTTTGTTGTGGAATCATGAATGCAGACAATTTCACTATCGCTCGATAGCCGCACATCGCATTCGAAGCCATCAGCACCCTCTCTAATAGCAACCTCATAAGCCAGTCTCGTCATCTCTGGATTGTTACCGGAAGAACCCCGATGAGCGTAAATCTTCATTTGCCAAATATAAAGAGCAGGGAATTTATTAATCCAAACTTCTTAGAAGGTGGTTTGGCTAGAAACAAGGTGCGCATGAGTGGTGCCCAGATTCCAAATACTCGAGAAAATACTTTTGCTCTCGCGCTTCGATCAGTAGTTGAGTTCCGAAGATTCCCTGAACTTTCAGTTGGATGAGTCGCAATCACAATTGGTTCAAAGCGTCCCTTCAATCCCGATCTAAGTGCATCTGCTATAAAAATGTATTCATCGCCTAGATAATTTGGGGCACCAGCGCCAAAGTCTTCATCAAATTTGATTCCGGCACCTTTGATATCAGAAACTCTAATCATCATTTCGTAGGTCGCAGCCTTGGCAGAATTAGTTAGCTTAAGTTGATGTGATTTAGCTGGATAGCGCTTTCGAAGCTCTCCACTTTCATCTACGGCCTGCATCAATAGAATCGAAATCTGTGGATTTTCGTTCAAATAATTTACCGCTGAGACAATTCCCGATTCATTAAATTCAATATCATCATCACCGAAGAGTAAATACTCGGTTTCGGCATTTGATATCGCCGCATTGCGACTTTTGGCTACACCTCGATTCTTCAATTCTAAGACTTTAACTTCAGTGCTGAAAGTCGGAAGTATTGTTGAATCTGGATTTTGAACTATAACTAGATTGATTACCGAATTTAAAAACTTAATGTTCTTCGCCCGATTGGTTAAGGTTGAATAGCCGATTGTTAAAGGCAAGAGCTTATTCACTGTGAGTTCGCGCCCTTGCGAATCTCATTAATCCACTAGAAATATTTGAAAGGCCTGAATTTTGCATCCGAAGTCCAAAGAAGAGAACAATAGTATTTGATGGGCTAATTTCCCCAGTGAAACTGAGTGCAATCAAGGCACCAAAAAGAATCAACATTGCTAAACCGGAGATCAAAATTCCGGTTTCACCCGAGCGAATTCGAGTTCTAATCTTTATTGCACTTGAGATGTGCTCTTTGCGTTCTTTCGCCTTCACAAAGCTACGTTGTGACTTAACTTGTTTTCCGTAAATTCTTCCTAGAACTTGTAGCACTAGCGCAACAACAACAATATTCAGTAGCCCAAATTTCCAATTTAAAAAGGTGAAGAAAACAATAATTACACCCATCTGAGTGAAGATGCTCAGCAAAGTAGTTAACTCGAAAGCTTGTGCCCAACGCCAGTTCTCTTTATTTCGTTGGATTTTTTTCTCTGATGCGCTAAAAGCTTTTTCAAAGACATTTACCCGATAGATCCGCTGAAAATAGTGGCCTGCTCTTGTTCCACCAAAAAATATGAAGAATCCGAGAACATACAAAATTATTTCAGTTGTTGATAACTCGCCTTCATGCAAAATTATCTGGGTAAACAATTTAGCCACAGCAAGTTCAGAAACAGAAATAAATGCTGCTGTTAGAACAAGAATAATTAAGATTATCCGAAATTTTGTGGTCGGAAATAACTTCAGCAGGGAATCTTTGAAATGCTTAACCATTGTGCGCACGGGTTAATTATTCCTTAATTTAGCTGAAGATACGATGGCCGCGATATGCCCAATGGTCACAAATAGGGATATCGCAAGCGCGATTTCCAAAGATTCATTGAATGTTCCAAAAATCGCTACATACATGGTGAATTCAATTGAATGAAACATTCGCTGTGCTGGAATGAAGTTAAATACTTTACGAATTTTCCGGAGAACTCCTTTGACCGGCAGGTTGATCCCAGCTTTATCCTGAATTTTTGGAAGACCTGAAAATGCTCGGGCCACATGGACCGCATCATTAAGCCCCTTATTTACAATAACTAAAATTGCTAAAAGCGCCCCAAGAAATGGAAAGATAGAATTTGTGATTGGCTCGTTTGGCCAATTAGCAAGACGCAAACCAAAACAAATAGGGATTAAACCCTCCGCCAAATAATGTCCGAGCTTGTCCAGGAAGATACCCATTGGTGATTTTGTTTCGCGCCATCTAGCAACTTCGCCATCGCAGCAGTCAATCAACATCTGTAAGTGACTTAGGAATAACGCTAACGCAATGCCAACCCAGCCTTGGATAAGCAGTGCAGGTCCAATCGATGCACCAACAATAATCATTAACCAAGTAACGCCATTAGCAGTAATTGGAGTCCTCAAAAAAATTCGGGTTAGATACGGTGAAATTCTTCGCTGATAAAGATCTGCAACCCAATGTTCTGATGTAGATCTTCCAGTAACCGAAGCCGGTTGTGAAACTTCGCGAATCTGGCTGATGGTTGGTCTACTTGGACGTGTAGTCATGAATTACTAAACCTTTTCCTTGCGACTGAGAACCCACTGAATCGAAGAAACAATAAAGAACAAAATACAGAAGTAATACACCAGAATTGTTAGCGACCAGCCAAACCAAATCCATAGCGCAATTAAGAACAAGCGGCCAAAGATAAATCCGCCTGCGATCGCTAGCCAAGCTGGCTTCTTCTCGCCCTGAAGCGCTCGGTACATGTTGTCGTAATGGCTGAAAAGAATGGCGAGTAAAAGTAAGAAAATTACTGACCGATCTAAGTCTGTTGTCACCGCAATTTGAATGAGAATTGCACCCTCAAGAAGTCGAAGCACAGATGGCATAAGCCAGTGAAAGCGATTGGTCGAGCCCTTGGATTTAAATGAATCTATCTGATCATCAATTAGATCTTTATTAACCCGCTCTTTAGGCCAAGTTACGGTTTTAATAAATCGACCGCGGAAAACAAGCGCAATAGATATGAGCGAAAGAATCGGCATAACCAAGAAAGTTAATTTGGCACCCCCAATGACAGAAGTAGCGCTAATAACTAGCCAACGCTCTCCGATCGGGAATTGCACAGCTTTCTTT
>CAMCPZ010000010.1 GCA_945876865.1 Bifidobacterium breve | reverse complement strand
GACAAGTAGCGCTTTGGAAATTTCTTCTTCATCAGGAATAAGCAGATCTGGAGCAATGCCAACTTGATCAATGATGCGGCCATTTGGGGTTCTATATTTTCCGATAGTAATTTCAAGTTTAGAGCCATCTACTAAATCAATTATTTCTTGAACTGTTCCCTTGCCATAACTTTTCTCACCAATGATTACAGCGCGGTTGCGATCTTGAAGTGCGCCTGCAATTACTTCTGCTGCACTCGCTGTTGCCCTACTAATCAATACAGTCATGGGCGCAGTTTCTGGATTCTTGTTCTTTGATTCTAAAACAACTTCTGAATCATTCTTTCTTGAATATGAAACCACTGTTCCTTCGGCAAGAAATTGAGATGCAACATCCACTGCAACATTGATTAGCCCACCTGGATTATCACGTAAATCTAAAACAATCCCACCTGTGTGTGGATACT
Organism: Bifidobacterium breve; assembly: GCA_945876865.1. GTDB lineage: Bacteria > Actinomycetota > Actinomycetes > Nanopelagicales > Nanopelagicaceae > AAA044-D11. The sequence goes on along the minus strand of CAMCPZ010000010.1, from coordinate 34,624 downwards.
TCGCAAGTGCAATCGCGACATCATTTGAAACTTGACTGGATATTGAAGAAATTTGGATGTAAACAACTTTGGTTGCTAACTGATAAGCAACAACATCGCCATTCAAAATAGATTGCCGATTTATTTCAAGTCGAATCAGATCTTGATTTCGCTCTAGGCCGATACTGACTTTTGTGTTTGGTGATCCTCTGAGTGCAGCTATTGCAGTCGCAATAGAAGCACCCTCTAAATCAACACCATTTATATCGACGAGCGAATCCAAAACCTTTACCCCAGCTTTTGCTGCTGGTGAATCTACTTGCACGCTTGAAACTTCTAAGACACCAGATTTGTTCTTTCGAAGCCAAATTCCAATTCCGCTATAGCGACCTTCAAGGGTCTGAGTTAAACCTTCAACACTCTCTTGCGGAAAGTAGTTTGCCCATTGATCGCCCGATGCTTTTAATACAGCTTCAATTGCAGCGCGCTCTAAAATGTTTCGCTCTAGAGGCGTTGGATTCTTTGCCAAAATTTTTGAAATAGATTGCTCGACTGGTGATTCATTTCTGGATTGACCAACATAATCCCCGAGAGCAAATGCCAAAATTATGGCAAAGGATGCAATCGCTGCAGTTGCACTAAATCCAGCGCCACGAACGCGCGAAACTATTGATTGCCAAGGGGAAAGCATCCGTGAATTCTCCTAGCAAAGCCTGAAATTGGCAAAGTTGTAGAGCGGTGTGCGTAATTAGCGCGGTGTGCGGAGTTAGACCTTTAGGTATTTACGCAAAGTGGCAACTGAGGCCACTGTTGATACGACTAGTCCAGTTATTAAGAGGATTCCTGAAGCAACCCAAACATCAGACCAGGTAAAGAATTTAGTGAAACTCAGTAGTGGTGCAATTCTTGAATCAACCAACAATTTAAATCCTGATAACAGGCCTGTTGAAAAGACCCATCCAACAATTGCCGAGATTATTCCTTCTAGTAAAAATGGTAACTGGATTGAGAAGGACGAAGCACCAACTAATTTCATGACGCCAGTTTCTCGTCGCCGGTTAAAGGCTGCGATTCGAAGCGTATTGCTAATCAATAATGCGGCGGTAAGAACGCTGGCTAAACCAATTGCTAGGGCGCCATCTCGAAGCACTGATAACAACTTAAAGAATTTTTCTAGAATGCTCCGTTGATCTTGAACCGAGTCAACACCAGGCCTTCCAGCAAATGCACTCTGCATAACTGCAAACTGTGTCGGATCTTTTAACTTAACTCGGTAAGACTCTGGAAGTTGATCTTGGGTTACATTTTGTGCGATTGCAGAACCCTTAAATCTTTCTTGAAAACGGGTAAATGCTTCGGATTGAGATTCGTAATAAACCGTATCCACAACAGGAAGGGCTTCGATATCTACTTTGATTTGATCTCTCTGCTCTTGCGAAACTGGTCCACTTGCACATGAAGGAGATTCTGAAAGTGTTCCGCAGAGAAATACTGAAACTTCAATTTTGTCATACCAATAATCTTTCATCACTCGAACTTGCGAGTTAGCAAGAAGGCCAATACCAAGAAGAGTTAAAGAAATTGCAACGGTGATAACGACTGCAAATGTCATTGTTAGATTTCGGCGCAGACCGATTTTTACCTCTTTAAATAGAAATCCAGTTCTCATGTTCTGCCCCTATCCCGCATATCCATATACGCCACGAACCTGATCACGAATGACTTGGCCACCTTCAAGCTCAATAACGCGTTTGCGCATTGAATCTACAATCTTTGAATCGTGCGTTGCCATTACAACAGTGGTGCCTTCTCGATTAATCCGATCAAGTAATTTCATAATTCCAACACTTGTTGCTGGATCCAAGTTTCCAGTTGGTTCATCAGCAATCAAAATAGCTGGCTGACTTACATAAGCACGCGCAATCGCCACGCGTTGTTGTTCTCCGCCTGAAAGTTCTGAAGGCTTTCGATCGGCTTTCTCTTCTAAGCCAACGAGTTCTAGAACTTCTGGCACTTCTCGATTAATTTCTTTCTGAGAATATCCAAGAACATGCAATGTGAACGCGACATTCTCGCTCACTGTCTTATTTGGGAGTAGTCGGAAATCTTGAAATACGGTTCCCACTTGTCTGCGAAGTTCTGGAATCTTATGAGCCGATAAAGTGTTGAGATCTTTTCCAGCAACAATAATCTTGCCAGATGTTGGGCGCTCTTCCCTTAGGACTAGACGAAGAAAGGTTGATTTTCCTGAGCCAGATAATCCAACCAAGAATACGAATTCACCCTTTTGAATATCAATATTTACTGAATCAAGAGCAGCGTGATCCTGCTTTGGGTAAATTTTAGAAACGTTTTCAAAACGAATCATGACCGCCTCCTTTTTACTTCCTGCCCAATAAAAATTCCTGTTTAGCGCCTCAGGTGAACGCAATTAAGCATTTTGCCTACATGGGAAGTTTAGGCAGAAATCACCGCTTAGGCCCGGAAATACGCGCGAAAAAGGCTGAGAAATTTCTTCCAGTTACGCGTAAATCCATGTGATACTCAAATCAATTCTTTTTTTCCCCTAGATATTTCATGATTTCATTACTCAATATATTTTCTAGTTTTTCGAGTTTTTCAAGTTTTGATGATTTTGTGGAGAAGCTATTTAATCGGTGCTTTTACGCCACTTGATTCCAGCTTCGATGAAGCCATCAATTTCGCCATCCAAAACTGCTGATGGATTTCCAACTTCGAAATCTGTTCGCAAATCCTTAACCATTTGATAAGGAGCCAGAACATAAGAGCGCATTTGATTACCCCATGAACCAGAATTATCGCCCTTTAGTGCATCTAATCTCGCACGTTCTTCTTGGCGACGACGTTCTAATAATTTAGATTGCAGAACCGCCATTGCGGTCGCTTTATTTTGAATTTGCGAGCGCTCGTTCTGGCAAGAAACAACAATTCCGGTAGGAAGGTGAGTAATTCGCACAGCCGAGTCTGTTGTGTTAACGCCTTGGCCGCCCGGTCCAGATGATCGATAAACATCGACACGAAGTTCCTTCTCGTCAATAACAATGTGATCGCTCTGCTCTACAACAGGCACAACTTCTACGCCTGCAAATGATGTGTGGCGGCGGGATTGCGAATCAAATGGCGAAATCCGAACCAAGCGATGTGTGCCCTGTTCTACAGAGAGCGTGCCATATGCGTATGGTGCATAAACCCTAAATGTTGTCGATTTTATTCCAGCTTCTTCCGCATAAGAAGTTTCAAGAACATCAACTTTAAAATTATGGCGCTCGCAATATCTCAAATACATGCGCATCAGCATTTGCGCCCAATCCGCAGCCTCTACGCCACCGGCTTCAGAGCGAATAGTAATTAAACAATCTCGATCATCGTATTCACCACTTAAAAGCGTTTGAACTTCTAATTCACGAATCGCGCGCGTAACTTCATCTAATTCATTTCCTGCTTCGGCAATTGCGCCTGCATCTTTTTCGCCTTGGGCAAGCTCGAGAAGCAGAGGAATATCTTCAAGTCTGCGACGAATTGTGTTTGATTTATTCAAGGTGGCTTGGACTCTTGAAAGTTTGCTGGTTACAACTTGAGCTTTCTCCGGATCGTCCCAAAGATTTGGTTCGCTGGCTTCTGCTTCAAGTGTTTTAAAGTCAGCTTCCAATTTAGGCAGATTCAAAACTTGTTCGATAGCTGAAAGGGTTACACGTAAAGCGTTAACCTCTTCCAGATATTCACGGGCTGCCATGGGTTAAGCGTAATGGCACATTTGTCTTGTTCTGTAACACTGGCAGCAAAGACTCTCTCAGGCACTATTCGACTTCAGGCACTATTCGACTTCAGGCACTATTCGACACCTCTGAAGTAGCACCGATAATTGCATCTATGCCAATGAAACCATTATTTATATTAGAGAGAATCGGAAAGTTTACGAGTGCTTGAATTTTGGAACTGATGCTCGCTGTTATTTCATCACCTGAACACCGCCAGCCGGATACAGATATTGGATTACTTCGAAGGCTCCTAAGGGCAACTTCAGCATAAAACTTAATCTCCGCTAACGAGCAATCTATTGGAACTCTCGCATTAGCTGAACCTAGATTCTGTGAATCTGAGTAATAGAGATTTTCGTCAAGTGTATGTGAGGCAACCAAAATTGCATCTTCCCCGATTTGAATCAACTCACGCTTTGCCAGATACGAATCAGAAATATTGATGATTCCAATAGACAATATGAAGACAATTAAGAAGAGGCTTGAGATTAAGACGGATATCGATCCCACTTCACTTTCCACAAAGGCGCTAGTTGCTTTCAACGTGCTAGTTGCTTTCAGCGTGCTAGTTGGATGGCGAGGCATCAGTTGCTGCGCCAGGCATCGACTGTTTGAACTGCGGTGGCACTTGCTTTCGAATTCGAAAAAATTGAGTTCAGATAAACGGTGATAGATACTTTTCCATTAGGCGATAGACACGGATTGAGTGAACAACTTATTTCAATCCTGGGATCAGGATCGATTTTATTTGCAGCAAAAGAGCTAGTGACAAAGACCTCTTTGACTGCGGCGATTCTTGCTCCGGTAAATTCCGCGCTTGGGCTGGTTACATATGCTCGCGCTAGCTGCCTTGCGAAATTCCGCGCCTCATATTGGATTTGGGCACTCTGATTTACAGCAGTCAAATAGATAATTAAAGGAATGAATAGTGGCAAGGCATATATAACAAATTCAATTATTGCACTTCCCTCTTCCCCCCTGATGAATCCGCTTAAATCACTAGTTTTCATTTATAGCAATGCCCTTGACTGTGAATTCATCCTGGAGAACAAGTAATGGAGTTAGTTTTACTACCGAAGCTCTCTTGCTGCCGACGATAATTTCACCGCCGCCAGGTAGCGCATGTTTAATTATTTGGACTCCTGGATATTGGTTGGTAGAGCTAATTGAATTGGATCCGAGTAGCGCCTCTCTGCTGACCTCTCCCTGTAGTTCGTTTACTGCAATACCTCGGCCAAGCACCGAGGCTGCGATTTGCAGAACACTTAGAAAAAGCAGAATCGTGGGGATTAAAACTAAAGCGCTTTCTACTGTTCCCGATTGTGATAAGAAAGGTTTAAAGAATTCACTAACTTTCGGCCGCTCCACAATTAACGAATACCGTTCATGTTATCTAGTGAGTTCTTTAGGATGCTTGAGAGTCGAGGTTGGGCAACGGTCCAGATCCCGGTAACTAATCCAGTCGTCATTAAAACCACTAAAACCCAACCTGGAACATCCCCTCGCTCTGATTTAGCTGCTGCAGAGAAAGTGTTTTTCATACTATTGATTCTCGTCAGATTGTTAAATTTGAGAACGATAACGTTGGTCTTTAAACACTTTATAAGTCCAAATCTCAGTTTTCTTGTCCCAAATGCAAAATTAATAAGTATCGAATTTAGATAAATAGGTGTCTTCCCGAAAAAACTAGGAGATAAATGACTTTCTTCCATTGAGAGATGCCCGGCCGCCACAGGCTCACTGGTTTCTTTGTTATTGCTGGTTTCTTTGTTATTGCTGGTTTCTTTGTTATTCATTTCGCTCCATTTGATCGATTAAATCCTTTAGAGGACTCTGTTTTGTTGGGTTGAACTAGTTTTCATTGTTGACCGAACATCCCTGCCTTTAATCAAATATGATGTGAACAAGTTGTTGTGTGTGGATAAGTTAGAAATCTGTGAACAATTCACATTTATAATCACATGACACTTTGGCCAAGCGAGACATAGGAGGGCCAAAGTGCAAAGAGAACTGAAATTGGAAGAATTAGAAAAATTACTGGAATCATTAATGAGATTTCGGCCTTACCAGCAGCTGTTAAAAGTGATGCATGTTGTGCTGCTCTAACTTCTTCAACCTGCCTATTTAAAACATCAGATAATGAGCTACCTCGCTCAATCGCCAAAATTAGAGTGTCACAGAATCGTCTAATTGTTGGCGAACTAACTTGTTCTCCTAGAACCTCGAGAGATTGGGAGAGGCTTTTCCCACTCTTAAGATCAATCAAGGCGCCAGCAAATTTTCGTGCAATCTCGCCGTTAGCCCGCTCCGATACTCGCAGCATTGCAGTGGAGGGGCTCTCGCCAGCAGAAACTAATACTGCAAATAGTTCAACGATGGAAGGGAACTCGGTTTCCGCAATATCCGCTCGCTTCTTTTCAAGTCGGGTGGCGGAACCCTTCTCCCAATATCGAAAGATAAATAGAGTGCCAAGCAGTAAAAGAATTGTTATAAATGAAGCTCCAATTAAAAAGAGAATTACAATTGCAAAACTGAACGCAATTAAGAGAATTTGATTGCGCAATTTAGACTTGGACCTGGATACACGCTCGCTCTCACTTTCAAGCAGCAAAGAAACTTTTTGCTGACTTCGGAAATTTCTTAAGAATTCATCATGAAAACCCTTAAGCGGATCACGATTCTCATTCAGTAGTAGGTAGGTCGCATAAGCAATGATTGGAGACATAAATAGAAGTGAGAGTGAGAAAATGCTCATGAGAAGATCCTTGGAGTCTCACTGAGTTTTCCTACTTTTTCCATCCAGAAATAAGCTGTGATTGTTAGCAGCGCTCCGATAATTAGAATTGTGAATCCCGTAGCACTTGTATATGCGCGCAAGGTATTTGGTTGAGTTGCGAGCAATAACAATAAAATCCAGGGAGCAACTGCTGCGAGAACTGCAGAATTCTTTACCCAACTGTGTTTTGCCGCAATCTCCGCACGGAGTGCCAAGTCCCTTCGAATAAAGTTGGAGAGAGTTCTCAGCGTTAAAGATGTATCTCGACTTCCAGAAACTCGTGCAAATTCCAGAACTTCACAAACCTGGTCTGCAGTTCCATCATTAAAAGTCTCCTTGAGTTCATTTAGCGCCCGACCAAAATCAACACCACTGCGCAGTTTTTCGGAGAATAAAATAAATATTGAGCGAGTTCTGATTGGTCCTCGCGTCCCAAGGACCACCAATGTTTCAGCTAGAGATAATCCTGATTGCAATCCTGAAATAATGTGATCCAGAATTTCTGGCCATAGGTTCTGTAAGTGTGCCCTCTCTGCTTCGACTTTTCGCCTAATTATTACGACTGGAATTGTTGTTGTAATGAGCGCAAAGGGAACTCCTATTATTGGAGAAGATGTAATTAAAGTAGCAACGTGAAACCCACCAAATGAACTCACCGCATAGATGAGAAAATTCCTTGACTTAATCCCTCGGTTAATTTCAACATCTTCGGTCATCCGTTTAATTCTTCCGACTAGTGAAAATATGATTAGGGTTTATCAAACCCTTTTCGTATGCAAGTTTCCCAAGACCGGAATACTTATAAAGCATTTCGGTTTCGACTCGATCAGACTCAATTCGCCCCGTGACATGTGCGACTTCCATTATCCGACGCACACCATCTGGTGCAATCGAAAGATGGATCACTAAATCAATTGCAGCTGCAACTACTGGCGCAATAAATTTATGAGAAATGTTCTCTCCTGCGAGCAATGGCAATGTTTGCAATTTGCTGATTGCATCCTTCGCCGAGTTAGCATGAATTGTCGCCATTCCAGGCAGCCCAGAGTTAAGTGCAATTAAAAGATCTAGTGATTCGGCTTCACGAATCTCGCCTACAACTATTTGAGATGGTCGCATTCGCAGAGCTTCTTTAATTAATCTGCGGAGTGGCACTTCTCCCTCACCTTGTAGATTTGCTGGCTTTGTTTGCAGAGCGACGCAATCCGGAAGTCTTGGCCTTAGTTCAAATACCTCTTCGATTGTAATAACTCGACTTTTGAGTGGAACTGCACTAACTAAAGCATTTAGCAATGTGGTTTTGCCAGCCTGAGTTGAACCACTTACTAGAATATTTAGCCCAGCTTCAACGCAGGCAATCAGAAACTCACAAACTTCTTCTGACATCACATCTAATTTAGCTAACTCTTCGAGCGATTTGCCACGGATTAGATGTTTACGGATATTGACGGCCCAATGTTGCGCAGTAATCTCTGGAATTGCTACATGCAATCTACTTCCATCTGGAAGTCTGGCATCTACAAATGGATGTGATAAATCAAGGCGGCGGCCACCCCACATCAATAATCTTTCAACCAGATTTCTAACTTCATCAAAGGTAAGGGTCAAGTTGGTTAATTCACTTACGCCTTTTCTTGCAATAAAGATTCTATTCGGCGAATTTATCCAAACCTCTTCGATTTCTGGGTTCTCCATAAGCTCCTGCAGCGGACCAAAGGTTTCGAATGTTTCAAAGTTTTCTCGAGCTTCATATGGATTCGTTTGCACTGGGACATCAAAATGCATTGAAAATACTTACCTTTTTCTTATTAACAGAAGTAGGTAAATTCTTTAGATACTAATCCAGGCGTCAATTTGCGATTACTTTCTGCATTTAAGTCATGGGGAGGAAAAGATTTGCCTAGAGCGTTAGCTCGCGGCGTAAAGATTTGTCTGGAGCGTTAGCTCGCGGCGTAAAGATTTGTCTGGAGCGTTAGCTCGCGAAGTATTGGCGATCTATCTCAGCAATCCACTTATTTGTATCCAGATCGCTATTCCATTCACTGGTAGAGAATTCAACATGCGCTTTAACATTTGAAGTCTTGAATTTCTCAGAGAGAATGTCTTCAAATCTTTTTGCGGCACTAATTGCTTGGCTTAAATCTCCTTGTAAACAGAGCCAGAAACCATTCTCTGCTACACGTGAGTAGAAATCGCCACCTCTCATGTTCGACTTTATCTTGTTGCTCACTAGCGCCAAGAGTTTTTCAAATTCTAGATCTCTCAGGCTGGCTTGTTGAGTGGTTAATTTCTTAATCTTTTTTGCATCGTAATCTTTAGGCAAAAGCTTAATTGTCACAATCGCAATCGGTTTAGTTCTGCGCCGGGATTGTGAAATTTCTCTGGCTAAGTTATCAAAGAAGGTTTTAGGAGCAGGAGCTCCGGTAAGGGAATCTAAAACTCCGTTGTTGGAAAACTCGATGGCCCCGTGAGCGAAATTAGTATTCACTTTCTTAAGTTCTTCAAGTTCTTCAAGTTAACTCCTGTTCCCGAGATTTGAACTAATTTGAACTAATCGGAGCTGATAGGGCTGCAATCCTCACCAATTTTTTGGTGGTCAACGACAGAGTAACCACATATGGGGCAAGTCCGTTCGAATCTTGCAAAATCAAAATAGGATTTGCTCGTCATTGCATGCGAGTTAATCGCTACTGCATAGGATTTATTCCTAATCGCATAGGATTCACCCGCTATTGCATAGGATTTACTCATTGCGTGTGGGATTTTTAGAATAGAAATAGGGAAAGGAGCCAGAATGAAGATTACGGATTCGTTCTATGAGAATTCTAGGAAGGCCGCAGTCTGGCTGCTGCGCCTTGAATCTCTGATTCTGGTTGGGATCGTTATCTACTTACTTCTGGCATCAGTGTTTTCAACCGCAACTTGGCCGTCGGCCCTGATTGGTGAAATCGTCTTTGCACTGCTTGGTGCAGCCGGTTTGTTTTTCGCATCGATGGGATTTGCTAAACGCAGATCATATGGACGAGCACCTGCGGTGCTGGCAAATGCTATTGCTGTCGGAGTTTCGTATTACATGATTTCTGGTGGGTTATTAATTGTTGGAATTCCCCTTGCCTTGCTTGGAGCAACAACTTTTGTTGCAGCTCTTTATGGCTATCGCGAATAGCAAATAAAAATAATCACCAAGGAATAACTTCTTGGTCTTCCCAGAACAGTCCGGTTAAATCTTTGCCCGCTTCGAACTCTCTTGTTGCCAACCAGATTGCAGTTGCTGCACCTTCCTCCGCTGATCTTGGTGCATCAGGTCCACCCATATCTGTTCTGCTGTGATTCGGACAGATTGCATCGACTAAGAATCCGCGGCTTCCTTGACCAGTTTCGTGAGCAAGATTTCTAACTAAAGCATTAACACCGGCTTTACTAATTCGATATGGCGCAAGGCCACCAGTATTTCCCGGACCAGACATTCGACCTAAGCATGCAGTGAAAATAATTACACGACCGTTGCGAGCTTCAGCCATTGTTGGTGCAAGCGTATTTATTGCGATGAAATTTGAATCTAGATTTATTGCCATTACCCGACGCCACTCTTGTGTTGTGGTGCGTAGCGTTTTTGACATTTTCTCACTCATTACGCCGTGCGCTAATACAAGAATATTTGGAGTTCCATATTTGGTAAGCACTTCTTCAAATTTAGATTTAGTTGAATCAAGATTTTCAAAATCCACCGTTTCGAATTCACAACCAATCTCTGCTGCACTTTTTGCTGCGCGCTCTGGATCTTTGCTAATGATTAGCACTCTATTCCCCGCAGCCTTAAGCGCCTTTGCGACGACATAACCCAAGCCGCGAGATCCGCCTGTAACAACTGCGAGTGGTTGCTCGTTGGAATTGGAATTCATGGCGCCAACTCTGCCGAAGTTTGTGAGAGATTTCCTCCTGAATGTCGGAGGGCCCGAGAGTTGATTTCAAAGAGAGGAGTGATGGGGCTTGAACGGATGTCGAAGAGACAGGGAGGGATTTGGGAAGGATGTCGCACATCTTTCGTGGGGATTTCGGAGGGGAAACCTAAGAGATATTGAAGGCGCTGGGCCCTGAATTGGAATGTGATTAAGGTAATTCTTGGCATTTCCAGAGATATCGCCACAGGCGTATGGACCGGCCCGATACCTCTATTAGACTTAAGTGAGACTTAAATAAAATTTAGGAGCATCAAAAGTGTCGGCAACTGGATCTAATACACCTGCTAATCATTTTGGTGGATCTTTTGGGCCAAATGAGTGGCTCGTCGATGAGATGTATGAAAAGTATTTAGCGGACCCAAATTCAATAGATACAGCTTGGGTGGCATTTTTTGCTGACTACAAACCAAATACAAATGGGACTGTTGCGCAAAATAATGGCAAAGTAATTCCAACTTTAGATAACGCGCCATTAGGTGGAACTCCACCGCTGCCAAAGAAGGTTGTTGATCCAAGCGCGCTACAAATACCAGTGGCTGCAACACAGGTTTCAGCAACGCCAGCAACTTCGGCTGCACCAGTTGCGCAAGTAACTCCGGCTGCACCAGTTAAAGTCGCAACTCCTGCGGATCCAATTGCCAAACCAATTCCAACTTTAGTAAGTCCCGGTGCATCAACTCTCGAACCAATTCGTGGCGTAAGCGCTCGCGTTGTGCAGAGCATGGAAGCTTCATTAACAGTTCCGACTGCAACAAGTGTTCGCGCAATCCCCGCAAAATTAATGATTGATAATCGCACAGTCATCAACAATCATTTAAAGCGTAGCCGCGGTGGAAAAGTTTCATTTACTCACATAATTGGTTACGCGATGATTTGTGCAATACGACAGATGCCAGAAATGAATGCCTTCTTCGGCGAATTAGATGGCAAGCCTGCAATTGGGACGCCAGAACATATAAACCTTGGTATTGCAATTGATTTAGCAAAGCCAGATGGTTCACGCCAATTATTAGTTCCATCTATTAAGGGTTGCGAAGAACTTGATTTTGCTCAGTTCTGGGCTTCATACGAAGAGACCGTTCGCAAAGCTCGCGGTGGTTCTCTGACCGTCGAAGACTTTGCTGGAACAACAGTTTCACTTACAAACCCAGGAACAATCGGCACAGTCCACTCGGTCCCACGATTAGTGCAAGGACAGGGCTTAATTCTTGGCGTTGGCGCAATGGATTATCCAGCGGAATTTCAAGGCGCAAATGAAGATACTTTGGCCGAGTTAGCAATTAGTAAAGTTGTAACTTTAACTAGCACTTACGATCACAGAATTATTCAAGGCGCACAATCTGGTGATTTCTTAAAACGAATTCATGAATTGTTGCTCGGCGAAAATGGTTTCTACGACGAGATTTTTGCAGCGCTACGTATTCCATACGTTCCAATCCGCTGGGTTGTTGATATGCGCTTTAGCAAGGAAGATCAAGTTGGTAAGACTGCTCGCGTTCAAGAGCTAATCAACGCGTATCGCACATCAGGCCACCTAATGGCAGACATCGATCCACTTAAATATATCCAGCGCTCTCATCCAGATTTGGATGTTGTTACTCATGGACTTTCACTCTGGGATCTAGATCGCGAATTCGCAACTGGTGGCTTTGGTGGCAAACCGGTAATGAAATTACGCAGAATTCTAGGAACGCTCCGTGATTCATATTGCCGCACTATCGGCGTTGAATATATGTATATCGAGAACCCGCTAGAGCGTGCCTGGATTCAAGAATATGTGGAAGTTGGATACCCAAGAACTCCACGCGAAGAACAACTTCGAATTTTGCGCAAACTAAATAGCGCTGAGGCATTTGAAGCTTTCTTGCAGACAAAATATGTTGGGCAGAAGCGCTTCTCTCTTGAAGGTGGCGAAACTTTAATTCCATTACTTGATGCCATTATTTCCTCAGCTGCAGATCGCGGATTAGATGAAGTTTGCATCGGAATGCCACACCGTGGCCGCCTAAACGTTCTTGCAAATATTGGTGGAAAGTCCTACGGCCAAATTTTCCAAGAGTTTGAAGGGCATTACGCCGAGAATCAAGTTCATGGTTCTGGCGATGTTAAGTATCACCTTGGAACTGCGGGAACTTTCACTGCAGAATCAGGCGCAACCACCAAGATTTATCTGGCTGCAAACCCTTCTCACCTCGAGGCCGTAAACCCAGTATTAGAAGGCATTACCCGCGCAAAGCAAGATAAGTTAAATGTGAAAGATATCTTCAGTGTTCTTCCAATCTTGATGCACGGAGATGCCGCATTTGCTGGCCAAGGTGTTGTTTCTGAAACGCTAAACCTCTCACAGTTAAAGGGTTACCGCGTCGGTGGAACAATTCACGTTGTCGTAAACAACCAAGTTGGCTTCACAACATCGCCACATGCAGCTAGATCTTCAACTTATTCGACAGATATTGCAAAAATGATTCAGGCGCCAGTCTTCCATGTAAATGCTGATGATCCAGAGAGTGTTGTTCGAGTTGCACGAATCGCCTTCGAGTATCGCCAAGCATTTAAGAAAGATGTTGTGATCGACATGGTTTGCTACCGTCGTCGCGGACATAATGAAGGCGACGAACCAAGTTTCACCCAACCAATGATGTATAAATTGATTGAGGCAAAGCGATCAACTCGTAAGCTCTACACCGAAGCGCTAATTGGTCGCGGCGATATCACAGTCGAAGAAGCTGAAGAAGTATTACAAGATTATCAAGCACAACTTGATGCGGTTTATAACGCGGTTCATAATATTGAGCCAGAACATAATTCAAATATCGTGGTTCCAGTTGCGCCAGCACCAGAGACTGTAAACACATCAGTAGATGAGGCAACTCTTAGAAAGATTGTTGCAACCCAGAGCGCGATTCCAGAAGGATTTACTCCGCATGTAAAACTTGCACCACAACTTGCCAAGCGAGTCGAGATGCTCGATGAGGGAACCGTTGACTGGTCAACCGGTGAATTACTTGCAATGGGATCACTTCTATTAGAGGGCCACCCAATTCGACTTGCTGGGCAAGATGTAAAGCGCGGAACATTCAGTAATCGTCACGCTGTTGTTGTTGATCAGAACAACGGATCTGATTGGACACCGCTTCGCTCACTTATTTCAGATGAGAATCAATTCTTCGTATTTGATTCCCTCTTGTCCGAATATGCCGCGATGGGCTTTGAATATGGCTATTCGGTAGAACGCGAAAATGCCCTCGTAATGTGGGAAGCGCAATTTGGTGACTTCGCCAATGGCGCACAAACCATCATTGATGAATTCATTTCTTCCGCGCTACAAAAGTGGGGCGAGCGTTCATCGCTAGTCCTTCTACTTCCACACGGTTATGAAGGGCAAGGACCGGATCACTCATCTGGTCGTATCGAGCGCTACCTTGCACTCTGCGCAGAATTAAATATGACTGTTGCTCAACCATCTTCACCAGCGTCTTACTTCCACTTACTGCGTTGGCATATGAAGAATCCAGCACGACGTCCACTTATCGTCTTTGAACCAAAGTCGATGTTGCGTTTGAAAGCGGCTGCATCTGGGATGCAAGATTTCACAACCGGAACATTTAAACCTTTAATTGAGGATCCGACTATCGTTAATGCAAGTCGAGTTATTTTCTGTTCTGGAAAGGTCTATCACGATCTAGTTGCAGAGCGTGAGAAGTTGGGCGAGAGCTCGACCGCAATTATTCGACTAGAACAACTTTATCCATTCCCTGCCGAGCAATTCTTAGCTGCTGCAGCTAAACACCCAAATGCGAATTTACTCTGGGTTCAAGATGAACCAGCAAATCAAGGACCTTGGCCATTTGTTGCTCTTACAACATCTGAAATTCTCGAAGGTCGAACACTTCGTCGGGTATCTCGTCGCGCAACTGCAAGCCCAGCAACTGGTTCTCATCATTTGCATGAAGAAGAGCAGAAGGCGCTACTGATGGAAGCCTTCTCGCGCTAGTTATTTCTTAGGCGCTAGTTATTTCTTAGGTGCGCGGCGATATCGAAGTATTAGCTTTCCAATAACTTCACTTGAATCAAGTGCGCCCCAATTTCGGGAATCTGTAGATGCGCCTTTGTTATCGCCTTCGACCCAAATTTCAGTTTTATTATTTCTATCGGAAACTTGGGTAACCCGCTTAACTTGCAAGAAGTCTGTGCCAAATTCTGATTGGCGCTGGATTAGCACGACTTTGCCAATCAGTTCTTGTGCTTTGGACTTTGCCTTGGATTTTGCTGGGAGCACCCGAAATAGCAGCCAATCGCCATCGTTGTAGTTGGGCGACATTGAATCCCCGCGGATCTCTACAGCCCTTAGGAATTTAGCAACGTTAAAATGCACACGACTCATAGGCGTAGTAGTCTCGCACCATAAATCCGGTAAATCCAAATGAAAGGCAAGTTATGAACTTCAAGAATCTCTTTAAGCCAGAAGTAATTGCTCACGCACATTGCGATCTACCTTGTGGTGTTTATGACCCAGCACAGGCGAAGATTGAAGCTCTTTCAATCAAGGCAACCATGGAGAAATATGCAGCTTCAAGTGATGCAGATTTCAAATCCCGCGCTGTGGCTATCAAGGAAGAGCGCTCTGAATTAGTTAAGCATCATCTCTGGGTTCTCTGGACTGATTACTTCAAGCCAAACCACTTTGAAGCCTACCCTCAACTACATGTTCTATTTAACGAAGCAACAAAACTTGCTGGCGCTGGTGGAACCAAGGGTTCAAACGATGTTGCAGTTGCTGAAAAACTCATTACAAAGATTGATGAGATTGCCGAGATTTTTTGGGCAACTAAGAAGTAGTCAGAACTAGTTCTGAAGTAATGGGCTCGCCTTAGGGCGGGCTCATTTTTTTATCTCGAATTTAAATCGCTTCTCTTGAAATCGACTCCGCTGCAATTCGAGCTGCAAAGGAGACTCGATCTACTATTTTTCTTTCGATGGCTCCAGATGCAATTAATCTGGTGCCTTGATGAACTTCAATGTTGAATTTGCAGATTGAGCCTTCGATTTCTATACAAGTTGCATTTGCTCTGATTTCTATTCCTACTCCTACTGATGCATGCGTAGTTACAGCAAAATTTGAAGTGATTGATGTTTCGCCAGAATCTAAATGCTCAGAAAGTGCAGCAGTGCAGGCACCTTCAAAAATATTGATCAGAGTTGGTGTAGCCAAGATCGGTAAGTCATTTAGCGCTTGGGCTACCGATGTATCGGCGGGACGCACAGTTAGAGATGCCATTCCGATGGCTCCCAATACTGTCTCTGAATTCATAACCGCTAACTTAGCGGGAAATCACGTCTAATCTCGTGAGTAGTTTCAATTTCAATGTGTGTCTCACCGTTAATGGTTGTCTCGGTTCGGCGGTATTCGGTTATGACTTGGGTCGGGCTAAACATTTGTGATGCAAGAAGTGCGGTCTGCTGGGCGATGCGATTCTGCAAATCCTCAGGGGCTTCTTCGCAACATGCATCTGACAATAAAGATTTCATCCGAGTCAGAACTTGGCGCTCGTGCTCCATCTCGGTCAGACATTGTGGGCACTCTTCAAAATGGCTCTGAAAAGTTTGAACCTGAATTGCATCTTCAATCTCATTATCAATAAAGAGAATCAAGGCATGCATAACTTCATTACATTCCATCAGATCCTCCAAACCCGCGATCTTTGGCGTAATCCATTAAAAGAACGCGAAGTAATTTGCGGCCACGATGGAGGCGAGACATAACAGTCCCAGCAGGAATTCCTAAAATATCCGCAATCTCTTTATATGAATAGCCTTCAACATCTGCGTAGAAAACAGCTAAACGAAACTCCTCTGGAATCTCATGAAGTGCACGCTTTACATCGCCATCAGGCAGATTCTCTAAAACTTCATCTTCCGCAGATTTTCCCTGATCACTTGTGTGACTTGCCGATGCCGCCAATTGCCAATCTTCAACTTCACCATCAGAGATAAGTGGACGTCGTTGGTCTTTGCGATAAGTGTTAATAAATGTTGTTGTAAGAATTCGATAGAGCCAGGCTTTTAAATTTGTTCCAGGTTCGAATTGATGAAACGAAGTAAATGCTTTTGCATAAGTATCTTGAACTAAATCTTGGGCATCATGTGGATCTTTGGTGTAGCGCATAGCTGCGGCATACAACTGATTTGTATATTGCATTGCATCGCGTTCAAACCGGGCTGTGCGCTCGAGAACGGACTCCGTGGCCAGAAGTTGGGCCGGAGTTCTAATCTCTATTTCCGAGTTCATCGGGAATAAGGTTACCGCCAAAGAATCACTCAACTTTCGTAGCGCTAAAGACAATTGGACCTTTGGCTTTAAAACAAAGAGCCGTCTCACTTTATTCCCAGCCACTAAATCAGGCGAACCCAGGTTTGGCGCCTGCCTAGAAAAGGGTATTGGGCTCGCTCACATCGATCTCAGAAATCAGATCCGCACCATTATTTCGAGTGGCATTTACTCGAGTAGAAACTGGGTGTGCTCGCAGCCCTTTCGCTGGTTCTGCAAGCTCCATAAGTTTTTGAATCTCTTCCACAGAATTTACCTTTGGATCTAGCCAAGCATCCCAGCGATTGACGGGAAGAAAGGTTGGCATTCGATTATGAATTTTTGCAAGAAAATCTACGGCAGGCCTTGTGATGATTGACGCACTTTCAAAAATTTCGCCACTCGGATCAACCCAGCGGTCATAAATTCCGGCGAATGCAAGTGACTTTCCTTCGATATCAGATTGAATAAAGAAGGGTTGTTTGCTCTCATATTTTCCAAGTTCAGTTGCCCATTCATAATATCCAGATGCGGGAATTAAACAGCGCCGAGATTTAAATGCACTTCGAAAAGTTGGTTTCTCATGAACACTTTCACTTCGGGCATTAATTGCTTGTGATTGTGACCGAACTGCTTCACTTCGATCTTTGCTCCAAGGTGCAATCATTCCCCAGGAAAGCGTTGCTAATTCACGACGATTCTCACTTACATCATCACCAATATCCCTAAAATCCCTAATCACATATATCTCGCGGGTTGGTGCAATATTCCAATCTGCAGGAAGCGCCGCTGGAATCCTGTTTGTTGTAATTTCAAATTCTTCAATCAATTCGCCAGCTGATTTAACTAGGGCATATCTTCCGCACATAACGGCAAGAATACCCGCTGAGGTAGGCTTGCGCGGT
Source organism: Bifidobacterium breve (assembly GCA_945876865.1). Lineage (GTDB taxonomy): Bacteria > Actinomycetota > Actinomycetes > Nanopelagicales > Nanopelagicaceae > AAA044-D11. The sequence continues at coordinate 16,916 of CAMCPZ010000010.1, read as the reverse complement.
GAGCAAAAAAATTGGATCGAGCGCTGAAGATTTATGGCGCGCACCCTTTCGGGGAAATAATCCAATCAACGCCGCAATAACAATTCCAGGTTCAAAATCTGCTACAAATCGCGCACTTATTCAGGCGGCGCTTGCAAAAACCCCATCGACTTTAAGAAAACCATTACATTCCCGTGACAGCGCGTTAATGATTTCTGGACTTAGGGCAATTGGTTGCGCAATTACTCAAGAACCAAATGGTGATTTGCAAATAACTCCCGGAAAATTCTTTGGCCCTGCAAGTGTCGATGTTGGAAATGCTGGAACCGTGATGCGCTTCTTGCCACCTGTTGCAGCACTTGCCAATGGCTTGATTCACTTTGATGGCGATGCCAGATCGCACGAGCGACCTGTTGGGCCAGTAATTCGCGCACTTGAAGAGTTGGGCGTAACCATCGAGCATGGAGGAAAATACTCTCTCCCTTTAACTATTAATGGAAGCGGTGCAATCAAAGGTGGCACACTTGAAATCGATGCCTCGGCTTCTAGTCAATTTATCTCTGCCTTGCTGCTGATTGGTCCCGTAACTCAAATTGGAATTACGATAAAAGATATTGGAAAGACTCTGCCATCTCTGCCTCATATCGAAATGACAATTGCGATGTTGCAAACATTTGGTGCAAAACTTGAGAGCAAAGTTAATGAAAGTGGCCGGCGCGAATGGCGAGTCGAGCCTGGTGAATTAGCTGGCCAAGATTTAGTGATTGAACCAGATCTCTCAAATGCTGCGCCTTTTATGGCAGCGGCGATGATTTGTGGTGGCGAAGTTGTGATTTCAGATTGGCCAAAGAAGACGGCCCAACCAGGTGATCAACTTAGAAATATCTTTACCCAAATGGGTGCCAAAATAGAATTTGCCGGAAATGATTTAAAGATTTCTGGTACTGGAAAAATTCATGGGATTGATATTGATCTGCACGATGTCGGTGAACTAACTCCTTCAATTGCAGCAGTAGCGGCGCTTGCTGATTCACCATCTTCGCTCCGTGGAATTGGCCACCTTCGATTGCATGAAACAGACCGATTGGCCGCACTTGCTGCCGAATTAAATGCTCTCGGTGGCGATGTGGATGAGGAAGAGAGTGCGCTGCATATTTCTCCAGCCCCACTGCACAGTGGAACTTTCCATACCTACGATGATCATCGACTTGCAACTGCAGGTGCAATCATTGGCCTGGCGATTGATGGGATTGATGTAGAGAACATTGCTACTACACAGAAAACGCTTCCGGATTTTCCGGGCGCCTGGCAGCAAATGTTGGGTTCCAATGGTTGAGCCACGTAACTTCAGTGAGTTCGATGAAGATGATGTTCGATCTAGACCAGCTCGCAGCACAAGACCACGCACAAAAGATCGACCAGATTATTCGAAAGCAGCAACAGCTTTTGTAGTTGCGGTTGATCGCGGGCGCGTAACTTGCTTACTAGGTTCAAAAAGAGAATTGGATTCAGCAGCGAAGTTTGATTCGGCTGGAGTTATCACTGCGATGAAATCTCGCGAGATTGGAAAAACTTCTGTAGTAGTCGGTGACACCGTTGGATTAGTTGGAGACATTTCAGGCGAAGACGGAACCCTGGCTCGAATAGTTACAGTGGCAGAACGCAAAAATGCACTAACCCGCACTGTTGATGATGACGCTGAAATTGAGCGGATGATTGTTGCAAATGTTGATCAGATGGCGATCGTAATTGCATCCGAAAATCCAGAACCCCGGCATGGTTTTGTTGATCGCGCACTCGTTGTTGCTTATGACCAGGCAATCACGCCAATAATAATTATGACAAAATGTGATTTATCTGATGGCAAGGAGTTCTTAGAAGCATACAAAGACTTAAATATTAAAATAATTAAGACCCAGATTAAGAGACAAAAAGGTCGCGGACTAGATGAAATACGTGAATTACTTGATGGCAAGTGCACGGTTTTACTCGGACACTCTGGGGTTGGAAAATCCACACTAGTAAATGCTTTGGTAGAGAACGCTGATCGGGCAACGGGTTCGGTAAATGATGCGACTGGACGTGGTCGTCATACTTCTTCATCTGCAATTGCACTCGCACTAAATCCGGGCTGGATTATTGATACTCCAGGAGTTAGATCCTTTGGCGTCGCTCATGTTGATAGCAACCGCGTAATTTCTGCCTTCAGTGAATTTAGTGAAGCGATAGAACACTGCCCAAAGAACTGCTCGCATAACGAAGAGAGTTGCGCATTAAATTCTTGGAATCTCGATGATGTAAGCAAGTCAAGGCTAGAGAGCTTGCGGCGCCTGCTTAAGGCCTAGTTGGATTGGTGCAGTAGGATTTGCGCATGTCATCGCGCGCCCATGATTTAAAATCAGATTTAGAGCTCGCAAAACGTCTTGCAGATGTTGCCGATGAGATTTCACTAAAGCGCTATCAAGCACTTGATTTAGTAATTGAAACCAAACCTGATTCATCCCCAGTGACTGATGCAGATAAAGCGGTTGAAAGTGCAATTCGAAATGAAATTTCAAAGGCTCGCATTGATGATTTAGTTGTTGGCGAAGAGTTCGGTAGCCCCGATTCGCTAGCCGGTAAGTATTGCTGGGTAATTGATCCAATTGATGGAACCAAAAATTATTTACGTGGCGTGCCGACCTGGGCCACGCTAGTTGGATTGATTGATCCTGCGGGCGAAGTTGTAGTCGGAGTTGTAAGCGCACCAGCACTCGCAAGACGTTGGTGGGCTGCGAAGGGATTGGGCGCAAAGACCCAGTTTAATTCTGGAGTTAATTCTGGAGCTGGCGCTGGTGAAATAACCGAACTAAGGGTTTCAAAGGTTTCAAAACTTGGTGACGCATCGATTTCATATTCAGACCTGATTGGTTGGGGTGAGCGAAAAGATAAATTTGTCGCACTGCAAGAGCGAGTGTGGCGGACCCGAGGCCATGGAGATTTCTGGTCACATATGTTGGTTGCAGAAGGCGCAGTTGATATCGCTGTTGAACCTTCACTCTCCCTCTGGGATATGGCGGCGCTCGATGTAATTGTTCGTGAAGCTGGCGGAAAATTCACAGACCTTAATGGCAAAGATGGACCACATGGTGGGAGTGCGATTTCAAGTAATGGGCTACTTCATAGTGATTTCATTAAGGAAATAAATTAGATGGGAAATTTCCGAATGGCTAGCGTTGAAATTAGTGACATTGAGATTGCTGGGCTCGAATTAAGCGCTTCCCAAGTTCAACAAATCCTTCTCGTTCTCTCTGGTTTTATCGCCTTTGTCCTCATCGTCTTGATAGTTAATTACCTTACAAAAAGCCGTGGTTCAAGTTCAGGCGAGAAGCCAAGTAAAAAGCCAGGTAAAAAAGAGCCGCAATATGAAGAAATTTTCGAAGTTGAGAATGAAATTATTGAAACTAATCCATATAAGAACGATCCAGATACTTACTTCGAACAATCAGTTCTGCAAACTGTAACTCTGACTTTAATTGTTGGACTGCAGGAGCACTTAACTAAAATGGCTGAGAATCCATCGGATCAACATAAAGCGATGAAAGCGGTCGGAAAATATCTAGAAGAGAAAAGTATTGCCCCGATTGCTTTTACTCAATGGAATCAATCTGCGATTCAAGGTATTGCTGCCCGAGTTATTCTGAATGGAAAATCTAGAACTGCACTATTTGGTCCAAGCGTTGCGATGGTTAAAGCCACTGCTAAATTCCCAAGTGAGATATCTGCCCAGGTTGAGAGCGCGCATGCAGCCGGTCAGAGTGTTTTTGTCTTAGCTATTGATGGTCTGGCCTACGGTGTGTTCTCCGTAAGCCATCGACTGGTATCAACTGGTCTTGATTGGTAGCGGGGACAGGATTTGAACCTATGACCTCTGGGTTATGAGCCCAGCGAGCTACCGAGCTGCTCCACCCCGCGTCGGTTCAGCAATCTTATGCCGAAAGGTTTAATTACCCAAATTACTTTTAGGAAATTACCTTTGTGCAGCGATTGCAGCAGCGATTGCTGCTTCTAAACGATCCTGAGCCTTGCCATATTCAGCAAAGTCGCCTCTTCTAAGTGCGGCTTGTGCATCTGCTAACGCTGCTTTTGCGTTCTCAAGTGCAGATTTCACAGAATTGCTAACTGTTGGAGTTGAACCACCAGAATTTGTTTGCGAGGTGTTATTTAAATTAGTTCCGGAGTTTCCACCAAATACTTGATCCAGTGCACCCTTAAGTGTGTTATCAAATCCAATTACATCACCAAAGGAGACTAGAACTTTTTGCAGCAATGGATACGCCGCATTGTTAGCGGTCGCACGAACATAAACTGGCTGGACATAAAGTAAACCGCCACCAACTGGAAGTGTCAGCAAGTTTCCAAGAACAACATCAGATCCGCCTTGACGTAACAAGGAGAGCGCTTGGGCTACTTCTGGCTTAGCTTCGAAGTTCGATGCAACTTGTGAAGGACCAGGAATGTTGGTCGAGCGTGGAAGTTGTAGCAGAGAGATCTTTCCGTAATCCGGACCGAAGTCTGAATTTACCGAGGCGAAGGCAGTTAAGTTCTGACGATTTCCTCGTGGAACAAATGAGGATGTAAGTGAGAATGCAGCCTTCTCTTGGCCAGGTAATTTAAGTGTCATGTAATAAGGAGGCTGGATTCCAGCATTTGCACCCAATGAAGATGGATCAGTTGGAACTCGCCAGAAATCTTGTCCGCCATAAAATGCATCTGCAGTTTTGACGTGATACGAGCTCAAGACATCGCGTTGAACGCCGAAGAGATCTTCAGGGTAGCGAATGTGTTCAAGCAATGACTTAGACATTGCACTCTTTGGAGTCACGGTTCCCGGGAATGCCTTACTCCAGGTTGCAAGTATTGGATCTTTGGTATCCCATTGATAAAGCTTCACGGTTCCGTCATAGGCATCGACAGTTGCCTTTACGGAATTTCGCATATAGCTGATATCCCTGCTTGCAAGTGATGCAACAGCTGCAGCGTTTGTTGTGATGGTGTTTGTTGTAGCCCCAGCGAGGTTAGTCTTTCTTGAGTAAGGGTAACCGTTGCTGGTTGTGTAACCATCAACTATCCACAAAATGCGACCATCAACTACTGCAGGATAAATATTTCCATCAAGTGTCAACCAAGGAGCAACTTTTGCAACACGCTCATTTGGATTACGGTTGAAGAGAATCTTCGAATCTGAATTGATCAAGTTTGATAGAACAATGCGCTGTTCTTGATACTTGATTGCGAAGAGCAGACGGGTAAATAGGGATCCCATTGGGACGCCACCCTTACCGGTGTAGGTGTAGTTCCTCTGACCATTTTCAGATTTATCATCTGGATAGTCAAGCTCTACTGGGTCGCTGCCTTTAGCACCACCAATAATTGAATAATTTGGAACATTCTCACCGAAGTAAATTCGAGGTTGGAATTCTCCTAGACCCTTTGTTGGTGGAATATCGCCAACGCTAAAAGTTGGTTTTCCATCTGGGTCAATTGTGTTTCCAAATGCAGATACGAAACCAAAACCGTGGGTATAAACCAAGTGGTCGTTAATCCAATTTCGAGCAGGATTGCCCTCAATGCTCAATTCGCGAAGAGCGACAACTGAGTCACGCTTTACGCCATCAATTGTGTAGCGATCAACATCGAGAGAATCTGCGAAGTTGTAGTAAGGCTTGATTTGTTGCAACTGACGGAATGTAGATGGAACAACGGTTGGATCTAATAGTCGAATATTTGAAATAGTTGCTTCGTCATTCTTCAACTGACCAGCAGATGTTTCGATCGTGGCTTGGTAATCTTTAACTTGGACATCACTTAATCCATAAGCGGCACGAGTTGCATCGATATTGCGCTGGATATACGGCGCTTCTTTTGAAGATTCGCTTGGCTTAACTTGGAATTGTTGAATAGCCGCTGGATAAACACCAGCAATCAGAACTGATGAAATAACTAGAAGGCTTACTCCGGCTGCAGGTAGAACCCACGAACGGCGAATGATATTTGCAAAGAAGAGGAGCGCACAGATTATGGAGATTCCAGCCAGGATTGCTTTAGCTGGCAGCAGCGCATTCACGTCGGTGTAAGAAAGACCAGTAATAAGTCTTCCCTCTTTTAATGCAAGTGCGTAGCGATCAAACCAATATGCAACTGCCTTGATCAGCACAAAAATACCGAGCAAGACTGAGAGTTGAACCCGAGCTGCTACAGTCGTTTTATCTTCAGGGACTTGTAATCTAATTCCGCTATATAAGTAATGAACAGCGGCGCTAGCGATGATTGTCAGAATAAGAGTAGAGATTGCCCATGCCAATAAGGCCTCGTAAAACGGTAACTTGAAAACAAAGAAAGAAATATCTAAACCAAATTGGGAATCCTTGACACCAAATGGAGTTGCATTTCTAAATTGCATCCATCGTTCCCAGAGCGCAACTCCTGAAGTTCCAGAGAAGTAGAAGAAACCTAGCGCTATTGCAAGCAATACCCAGCGGCGAATTGGTTCTAGTTGTCCGCGGTATCTCTCTAAATTATCCGCTTCAACTGAAACGGGTGCATAAAGCGGTCTACTTCTATATGCCAGATAAATGTTTGTTGTTATGAAAAGCGAAGTAATGAGTCCAAAGAAAATAAAGAGGGATGCTTTCGTAATAAGAACTGTGCTCCAGACAGTTTGAAATTCAACAGAGCGAAACCAGAGAAAGTCAGCATAAAAACCACTAAGGCCTACGAGCAGCGATCCGAGAATGACAAGAACGATTGCAGTGAGCGCAAAGGGTCCTGGGCGCTTAGGGCGAAGTGGATTTTGAGGACCTGATGAACCAGAGAAGGGATTACCGGGAAATTGAAATGAACTCATGTCCATACTCTACATAGTTGGAAAACCAAGAAAACCCACAATTCCAAAATGTTTCGAAAATTAGGCCGGGCACCTGAAATTTTGGCCAATCTTGGGGTCGATTAATCCGTGAAATGCTTCACTGAGGTTGTTTACGGCCATCACTTGCAAACCGCTCTCAGCAAACGTTATATCTCGGCAATTGGCTTTAGGGACAACCGCAATTGTTGCACCAGCGTCCAGAGCTGCATGCAATTTCTGATCCATTCCCCCAACGCTTCCTACTCTTCCATTTTCGTTAATGGTTCCAGTTACCGCAATTTTTCTTCCAGCAATTAATTCTGGATTCGAAAGCTTTGAAATAAGTGCGAGTGAAAAAGCAAGACCTGCACTTGGGCCACCGACGCGCTTCATTACAAATTTTATATCCGAGGCTTTCCAATTTAGAGGTTTATCTGGCTGTGCATTCTTTAAGAAATTAGCTGCGGCAATTGCGGCCGCCGCTTCGGACTTGAGCATTTCTTTCGCGCCTTGAGCCTTAGCTGATTTGGTTGTCTCGCCCTCTTTGTAAACAACCTCACTTGGCAATACAACTGAGTCACCGTTTAACCACGCTTCTAAAACCATAATTCCGGGTGGCCTGGTATCTGGATTTGATACATAGACCGAGAGCGAGAAAAGCTTTCCTTTGGGATCGGAAACTTGGTCGCTATTTACGCCTTCACTGATTTTGATGCCTTTATCCAACAGATCCGTGACTGGTCCTGGCGAAATAATCGCAAAGGGCATTGGGACCATGAGGGAGAAGAGAAATACCAAAATTAGAAAATAGAGAGCTGGTTTTGAGAGATATTTAGGTATTGGGTGTGGAGTCATCGCGAAAACTATCTTGGAAACTTTGGAATTTAGTTACCGAACGATTCGTCTCATTTGCATACTTATCTTTGAACTTTGCAACCCAGGTGACATAAATGATTGCGCCAAGGACTGCGAAGAAGGGAATTAACCACCAGATAAGTGCGGCAAAGACCGAGCTGCTAGATGCTGCTACGACTTGAAAACCCTGCACTTGCCCTACCCCCAGTTTCGCTTGCCAGGATTTTCAAGAGAACTCCTGCAATCAATAGGTCACTTTAACAACTAGAGCCGACAATTTCGCCTTCTGGCCCTGAAGCCGAGCTTGAACTTATCAGGGAAAGCTAAGAGAAATTTCACACCTTTTCACAATATTCTGACATATTCTGAAATAGCTTAGGAATTCGGGAAGAAACTTTAACTAGCCTTGGTTACCTTAGATATGTAACTTTAAGTTTTTAGATTTAATTTTTCTGATCATTTTGAAGGGAGGGTAAATCAGTGAATAACAACTTCGGCTTTGGTCCCGGTAATCCTGGTGATCCTGAAGATCCTGATAACACGAATTCAAATGAGAACAAACTTCCGGATTTCAACGAACTCTTGGCCCAGCTTTCAAATTTTGGATTAAATCCGCAGACTCTCTTTGCCGCTGCCAATAGCGCAGGTTCGGTTGGTCCACTTATTTCACCTGATGTCTTGCGAGATGTGGCGCGCAAATTTATTTCCAGTCAGGGCGAGCGCCCTATCGGTTCGCAAGATGTTGCGGATTCACAAGTCGCATTGGATATTGCAAATACTTGGCTAGATGAAGCGACGACTTTCCCAGCGCTTTCAAGATCAAATCTTCCGGCATGGAGCCGACGAGATTGGTTAGATTCATCAGTTACCAATTGGGCGAAGATGATTGAGCCGCTCGCGGATGGAATGGCGAGCGCGTTAACAAATGTTTTGAAGCAGACCCCCCTCGAAAGCGATTTCAAAAGTGATATGGAACAAGGTATGGCGGCTGTTGCTCCAATTATGCGGGCCTTTATGGGTTCGCTGATTGCAAATCAGCTTGGAACTTCGATTGGGCAATTAGCGGTCTCAATAACCGGCGCGAACGACGTGGCAATCCCGCTATTTGGGGCGAGCGAGGCCAGATTGATTCCAGAGAATGTTGCGAAATGGGCTGATGGTTTAGATATCCCAGTTGATGAAGTCCGTATCTTCCTTGCGGTCCGGGAAGCAGCAGCATCACGTTTATTTTCACACTCTCCGTGGCTATCAGGATATATCCAGGAAGCGATTACAGCTTATGGCGCAGGCATAAAGATTGATATCGATTCAATTCAAGAACAAGCAGAGCGGGCGTTAGAAACTGGCGAATTAGATATAAATAATCCCGAATCAATTTCTGTTGCAATTTCTGCAGGATTGTTTAAACCAGAACAGAGTCCTTCTCAAGATGCCGCTCTTGAAAAATTAGAGATGATCTTGGCGCTTATCGAAGGTTGGATTGATTATGTTTCAACTAAAGCTGTTGGCGATCGACTTCCTTCTTATCCTGCGCTTAGCGAAACTTTGCGCAGAGCGCGGGCCACGAAATCTCCAACCCAACAATTATTTGCAACACTTCTTGGCCTAGAAGTTTCACCAAGAAAAATGCGCGAATGTTCGCATTTCTGGTTTGAAGTTGAAAGTGAGATTGGGCTGGCTCAACGCGATCAACGCTGGGAAGACCCTGCGCTTCTTCCAAGATCCGAAGATCTTGCGGATGTAAACAAGTTCTTGAATAGCACCATCGTTCCTGATGACCTCTCTGGGCTACTTTAAAAGCACCAGATAAAAAGCGAAGTCCCCGGGCGCACAATTCTTTGTTTGCCTTCCCCTTGCAAACAACGAACGGTTATCCGAGAACTTCGTGGTCGAAACCTAAGGTAATAAGAAGCCATAATCAACTTAGTGGGGCTGGTTAATTTCAAGTAATTTCAAGTAATTTCAAAAATTTCAAGTAATTTCAAGTAATTTAAAGTAATAGTTGAGGGTTTTGCCTGTTTAATAGCAAGATAAATTCCAATTTCGAATTCTGGGCCGCAATTTCATCACCAATAAGATATTTTCAGATGGCTAAGGCAATACAACCATTCTGCAGGGGCTGTTGATAAACTTGTGTATAAGCAGTTGATAACTCTTTGAGTTCTGGGGATAACGGAGGCGTGCTAAATCATGTTCCCGCAGCTTCCAAACAATACTGAAAGTAATAATTTAGCGGGGTCGGTGGAGAACTTTATTCAAGGTGAAATCTTTGCCGATATCTTCCCCGACATGCCTGAACTAAAGCCTAAAAAATCTCTCAAGAAAGAGCATGAAGAGCTTCTCTCCAGACTTCCCGAATTTCGGGTGATTAGAAGTTCAAGGCGTAAGCGAACACTTCATGCCTATCGCCAAAATGGTGTGATCGAAATACATATTCCTGACCGATTGAGCAGGCGCCAAGAGTTTGAAGTCATTCCGGAGATGATCGACCTAGTTTTGAAGCGAGAGAATCGCCTGCGAAAGAGCGATGACGCTCTACTGGATTTAAGCGACTTACTTCTGGCCGAATATCTGCCCGAATTTAATGAACGTCCGATCTCGGTAACGTGGCGCGTAATGCGCGAGCGCTGGGGATCTTGCACGACAGTTGATAAAACAATTCGAATTTCAGAACGACTAAATACTGCACCCGACTATGCGCTTCGATATGTCTTGTTTCATGAGCTAATCCATCTACGCATTGCCGGACATGGAGATGACTTTCATGAGCTGCTTGCCCGATATCCGGAAAAGGATCGAGCTGAGGCCTTTTTAGAGGGTTATGAGGCCGGATCTGCCGGTTCGCCCGAAGAAATACTGGAGTTACCCCCAATTTAGGCTTGAAATCCCCGCTTGTGAGCGTGTTCGGGGGTATGGTGAGTCCATACGCACGCAAGGTTTGGGATGTCCCCGAGCGTTTGAGAGTGCGGAGACTGGAGGGTCATAATGGCTGAAGAATATAAGGGTGAGGCCTACTGCGTTAAGTGCAAAGAGAAGCGTGCCTTTGAAGGCCACGTAAAAGTCTCTGAGTCTGGTCGCCGTATGGCACAAGGCATCTGCCCAGTATGCGGAACAAAAGTTAACCGTATTCTTGGTAAGGCTTAATTAACACCAGATCATCACTAGAAAATTTGAGGCGCCCCTTCACGAAAGTGCGGGGGCGTTTTCTATCTGATGAGACAGGCACTACCGGCAGGTGAAATATCGAAGCTATCTCCACATGATTTTCGGCAATTAAGCGGCTGTTCTTGTAAGTGCTAAATACTCGCTCGCATGAGCCCTCGATCCATAACCAAGTTTGATTTAGCCAAGTTTGATTTAGCCAAGTATCCCGCTTTGAAACCAGGGGTCAATTTCTTCAAGGTCTCGGGTCAAGACTGTAGTGACATCTACATTGGATTTAGTCACCGTGGCATTGAACTGAAATTTGAAATTGCTTTTGAACTTCTCTGTTTATTTGACGGAAGTCGCACCCTGGGAAGCATCATCTCGGCAATAGAAACTGGTGCGAAATCTACAGATTTAACCTCTGAAGTTTTGCGGGTGTTGAGCAACGAGCGGTTGATTGAATTTCGAACATCACCAGTCCCAAAATTATCACCGAAGAAAGAGCTGTTAGCGGCTAACTTCGTTAACTCTACTAATCGAATGCGCGCCGAAGAGAATCTATATAGCTGGCATCCAGATATTGGGATCGAGAAAGATGCCGAAGCGCTAATTGGCCTACGTCGTAATTTCTCGATTATCATTTATGGCCGAAATCGATTAGCACTTTCACTCTTTGCAGTTTTACAGGCCAGTGGTTTTGCTTTAATCAAATTAACTGATCGAGTCGGTTCGGCTGGCCACGATTCGGCAGTTCATATTGAGCCATCCGAAGTCTGCGGGCTTGCAATCCGCGGGAGTGATGTTGGGCTTCGGAAAGCCCTGGTTCTTGCTGACTTGGCGCGGAATTCGCAATTGTTTCCAGCCGAAAAGCTGGAGTTTCCACTAAAGCCAGACTTCATTATCTCTACCGAATCGATCCCCCAAGAAACTATGCAGCTTTGGCTAAGTGAAGCAATTGCGCACTTGCCGATTTCAAATCTAATTGAAAACACAATTGTTCTAGGTCCAATTGTTATTCCTGGAAAAACACCTTGCCTAAACTGCTTGAGCCTTTGGCGCTCTGAACAATTTCCACATCACAATTCTTTTGAGATGTTAGCTGCGCTAGATAACGGTGAAGGAAAGGGTCTTGAACTTCCATCAGCCCAGGTTGCACTTTTAACCGGATTGATTGCCACGCATGTAATTCAATTTTGCACTTCAGAAAATAGCACTTCGCAAAATCATGCTGCCAAACTTATCGGCGCCACCTTGGCCATTAATTTATTCGATCCTATTGATTCGGGTTCTTTAGCTAACCAAAGTTCTTTAGCTAACCAAAGTTCTTTAGCTGACAGAGGAATCGGTTATAGATACTGGCAACCACATCCTGCTTGTGGTTGCCAGCGTCTTATCTGATTAGCTAGCTAGTTGAATAAGCCGTGGTCGGCCGGCGCTTCGCTTTGCTTGAATTACCTTGCCATCTTCAAACAACTCACCGCCCCAAATTCCACATGGCTCAGCACGAGATAGCGCGCCTTCTAGGCACTTAGCTCGCATTGGACATTCGCCACAGAGCGCCTTGGCATACGAAATTTCGGCTTGGCTTTCTGCGAAGAAGGTCTCTGGATCTGCCTGATGGCAGGGAAGCTTCGTTGCGCTATCTGCAAAAGCAGTAACACCAATCTTTGCATCTGGGCCTTCGGCCCATCCCGGTACTAATAGTTCGCTGAAGAGAACAGTCACTGTTCTCACCTCCGTCTTTTCTCGTTTAGTCGAGTTTGGCTTTCTCTTGGTTGGTTAGGTTGGTTAGGTTGGTTGGGTTGGTTGGGTTGGTTGGGTTGGGGTAGTTATCCGGTTGGATAATTTCTTGGGTTCTCGCGGCTGGTAGAAAAGCAAAAGGGCCGCGAATCCTTTGAAAGGATTTGCGGCCCTGGGGCTTTTGACTATCGGTTAGCCGATAGAGCTCCAGGATCCGCGCTTTGCATAGGCTGCATAGGTAGCAGCGAAGGCAAAATGCTTATGTGTTGATGGCTTGTTTTTAGCTGATGCCACAACAAAAGACGCAGCCGAGATGCGGCCTGCGCCTGCAATTAATGAGCGTTGTTGTGACATGTGGAGAAGGGTAACCCACGCCACATCGATGGCGCAAGTTAATTAAATTAAAGGATGCCGCTCAGAAATGGGCTCGGGGCCCCAGAATATGAGAGGTGTAATTCGCTCTTCGCCCGAGTAAGGCCGACATAGAAGAGTCTGCGCTCCTCTTCAATATCGTTGCCCATCGGCAAGATTCCATCGCTGACTCCAGCCAAGAAAACATGGTCCCATTCCAAACCTTTGGCGGCATGCAACGTTGAGAGAACTACTCCAGGCAAGGATGGCGGATTGTTCTGTTCGGCCCGATCTTCGAGCTCGCGCAGATAGGTGCGCAAAGTGATTGCGTTTCCTGCGGTCATTGCATCTTCTTGCATGGATTTCGCAAGCGCTAGAAATGCATGAACATAATCGGTGTCGCCAAATGGGCGCAGAACTGCAATCAAGTCGTCATACCAATTTCCGCCCTCGGTAGGCAGAACGGATGCACTTCTAATTACTCGCATTGCATCTCTTACATCGACTCGCTCGAAGAACTTTTCTGAGGTTTTTATCTGGGATTCAATTCCGGCGCTCCGAAGTTCGCGCTCGAAGATATCTAATTGGGAATTTGTTCTGGTCAAGATTGCAACTTCAACATGTTCGCCAGCTTTGGTGCGAAGTTCTGAAATTTTCTTGGCGATGTAATTTGCTTCACCAGCGCTTGAATCGAACTTGGCAATTTCAGGTTTAGCGCCATGTTCATTCATCGAAGCTAGTTCGTGGCCATGCTCGCCGATCATTCCGCCTTGGCGCAAAATCGCATTAGCGGTTCCGATAATTTCTGGGGTCGAGCGATAGCCGCGAGAAAGTCGAATTACCTGAGCACTTGGAAAGCGCTTTGTGAAGCCGAGTAGGAAGGATGAACTTGCACCAGCAAATGAGTAAATGGTCTGAGCCGCATCTCCAACAACACAGATATCATCACGATTACCAAGCCACAAATTTAACAAACGTTGTTGTAATGGTGAAACATCCTGGTATTCATCGACAGTGAAGTAGCGATATTGATCGCGAACTCGCTCTCGAACATCGCGATCCTCTTCCAGCATTCCGACTGTCAATAGGAGCACATCTTCAAAATCAATTGCGCGCTCTTGTTGTTTTAAAGTTTCATATGCCTGATAAACCTTTGAGATATCTTCGAAATTTGCTTTGTCGGGTTTATTATTTGGAATCCGAAGTGTTCGCCCCGCCCCAAGTGCTGATTCAACATATTCATCTGGTGAAATCTCTAAGACCTTGGCCCATTCAATCTCACTTGCTATCTCTCGCAGAGTTGAGGTCTGCGGAGTTAGCGAAGAATCAGTTCGATTCAGGGCTTCAGCAATCGCCCCTGATTTCATGGTGAGCAGTGAAGGGAACGAGCCACCAAAGGCGTAGGGCCAGAAATACATTAATTGTTTGATTGCAGCTGAGTGAAATGTTCGAGCACTTGCATTAGGAATTCCAAGACCACGTAATCTTGCGCGCATTTCGCCTGCTGCGCGTGCAGTGAATGTTAGAGCCAGGGTTTTACTTGAATCTGTAACGCCAATTGCAATTGCATAGGCAATCCGATGTGTAATAACACGAGTCTTTCCAGTTCCGGCGCCAGCAATTACGCAGACCGGGCCACGGACCGCTGTTACAACTTCTCGCTGCTCTGGATCTAACGCTTCAAGTATCTGATCAACACTGGCTGCCGGCATTTACTTACCAATCAAATCTCGGACATCTGCTCCATCTTTTTCATACCAAAACTCAATCATTTTTCGGGCAACGCTCATGCCTGGTGGCAGAGTAAGTGATTTATCTGCAATTGCAGCGCGCATTTGCGCCCTTGTAAACCAGCGGATCTCTTCAATCTCTTCGCCATCAGCTTTCGCAGAATCCGGATTAATTGCAATCCCAGAAAATGAAATCATTATCGAGGCTGGGAAGGGCCATGGTTGTGATCCAAGATAAGTAATTGAATCAAGGCGAACTGCAGACTCTTCAAAGACCTCACGTAAAACTGTCTGCTCAAATGATTCGCCAGGTTCAACAAAACCTGCAAAGCAAGAGAAGCGTCTCTCTGGCCAAATCTTTTGGCGACCAAGCAATACTCGATCTTCTTGATCTTTAACTAGAACAATTACGGCGCCATCAGTTCTTGGATAATGTTCTGAACCATCTGAGGAACATTTACGTAGTGAACCGCCATTTGCGCTTAACGTTGGTTCGCCACATCTCGCGCAGAATTGATGGGTGTGATGCCAATTAGCAATTGCTTGCGAATGAATTGCTAGGCCCATCTCTAGTTGTGATAAATGATCGCCTAGTGTTCTTAAGGTTTGGTAATTTTCAAGAGTCTCAAAACTTTCAAAATCAGATGCATCGCTGCACCAAGCGAAGTAGGAAATGCCATTATCGATTCCTAGAAATAACTCTTCGCCTTCAGCGAAACTCGAATCTTTGCGTAGTTGGGCAATCTGATCAGCGCTCTGAAAATCTAATTCGTAACTCTCTTTGACTCTGAATTTTCCCGAAGCGAAGTGAAGTATTCGAGCGCTCTTCCATAGCCTTGCTAATTCATCGGGTTTTAGCCGAAGCTCACCAGAGCGATCTACCGCCTCGCTGGCCAATGGGAGCTTCAAAACATTCACCCGCCGACCTTACTAGGGCAGGCAAATCGAAGCGAAAAATCCCTTATAAAGTGCGCTCGTGCGAATAACTACATGGAACTTGCTGCATGGCCAGGGTGCGGAAAATTTACGGACCATTGCAAATGCGTTAGATGTAGGTAATTCTGATTTCGCAATAGGTGTTCAAGAAGTCGATGCCTACCAAGATCGCTCGGATCAAGTTTTTCAAGTTTCGGAATTGGCAAGTGAATTAGGCGCAAAACATTATGGCTTTGTGCGCTGTGTTATTGGGACCCCAGGATTTAAGTGGCGCAAGGTTAGAAAAGATGAGGCAATTTTGATTACCAATTCTGGTTTGACGAACATAGCAAGTGAAGGGATTTTGAATAGCGATAATCCGCCTTCCTATGGGATTGGTCTCATTGCAAATATTCCAGTTACAAAATGGGAGGTTCTGGCGCTCGGAAAATCTGTAGTTGGATTGCCACTTCTTTTTCCTGCCGGTGATGCAGATTCCGCCGATGCTGCCAACAGTTCAGCAAAACCAAAATTAAGGTTTATCTATGTTAAAGATGAACCAAGATATGCAGTTGCTGCGCAATTAGAGAATGGCTTTACCGTGGTGAATATGCATCTATCTTTTGTGCCCTTTGTAAATCTCTTCCAATTGTGGCAAGTCAAGCGTTGGTTAGCAAAAATGCCAGGCAAGCACATTCTGCTTGGGGATTTGAATCTACCCTTCGATTTGCCAGTTAAATTCTCTAAGTGGAAATCGCTAATTTCAATGGCAAGCTATCCAGCCTGGCAGCCAAAGATTCAATTTGATTATATTCTTAGCGATAACTTTGCAGTTGATAAATCAAGCAAGGACTTAATTAAGCCGATATTTTTGAAGAGCGATATCAGCGATCACTTGCCAGTTACGATTGAAATTAACTGATTTTCATCTAATAAATCTGCAGGGCGCACAGTTTCGTTTGAACCAACGTAGTGAAATGCTGCGCTGATATTTTCTATTTTGATTCCAAATAATTTTGAGTAAGCCAGGCGATACATCGCTAATTGAATTGCTGCCGCCGCTAAGTCATCTCCGCTCTTAGTTTTGCCAGTCTTCCAATCAACAACTTCGTATTGCCCATCCTTCTCATAGACCGCATCTATTCGCCCACGAAGCAGGATGCCTCCGAGGACGGTTTCGAATTGAACTTCAATTCCACCAGGGGCAGGATCTCGCTTAGCCCAATCACTAGCGAGCCAAGCTGTTTTCAACTCTTCTAGTGGGAGATCATCTAAATTCCTCTGAGCGCTTTCAACTTCATATAAATCATCTT
>CAMCPZ010000009.1 GCA_945876865.1 Bifidobacterium breve | reverse complement strand
AAAAATCCATGAAAAATCAAAAGATATTAGCCATGAAAGCCTGCGGAAACGAAAATAATTGTTGGGGGACTAATCGAACCCTAGATAGCTCCGTTGTTGGGTCGGTCAAATAGGTTTCAAATTGAAATTGTTGAATATTCAACTAATATCTGTCGCACGAACTAATGAGGAGATTTAAATTGCCAGCTGTAACAGTCCCCGACATAACTATTTTGCCAAGAGTTGTTGTAGATCCAAGTTCACGTGCACGGAATGTTAAGAGCGTTACTACAGCTCCACAGGGATTTGAAGGCGAAGGTTTTCCGGTTCGTCGTGCATTTGCCGGAGTCAATTTAGCTGAGCTTGATCCATTTATTCATCTCGATCAAATGGGCGAAGTTGAATACGCACCAGGTGAACCAAAGGGAACTCCTTGGCATCCACATCGTGGTTTTGAAACCGTTACATACATTATCGATGGAATTTTTGATCACAAAGATAATCATGGTGGCGGCGGAACAATTACAAACGGGGATACCCAGTGGATGACTGCAGGCGCTGGAATCTTGCATATTGAAACACCACCAGAGCATTTAGTTATGAGCGGCGGTTTATTTCACGGCTTCCAACTTTGGGTTAACTTGCCTGCTGAGAAGAAATGGTCGAAACCTGCTTATCAAGATTTGCGTGCAATTGATGTGAAGTTACTTGCATCAAGTGATGGTGGAACTTTAATTCGAGTAATTGCAGGTGAAGTTGCTGGACATGTTGGACCTGGTTCAACCCAGACTCCAATTTCAATTGTGCATGCAACGCTTGCGCCTGGTGCAAAATTAGAACTTCCTTGGAACAAAAATTACAACGCACTTGTTTATACGCTTAATGGTCACGGAAGTGTTGGCGAATTAAAACATCCAGTTCATATGGGCCAACTTGCAGTTATGGGCGATGGCGATACTTTGGTTATTCAAGCTGATCCAACTCAGGAATCTAGATCACCAGAGATGGATGTTTTGATTCTCGGTGGCCAACCAATTAAAGAGCCTGTTGCTTGGATGGGGCCATTTGTAATGAACACAAAGGCCGAAGTTCTAAAAGCATTTGATGATTTCCAGAAGGGCTTACTCGGCACTGTTCCAGCGATAGATATCACTGGGGTTCACGGAGCTCCAACAGAAGTTGTTGAAGGCAAGTAACTAGTTAATTACATCAATTAAAGAGCTTTTAGCGCATTAACAACTTTAGTTAGCGAATCTTTCGCATCACCAAAGAGCAGCGTGGTTTTGGCATCGTAGAGAAGATCATTTTCGATACCAGCAAAACCTGGGCGCATTGAACGCTTTAGGAAAATAACATTTCCAGCACTCGCAACATCAAGAATTGGCATTCCATAAATTGGGCAACCCGGAGTTGTTTTTGCTGCTGGGTTAACAACATCGTTTGCACCAACAACTAGAACAACATCGGTTTGTGGGAAAGTTGGATTTATTTCTTCCATTTCAACCAATTGCTCGTAAGGAACATTTGCTTCGGCAAGAAGAACATTCATATGACCAGGCATACGACCTGCAACCGGATGAATTCCATATGCAACCTCTACGCCTTTCTCGGATAACAAATCTGCAAGTTCGCGAACTGTGTGTTGCGCTTGGGCAACTGCTAATCCGAAGCCAGGAACGATTACGACTCTCTGGGCATAGTTAAGAAGAATTGCAACATCATCAGGTGAACCTGATTTCACTGGTCGAACTTCGCCAGCTTCTGCAGCTGCTTGTGGCTTTGCAGTGAATGCACCAAACAGTGTTCCGAAGAGGGATCGGCCCATTGCTTCTGCCATCTTGCGAGTAAGAATTGTTCCTGATGCACCAACAAGTGTTCCTGCAACAATTAGTAGCGTTGATTGCAAAACATATCCGCTAGCCGCAACGGTTAATCCAGTAAAGGCATTAAGCAATGAGATAACGATTGGGACATCTGCACCACCAACAGGTAGAACGAAGAGAACACCAAATAGAAGTGAGAGACCAGCTAAAACTAGAAGTGGAGTTGTTCCACCACTTGCAATAACCCAACCAGAAGTTCCGAGTGCACCAGCCAAGGTTGCGGCAATAACGAAGCGACCACCAGGGAAAACAACTGGTCGTGTAGTCATTAGTTCTTGCAGCTTTAAGAAGGTAACAACTGATCCGGAGAAGGAGACGCTTCCAACTAATACTGTGAATACAGTTGCTAAGACTTCACCAGCACTTGCGTCATCACCGAGATGTAAATATTCAACAATTGCGACGAGAGCAGCAGCTCCACCACCAACACCATTAAATAGTGCAACAAGTTGTGGCATCTGAGTCATCTGAATTCTGCGAGCCGCAGGAACACCAACGATTACACCGAATGCAATCGCACCAATAATTAGTAAGGTGTTATTGCGCTCTTCGATAGCGGGATCAAAGAAGACGATTATGGTTGCAACAGTGGCACCAACGGCACCAATTAAATTTCCGCGACGAGCAGTCTTCGGAGCCGAAAGCCCCTTAAGTGCCATAATGAAAGAGATTGCAACAACAAGTCCAATTAGGGCATAAAGATTTGAATTCATTACTTCTTACCGCCCTTTCCCTTAAACATTTCGAGCATGCGATCTGTCACCACAAAGCCGCCCACCAGATTTATAGTTGCTAATACAACGGCGAGAATTGCCAGGGTGGTTTCTAAAGTGGTTTCTGCTCCAGCTGCAACCAGGATTGCGCCAATCAAAATGATTCCGTGAATCGCATTTGCACCGGACATAAGAGGCGTGTGGAGTGTTGTTGAAACTTTTGAAACAACTTCAAAGCCCACGAAGACCGAGAGAATAAAGATTGTCAGAATTGCCATAGATGTCATTTCTTGCCCTCCGGTGTGCGACGAGCGCCGCCATGTGTAAGTGTTGCGGCATCAATAATTTCATCGGAAAAATCAGGAATTACTTCGCCAGTAGGTTTTCCGTCGACACTCTTTGTCATGAGCAGAAGTAGGTTTACAACGTTTCGTGAGAACAACATTGATGCGTGATATGGCAATTGACTTGGAACATCTTTTCCGCCCCAAAGAACCACACCATTTGCAGTTGTAATTGTTTCACCTGGTTTGCTGCCTTCAACGTTTCCGCCAGTTTCAGCTGCAAGATCTACAATCACTGCGCCAGATTTCATCGCTGAAACCATTTCGCCAGTTACAAGTCTTGGTGCAGGTCTTCCCGGAACCGCCGCAGTTGTGATAACCACATCAGCAGCAGCAAGGTAAGGAGTAAGAAGTTCACGTTGTTTAGCTGCGCGCTCTTCAGTCATTTCGCGGGCATAGCCGCCGGCGCCTTCAAGTGCTTCAAGTTCGAGGGTAATAAATTTTGCACCCATTGATTTAACTTCATCTGCTGAAGATGGGCGAACATCGTAGGCACTGACAACGGCGCCAAGTCGCTTTGCGGTTGCAATAGCTTGGAGACCAGCAACGCCCGCGCCCAAAATTACAACTTGGGCAGGTGTAACAGTTCCAGCTGCAGTCATAAGCAATGGGAAGAATCTTGGTGAAAGTTCGGCCGCTACTAATGAAGCGCGGTAGCCAGCACAGAGCGCCTGTGAAGTTAAAGCATCCATGGATTGAGCGCGAGAAATTCTCGGAACAAGTTCGAGCGAGAGCGCGGTTACACCAGCGCTGGCTGCTGCTTCTATCGAATCAACCGAAGTTGTTGGGGATAGGAATGAGATTGTGAGGGCGCCTTTTTTAAGTGACTTCATCTGATCTGGCGTTAACGCGGTAACTGATGCAACTACATCGGCATCACTTATTACATTGCCACTTTTGACTGTGGCACCAGCTGCTGTGAACTCGCTATCTTGAAAACCAGAGTCAACTCCGGCCCCGGCTTCGATAACAACTTCAAGACCAGCTTTAGTTAACTTCGAGATGATGTCTGGAACGAGAGCTACACGAGCTTCACCAGACCGGATTTCTTTCGCTACGGCTATTCGCATGCCAGAAGATTAGTGCCTTGAGCGGGGTGTGTCCTGCTATTTTTAAAGATTACCCACTAGTTACCCGTTAATTCACCGCGCACTAAATGATAAAGAACCGCTTGAATTGTTGTTCGACGATGGAAGGCCTCGCGCCAGATGACTGATTTGGGGCCATCGATTACCTCGGCCTCGACTTCTTCGCCACGGTGGGCTGGTAAGCAATGCATAAAAATTGAATCCGATGCGGTTAGCGACATCAAATTCTTTGTGATCGCAAATGGTGCCAGCGCCTTTAATTTCTCACTTCTAACTTCTTCTAGATCTCCCATCGACATCCAAACGTCGGTATATAAAACACTTGCGCCTTTCGCAGCAGCTTCTGGATCGGTAAGGATTTCAAGTTTCGCGCCAGTCTTGGCAGCGATTTCTTTCGCACTCTTAATTGCATTTTCTGACGGTGCCCATTTACCTGCAGGTGTAGCAACAACAACATGTGCGCCCATGATTGCACCCATTGTTAACCAGGCATGAGCCATATTGTTTCCATCGCCTACATATGTGAATTTACGACCTGAAACATCTGAACCAAATACTTCGCGAATTGTCAGCCAATCTGCAAGCAACTGTGTTGGGTGATCAGTGTCAGTCAAGCCATTTAATACTGGAATTGTTGCGTGGGCACCAAGTTCATCAACATCTGATTGTGCAAAAGTTCGAACGATTAAGGCGCTCGCAAAACCACTTATGACTTTTGCGGTGTCGGAAATAGTCTCGCCCCGGCCGATTTGCAAGTCGTCACCACGCAAGAAAATTGGAGTTCCACCAAGGTGAGCCACAGCAGTTTCTGATGCAAGTCTCGTACGAGTTGAAGATTTAGTCATATAAATCGCGACGCTTTGATTGGCCAAAGCATCCTTAGAACGCATTGGTTTACTTGCAAATTGCGCAGCAGTGTCAAGAATTAGTTCGACATCTTCCCGAGATAAATGCTCGGTGCGCAATAGGTCTTTCATTGTTGAATAATACCCAATAAAGGCGTCGGCCTCGGTAGAATTTATTACATGGGAATCTTTACCCGAACACCTAAATCAGCGCCAGGCTTGGATGGTTTACAGCCATTTGCTGATGTCTTGGAGAAGGAAGAAACTCGGCACTCAAATGAAGATGGCGATCATGAAAAATTCGCGCACTATGTTCGTAAAGAAAAAATCGTCGAGTCTGCCGTAACTGGAAAGGCAGTTCGAGCACTCTGTGGGAAGAAATGGGTTCCAAGTCGCGACCCTGAAAAGTTTCCGATCTGCCCACTCTGCAAAAAAATCTACGATGGCCTAAAGAAGGAATGAAAAAAACTCGCTCTGGGCTTTTAACCTTCAGCCTTCTCGCTGCACTCCTTGCTAGCTTAGTAATTGCGCCACAATCTGTTGCAGAAGATAAGGCGTTACGGAAAATATTTTCGGGTTGGATGACCGATTACAGCACTTATGGCGACACAACTAAAGGCCAAATTCAGGCGATGGATTATGTAGTCAAGAATGCCGATATGTTTAGTCAGATTCTGCCATTCTGGTATTCGATAACAGGCGCTTCAAAGATTAAAGATAAATACATAACGCAAAATTCAATTAATAAAGCAATCCCGATATCTACTCTTCAAAGCCTTGGAATTAAAGTCTTGCCGACTCTTACAGATAGCACTAAAGAGGGGGAACTCTCCAAGATTATGGGAAATGATGCCAGTCGGGCAACGCTTATCAAAACAATTACAGATTTAGTGATGGCAAATAACTTTGATGGAATTGATTTAAATTTCGAGGGCTTTGCATATGTAGACAAAATTCCGACCTGGCCAACTATTCAAACCAGATGGGTTAAGTTTGTTGCTGAATTATCTGTTGCATTGCGCTCTAGGAATAAACTGTTATCAGTAACTACTCCTTATCTTCTGGATCCAACTACTGGTAAGAGAGGTTATTACCATTACGCATGGCCAGAGATATCAAGCCATATCGATAGATTAAATATTATGTTTTATGACTATCATAAATATGACACTAAGCCAGGGCCGATTGGTCCGATAAATTGGGCAGAGCCTTCACTTCTCTATGCGCTTAAACATGTTGCTCCATATAAAATTTACTTTGGAACACCAAACTATGGGTATAACTGGGTAACTAAAATTACTGGCGTATGTCCAACAAATACCCCAAAATCTGAGACTAGATCATCAAACGCGGCAATTATTCATCAAAACCGATCGCAGGCAATTTTAAATAAACCAGGCGCTGTTGCTACTTTCAACGAAAAGTTTGGCGAGACCAATGTTTTATACACAGCAGAGTTCAACGGAGTGAATAGCAGCGGAGCTCCTACAAGTTGTAAAGTTAACCATTCGGCATGGTTTGTAGATGCTCGTGGCTACTTTGCAAGAGCCAAACTTGTTGAAAAATATCAACTTGGTGGCATCTCTGAATGGGAAATTGGTTACGGCGATGATTTAGCCATCCAAGAGGTAAGAAAAGTTGCAATTGCAATGGGGCAAGACAAAGTTGTTGGTGTTGCTACTGCAGATTCCGAAAGCGCAAATTATGGTGAAGCAATAACCTTTGCAGGCTCATTTAAATTGCCTGATGGTAGGCCAGTAGCAAACGTTCCAGTCTTTATTGAAATAAAACGTCCAAGTGGCAATACTCGTAAGCCAATTGCTCAGACTGGTCTAGATGGAAGTTTTCAGGCAAAAGTATTACTTGGCGAATCTTCAATTATCTCGTTCTCTACTGATGAGACCAGAGATCGGACGCTTGGTATGACGCCAGAGAAAACCATCGGAATTTCAAGAGTAATTTCCTGGAACCTACCGGCGTCGATGAAGCGGGGAGTTGGCTACAAAATAACTGGGGAGCTGCAACCTAGAGTTCCGGGGGTAAAAGTTATTTTGGATGATGGTAAGAATCAGCTCAATACCACCTCGTTGGCCGATGGAAAATTTGAATTTGATTTTACCCCTACGAAAATTGGAGTAATACAATTTAGGATAGTTACAGAAACTGAGCCAGGGTTTAGCGGTTCAGCAACAGCTCCCGCCTCAGTTTTGGTGCGTTAGAAATTGGAAATTACAAACATGGTGAAAACACTTCCTAAAGATAAAGTAAGTATTAGCGAACTAGTTGATCGACCTTGGATAACGATTGTTTGGGACGATCCAGTGAATCTCATGAATTATGTGACCCATGTTCTAATAAAACTCTTTGGATTTTCGAAGGAGCGAGCTCACGAATTAATGATGCAAGTGCATAACGAGGGTCGGGCGGTTGTTTCTTCCGGGACACGTGAAGAGATGGAGCGCGATGTTCAGCGCCTGCACGAACATGGCCTATGGGCGACCTTGCAACGTGATGACAAAATTTAATGTCTAACTTTGAAAAAGTTGGAGATGGCTACTCTTTAGATCTGACCCTAGATGAAGCTCAGATTTTAATTAACTTAGTTGAGCAGTTATTGGAATTACTCGGTGAAGGTGATTTCTTTCATCACTATGATTCCAGCGATCCGCTAGCTCAATTACTGGCAATGCCATCAGAAATTGTTACACCAGATGATCCGGTCTTGCTAAGGCTTTTACCAAATGCATACACCGACCCAGAAGCTGCATCAGATTTTCGGAGATATACCGAACCACAATTGCGGGGCGCAAAGCAGAAAAATCTGCGATTAGTTCGCGAACAGTTAACAGTTTTGGTAGATGAGAATTTGGGCGGGGTAATTGAGGATATCGAGGCTGATGTTTGGCTAAAGGCTTTAAATGATTTGCGGATAGCGTTATCAATTAGGCTAGAAATATCTGAAACAAGTTTTGAAACCTTTGAGCTTTTGCTAGATGAAGATCCGCAGAAGCCGGTCTATGCCGTTTACTTCTGGTTGGGTTGGTTGCAGGAAAATTTGTTAGAGTTGCTCCTATGACTCTTCGAATTCGCGCCGACATTGTTGCAAAAATTTTGGAGCAGTCCCGCGCAGAATATCCAGATGAATGTTGTGGAGTAATTCTCGGCCCCGAGGGCAGTGATAGCGCCGTGGAATTGAAGCCAATGATTAACGCTGCACATTCACCTACCTTCTATGAATTTGATTCTAAGGATCTGCTCGCTCTTTACCGCGAGCTAGATGAAAAATCTAAAGAGATTGTTGTTGTTTATCATTCGCACACTGAAACTCAGGCCTATCCATCTCGCACAGATATCGCCTATGCCTCCGAACCAAATGCGCACTACGTCTTGGTTTCTACCCGCAAAGAGATTGCACCTGAGACTGAGTTTCGTTCATATCGAATAATTGATGGTGAAGTTACCGAAGAACCCGTTGAAATAATCACCACGCCCTAGCAGATTCTACGATTGGCAAGTAAGGCGCGCTTCTAGGATACTTATCCTATGTCCTCATCAACATCCTCAGCAGAGATAGAAGTTCGCATCCCAACAATTCTTCGCCCCTACACAAAAGGCGAAAAGTTAGTAACAGCTGAAGCGAGCGATTTAAAAGGATTAATCACAGCGCTAGATGCGAGATATGCTGGACTTGGCGAACGTTTACTTGAAAATAACGAGTTGCGCAGATTTATAAATATTTATATCAATGACGAAGATGTTCGATTTATGGGTTCACTTGCCGCAACACTCAAAGCTGGTGATTCTGTAACAATTTTGCCCGCCGTCGCTGGTGGCTGCAAGTGACAAGATACGAATCGTTAGAAGCATCTCTTGGCCATACTCCGCTAATCGGATTGCCAAAACTTTCACCTAAAACTCAACCAGGTAAACCAGCAGTTCGACTCTGGGCGAAGATGGAAGATCGAAATCCAACTGGCTCGATTAAAGATCGCACTGCAATGGCAATGATTGATGATGCCGAAAAAACCGGAAAGTTAAAACCTGGCGCAACAATTCTTGAACCAACAAGTGGAAACACTGGAATCTCAATTGCGATGGTTGCGAAAGTTCGTGGCTACAAATTAATTTGCGTAATGCCAGAGAACACCAGCCTCGAACGGACTCAAATTTTAGAGATGTGGGGAGCAAAAATAATTTACTCACCAGCTGCTGGTGGTTCAAATGAGGCAGTGCGAGTTGCAAAAGATTTAGCAGCAGAAAATCCGGATTGGGTATTTCTATATCAATATGGAAATCCAGCAAATACTCTGGCGCACTATAAGACAACAGGGCCTGAAGTCTTTGAAGATTTACCAACTATCACGCACTTTATCGCTGGACTAGGAACAACCGGAACACTTATGGGAGCCGGGAAGTTTCTACGCGAAAAAAATCCAGATATCGCAATCATTGCTGCAGAACCAAGATATGGTGAAATTGTTTATGGCCTCCGAAACTTAGATGCGGGTTTTGTTCCAGAACTTTATGACGCATCAGTTATTACTCGAAGATTTTCAGTAGGGGCTGAAGATTCAGTCCGTAGGGTTCGAGAGTTACTTGAAATTGAAGGAATATTTGCTGGTATCTCAACCGGTGCGATTCTCCATGCCGCACTTGGGGTTGCAAAGGAATGTGTAGATGCTGGCAAGGGCGCAGATATTGCATTTATAGTCTGTGATGCGGGATGGAAGTATTTATCTACCGGAATTTACGGAAAAGATAGCGACCCTGAAGTTTTAGATGGCCAACTTTGGGCTTAATTCTTTAGTAAAGGTAGGCTTGGCTATATGTCGGGCGCTGCAGTAATTTCAACCTCACCAAACTCACCAATCGGAATTTTCGATTCAGGTGTTGGTGGCCTAACAGTTGCTAGATCAATCATTGATCAACTTCCTGGTGAATCAATTCTTTATGTTGGCGATACCGCCCGCGGCCCTTATGGCCCAAGACCACTTGCCGAAGTTCGAACCTTTGCTTTAGAAATTCTTGATGAATTAGTTGAAGCCGGAGTGAAGGCAATTGTTATTGCCTGCAACACTGCAAGTGCTGCGATGTTACGTGACGCACGCGAGCGATATTCAGTTCCGGTAATTGAAGTTATTCAACCAGCTGTTCGAAGAGCTGTATCAGCAACTAGAAGTGGTCGAATTGGTGTAATCGGAACAAATGCAACAATTGAATCCGGCGCTTATCTAGATGCTTTTGCTGCAGCCCCACAGTTAGAAATCGCTTCAGTGGCCTGTCCGTTATTTGTTGAATATGTTGAACGTGGTGAGACTTCAGGAACAGCAATTACCAAGGTAGCTCGAGATTACTTGAAACCGCTCATCGAAAAAGATATCGATACTTTAGTTCTGGGTTGCACGCACTACCCACTTCTTACCGGTGTTATCTCTTATGTAATGGGAAATGAAGTAACTCTAGTTTCAAGTGCCGAAGAAACTGCAAAGGACCTATATCGAGTCCTAGTTGAAAAAGATTTGCTCAACAGTTCTGGGAAACCCTCCCATAAGTTTGTTTCTACTGGTGAAAGTGAGTTGTTTAGCAGATTGGCTAGACGTTTTCTTGGGCCAGAAGTTTCTAAAGTCGAATCGAGGATTTAAATGTCACCAGAGAATAAGGATAATAAGTCGAACCTTCCAAGAATCGATGGCAGATTGCCTGAACAATTGCGGCCAATTAAATTTACTCGTAACTGGTTAAACAATGCCGAGGGATCAGTCCTAGTTGAATTTGGAAATACCCGAGTTCTCTGTGTCGCATCATTCACGCCAGGTGTTCCGCGTTGGTTAGTTGGGAAAGGTGGCGGTTGGGTAACAAGTGAATATGCAATGTTGCCGCGTGCAACTCACACCAGATCAGATCGCGAAAGTGTCAAAGGAAAACTTGGTGGTCGCACCCAGGAAATTTCACGGTTAGTTGGCCGCTCACTTCGTGCGGTTGTTGATACCGCTGCACTTGGTGAAAATACAATTGTGATTGATTGCGATGTCTTGCAAGCAGATGGCGGAACTAGAACGGCTGCAATCACTGGTGCCTACGTCGCGCTACAAGATGCAATTACCTGGGCTAAAGAGAAAGGTCATATTCCGGCTTCACGCAATCCAATAACTCAAGGCGTTTCTGCCGTAAGTGTTGGAATTATCGGCGGAGTCCCAATGTTGGATCTCTGCTACGAAGAGGACGTCACCGCTGACACAGATATGAATATCGTCTGCACTGCAGATGGAAATTTTGTTGAGGTTCAAGGAACTGCTGAAGGAAAACCCTTTGATCGGGCGCTACTCGATAGCTTGTTGGATCTTGGAGTATCTGGTTGTAACCAACTTTCGAAATTGCAACAGAACGCGCTTAACTAATTAGCAATGCGAAAGCTAGTTCTGGCAACCCAAAACAGCGGAAAGATCAAAGAATTCGAGAGATTACTTGGTGAGTTTGTAAGTGATGTTCAAGTATTAGGGCTTCGCGATTTTCCCGATATGCCTGATATCCCAGAGACTGGGAGAACTTTTATTGAGAATTCATTATTGAAAGCGCGTGGAATTTCTCAATTTACAAATCTTCCAGCCCTAGCAGATGACAGCGGACTCTGCATTGACTACCTAAATGGCGATCCTGGTATTTACTCGGCAAGGTGGTCCGGAGTTCACGGCGACGATGCCGCTAATATTTCTAAGGTGCTGTTGCAATTAGATGGTGTTCCACCCAACAATCGAAGCGCGCATTTTAGGTGCGAGGTTGCTCTAGTTTTCCCAGATGGACATGAGCACCAAGGCCGAGAGATCACCGAGAGCGGGAAGTTGTCAGGAATTATCACCCTTTCACCCCGTGGAACCTCGGGCTTTGGCTATGACCCAATTTTTCAACCACTTGGCTCGGAACTAACACTGGGTGAATTAACACACGGCGAGAAGGACAGAATCAGCCACCGGGGAATTGCAATGCGAGCAATTGCACCGCGAATTTTAGAATTACTCTAGAAATCTTAGTTTTGTTGAGGCCTAAGGTATCCTTTCACTATTGAGTTTTAAATCTGTATTTCAATCTCAAACCAAGGAGCACAACTGTGGCAGTTAAGAAAGCAGCTAAAAAATCAGCGAAGAAAACTTCAGCTAAAAAATCAGCGAAGAAAACTTCAGCCAAGAGAGCAGTTAAGAAAAGTGTAAAGAAGGCGCCAGCAAAGAAGAGCGCTGTTAAGAAGTCGGCTAAGAAAGTTGTTAAGAAGTCGGCCAAGAAAACTGCAAAGAAAGCATCATCAACTTTTGTAGTTCCAGCGGTTCCTTCAATATCAAGTCGATCTAGCTTCCAGAGTCCTTCGGTAGTTGAGCGTCCCGCTAAAACTCCGGGTTCAAGTGTTCCTGCTGGGATGAAGAGCTCGTCAAGTGATGCAACCTCAAAGCGCGTAGTAATTGCTGTTGTAATTGCTGTTGTTCTACTTGCAATAATTGTTGTCTCCCGAAATGGTTCTACCGAAACCCAAACTGCTGCTCCAGAAGCAACAGCGACTGCGCAAGCATCACAAGAAGCGGAACCAACTGCTGAAGCATCTTCCGAGGCATCTGCTGAAGCAACAACTTCAACAGTTGTAGATCAAGGCGGAAGCGAGCCAGTAGGTATCGTTGCGCAATACACTTCATCTGGTGCAACTATTTTCTGGAAAGCCCCAACTGATGGTGCCGCTGTCTCAAACTACAATGTTGAAATCCGTTCAAATGGCGGAACTTGGAAATTGATTACAACAGTTCCAGCTGATCAATATTCAATTGATATTACAAAAGGTGAAACCACAGGGTGGGCCTCTTTTAGAATCTCATCTGTTCTAGAAGATGGAACCGTTGATGGTGGAAAAGTCTTTGGTCTCCCAGGGCAGTGGGCTTAAAACTAATTTGCGTTAAGTGCTTCAAGTATTGATGCAACATAAACATCACTACCAGCTTCAATTAAGTGGACACCATCCGGAGCAAAAAACTCCGGGTGGTTTTCTGCTATTGAAGCCCAATCAACTAAAACTGCATTTGGATATTTAGAAACTACTTCACTAATAATTTTATTATTTCCATCTCGCCAAGTTCGAGGAACAGCCGTGTTTACAACTACAACCCTTGGCTGGTCTTTAAGTAGTTCCAATAACTTGACCATATTTTCACGAGAGACCGAATTATTGTTTCCGACATTTAAAACTACCTTCGACTCCCCAACGCGTGGTTTATCTGCCTCTACCTCTTTTACAAGTTCCTGAATCTGGCGCCCAACTCGGGCATTAATCAAGGCAATTTCTTCCTGCGCTGCTAACTTGTTGCGGATACCCAAGATAACTGAATCTCCAGTAACCCAGAGCCCACTTCCACTTGATGACACGGCAGCATCTGGCAATTCAAGTTCTGGTTTTACTTCAACAATTATTGATTGATCACGCTGCCAGGCAACAGCAACAGAGCTGCCAGATATTACAACTATAAATGCGGTTACAGATGCTACAAAAATTCGTTGTCGCCTCTGCATCACTTTGGTCCGATATTTAATTCCCCTAAACCAGTTCTGCACGACCCCGTTTCGGATTGGTATCTCAATTGCGCGTAGCGAGATATCAGCAAGTGCTAAAACAACTAAAACTCTGGCGACATTTAGCGCTAGTAGATTTCCAGTTAGATCAGCGCCAGGTCTGGTAACTTGAAAAACTACCCAGTGCCATAGATAAATTCCATATGATCTCTGGCCAATCCAGAGAAAGACTCTATTGCTTAGCAGCGGCGAGAATCTTGATGCTGGGTGAACAATTGAAACCATAGTTGCACAACCAAATAGCGCCGCAAGCGGAAATGCAATTTGATATAACGTTGCATTCTCTTGATCTATAAATAGAAAAATACAGAGCAGACCAATAAAGCCAAAGACTCCAATTCCATCAATAAAGTCTTGGGCACGCTGTGAAATATTGCGAGTTAAGTTTCTGGGGATCCAGCTAACCGCAAGGGCCGATCCTAGGAATAAACCAAGGCTATGAGTGTCTGTTCCAAAATAGATATGGCTAATTCGACCTGCTGTTGCATTATCTGCTTGTAATGAGAATAGGAAGAGCGCGGTGCCTGAGAAGGTAGCAATAATTAGAGCAGCGCGTCTGACTACATGCTTACCAAATTTACGCCACACAAATAGCAAAATAATTGGCCAAATAAGATAGAACTGAAATTCAACTGCAAGCGACCAAGTGTGTTGCAGGAGCGGTGGGCGCCCAATGGCTTGAAAGTAATCCTGCTCTAGCGCAACTAAGTGCCAGTTATTGGTCCCAGATAACACGTAAGGGACATCTTTAATAAATCTACGAATCGCATCAGGTGCAAATAGCGCAATCATGACCGATGTAGCAATCAAAAGGGCTATTAGGCCTGGAAACAATCTTCTTATGCGCGCCGCATAAAACTTTTTTAGATCTAATCCATTTGCACTTTCAATTGAATCCAAAATAAGTCTCGTAATCACATAACCTGAAATCACAAAGAAGAGATCGACGCCAAGAAAGCCTCCCGGCATCCATGAAATCCCTAAGTGATAAAGAACAACGGCAAAAACTGCAAGTGCACGCAAACCATCAATTGCAGGAATGTGAGTTGAAGAAATTGATGCGCGCTGCATCGAGATTACTTACGTTTTTTGGTTGTGCTCTTCTTTACAACTTTTTTATCAGGTGTAGTTGCAGAGCTCTTAACTTCGGGTGTTGATGAGTTTCCGGCTGTAGCTGAACTTTTTCCATTATTGCGCACGAAAGTTTTCTCGACTGGGCGGTTATTGGAATCAATGTTTGCATCGATATCGCCTTGCAGCGCCGCAAGTCTTTCGAAGGCCTGCTTTAATCTGCTTCTGGTCTCCCCAATAGCTTGCTCTGCCGCATTAAGCGACTGAGTTTGAATTCTATAAAGACGCTCTGATTCAGAGATTGCACTTGTAAGCCAAGAGCGGAATTCGCCAACGGCAACTGTTGCTTCTGAAATAATCTTTTCAGCTTCGCGCTTTGCCGCGCTAGAAAGTGCGTTTGCTTCGCGACGGCTTTCAGTTAATAAGTTTTCTGCGCTACGAGTTGCCTTTTCGCGAAGCTCTTGCGCTTCAGATTCTGCTGCAGCTAAATATTTACGACCGCGTGATTCTGCGCCAGCCAAGATTGCCTTCGCTTTATTCTCTGAAGTTTCTAAACGCTCTTTTACAATTCTTGTAGTTTCAGCAACCATTTGTTCAGCAGATGCAGCTGCTCGAGACTCACGCTGTTGCGCTGTCTTGATTAGGCTCATTGCGGTCTCGCCCGCAAGAATTTCAAACTCTTCTTTGCTTAAACTTGTGATGTCACGACGTGAGCGAAGATCTGCTAATTGAGTTTCAAGTTGGCGAATACGTTCAACCGCATTCTCAGTTGGGGCTGCAACAGTTTCTTCTTTAAATCCAACCCATGATCGGAATTTGTTATCAGCCATTTTCGCTCCTTGCTCTAATCAGTTATCTCGGCAGAGCCTATAACATCGGGCAGGGTGAGTGCCATGAGTGATTTCCCTTCCGCCGCCGCTATTCATGAGCCTATAGTTGCGACATGAGTGAATCGATAAAGAGTTCACGAGACCTTCTAGCGGAATTCATCAAGAACGGCAAAGAGTTGATTTCATTAGCTAAGTCCATATCTGCGGAAGATATGAAGAAGTTTCCGATACCTGGCGAATGGTCTGCTGCTTATGTGTTGCACCATATGTGTGATGGCGAGATGCACTTTGCAACTAGATACATAACCAACCTTGCAGACGTTACTCCTGACATTCTTCCATTCAACGAAGATGTTTATTCAGATCGCTTGCAGTATGAGAAACGTGATCCATTCGCTTCAATGGCGGCAATCGAGGGGATTCAAATAGCTATGGCAAATATCTTTGGAGCGATTCCTGAAAGTGATTGGTCGCGAACTTCAATGCATCCAGAAGGCGGACTCATGACACTTACAGATTTATTTAAAATGGATACTCGCCACAGCAAGTCTCATGCCGGTCAACTTCAGCAGATAATCGATGCGCTTTAGTCGGCTTTACCAATAAATAAATAGCTGGTGCGGGAGGCGGGACTTGAACCCGCACGTCCGAAGACACAAGTTCCTAAGACTTGCGTGTCTGCCATTTCACCACTCCCGCTGGAGAGATGAGAGAAGATTAAGGGAACTTAGGCAAAAGCGCCAAACTGAGATTAAATTAGGGCAAGCAAAGCGGTCGCTCAATCATTCAACGAACATGGAGCCAAGATGTCACTAACACCAAGTCCTGCAGATAAGTTCACATTTGGTCTTTGGACTGTTGGTTGGCAAGCGCGTGATCCATTTGGTGATGCAACTCGTGCTGCCTTAGATCCAGTCCGCAGCGTTACTGAATTAGCAGAACGCGGTGCCTACGGTGTGACATTTCATGATGATGACTTAATTCCATTTGGTTCAAATGATTCAGATCGCAGTGCTCATATTGCTCGATTTAAAAAAGCGCTTGCAGATACCGGAATGAAAGTTCCGATGGCAACAACAAATTTGTTTACCCACCCAATCTTTAAAGATGGTGCACTGACTGCAAATGAACGCGACATCCGACGCTTTGCAATCTCTAAAGTTATGCGCAACATTGATTTAGCTGCAGAACTTGGCGCTGAAATTTATGTTTGCTGGGGTGGCCGTGAAGGTGCCGAATCTGATGCAGCGAAAGATGGCTACGTTGCGCTAGAACGCTATCGTGAAGGTTTCAATATTCTTGGGCAGTATGTAATCGATAAGGGTTACAACATTAAGTTTGCAATCGAACCAAAACCAAATGAACCACGTGGCGATATTTTCCTTCCAACTATTGGACATGCACTCGCATTCATTAACTCTCTAGATCATCCAGAACTCGTTGGCGTAAATCCGGAAGTTGGTCACGAGCAGATGGCTAACCTCAACTTTGTTCACGGAATCGCACAAGCTTTATTCCACAAGAAGTTATTCCATATTGATTTAAATGGTCAGCATGGTCCAAAGTTTGATCAGGATTTGGTCTTTGGGCATGGTGATTTGAAATCTGCATTCTTCTTAGTCGATCTATTGGAACGCTATAAATATGCTGGTCCAAAGCACTTCGATTACAAGCCAGGACGCACTGAAGATGACCGCGGCGTCTGGGTTTCCGCAACATCGAATATGCGAACATATCTTGCACTCAAAGAGCGCGCATTGGCATTCCGCGCAGATCCTCGAGTTAAGGCTGCTATGGAAGATTCTCGAATCAACGAACTTGAAGTGCCAACACTTGCAAAGGGTGAGAGTTGGAAGGATTTAACTTCAGTAAATGTTGATGTCGATGGCTTGGCTGCTCGTGGATATCAATACGAGACTATTGATCAATTAGCGATCGAACACTTGATGGGCCTTTAACCGCACTTAAACCTGTAAACTTTGCTAGATGAGCGCCGAGCAAAGTAACCTGAGTATTCAGGATGAAATTAGCGCGGCGATTCTTCAAGTATTGCGCGATGCACATTCACAATTAAATTGCGATATTCCCACCTCTCTTACTTTAGAGCGTCCGAAGAATCGTGATCACGGAGATTATGCAACTTCAATCGCACTGGCACTTTCTAAGCCATCTGGAATTGCACCTCGTAAAATTGCCGAAATAATTGTTGCTGGTCTACAAGTTCGTAAAGATATTGCGGCACTTGAAATTGCCGGTCCAGGCTTTGTAAACATCACTCTTGATAAAAGTAGCCAAGGTGGAGTTATCGCTAACATTCTTACGGCTGGCAAAAGCTTTGGTTATGGCAATAAGTTAAATGGCATTGCAATAAATCTGGAATTCATTAGCGCAAACCCCACTGGTCCACTGCATCTCGGTCACACCAGATGGGCTGCAGTCGGAGATGCACTTGGTCGAGTTTTATCGGCTGCTGGCGCAAAAGTAACTCGCGAGTTTTATATAAATGATCGCGGTGTGCAGATGGATAAATTTGGCGCATCACTGCAGAGCGCTGCGCTGGGTGAACCAAGGCCCGAAGATGGGTATCACGGCGCATATATCGATGAGTTGGCCAAAGAAGTTGTGGCTTCAAATCCAGAAGTTTTGAAGTTAAGTGGCGAAGAACAGACATTTGCATTCCGAGATTTCGGATACAAATTACAGTTGGCTCAGCAACAGAGCGTTCTAGATAAATTTGGCACACGCTTCGATGTCTGGTTCTCTGAGAAAAGTTTATATGACAATAATTTTTTCGCACATTGCCAAGAAGTTCTGAAATCAAAGGGTCATGTCTTTGAAGATGGTGGAGCTATCTGGCTTAGGACAACAGATTTTGGCGATGATAAAGATCGCGTAATGGTGAAATCTGATGGCTCGATGGCTTACTTTGCATCTGATTCTGCTTATTACATCTCAAAGCGCGAACGTGGATTTGAAATTTGTATTTATATGTTGGGAGCGGATCATCATGGATATACCGGAAGATTGAAGGCGCTTGCAGCATGTAACGGCGATGATCCCGAATACAACGTTGAAATATT
The DNA here is from genome assembly GCA_945876865.1 of Bifidobacterium breve. Lineage (GTDB taxonomy): Bacteria > Actinomycetota > Actinomycetes > Nanopelagicales > Nanopelagicaceae > AAA044-D11. Next base: position 17,096 of record CAMCPZ010000009.1, on the reverse strand, counting down.
AATTGGCCAGATGGTAAAAATTATGGAGGGCGGCGAAGAGGTAAAACTCTCGAAGCGCGCCGGAACAATTATTACTCTGGAAGAACTCGTTGAAAAAGTGGGCGTGGATGCAGCCCGCTACACCTTGATCCGTTATCCAGTCGATACTCCGATGGTTATGGATGTAGATATTTTGCGCAGTCGGACAAATGAGAATCCGGTTTATTACGTGCAATATGCACATGCAAGAATCTGCGCAGTATTGCGTAACGCAACTGATATTGGAATTAAATATGGTGCAGATTTAATCCACCCAGAACTTTTGGTGCATGAACGCGAACGCGAATTAATCGGCGCTCTTGGTGAATTCCCAAGAGTTGTTGCTGGTGCTGCTGAATTGCGCGAGCCGCATCGGGTTGCCAGGTATGTCGAAGAGTTGGCTGGGGTTTACCACCGTTTTTATGCTGACTGCAGAGTCCTGCCACTTGGCGACGAAACTCCAAGCGAGCTCCATAGCGCACGCGCTACCTTATGTTCTGCAACGGCTCAAGTAATTGCTAACGGTCTAGATCTACTCGGTGTTAGCGCACCAGAAAAGATGTGAGTGATGAATTTCTTACCGGAAGTCTTTTCAAATAACAGTGCCATGGTTAACGGTGAACTCGTTATTGGTGGCTGTAAGGCAAGTTCATTAGCTAAAGAATTTGGAACCCCGCTTTTTGTTATTGATGAAGCAGATTTCAAATCAAGAATTATGGGTTGGAAGAGTGCACTAAATTCTAATTTTGGAAGCAGTGCTGGCGAAGTTTATTACGCATCAAAATCCTTCGTTTCAGTAGAAGTCGCAAAATGGATCTCTGAAGCGGGTATCGGCATCGATGTCTGCACTGGCGGAGAGCTTGCTGTTGCACTTGCCGCGAAATTTCCAGCCGATCGAATTGAAGTGCATGGAAATAATAAATCTGAGGAAGAAATCAGAACTGCTATTGAAGTTGGCGTTGCAAAAATAGTTATCGATTCGATGCAAGAGATTGAGCGCGTTGATCGAATTGCTAAGGCCGCCAATAAAGTGCAGAAAGTTCTGCTTCGAATTACACCGGGCGTTGAAGCACATACCCATGAGGCGATTTCAACCGCGCATGAAGATGTGAAGTTTGGTTTCTCAATCGCAAGTGGCGCGGCCTGGAAGGCAATCAATGCAGCCCAGAGCGCGGCCAATCTCTCACTCGAAGGATTGCACTGTCATATCGGTTCTCAAATTTTTGAAAACGAAGGCTTTATTCTCGCAACAAAGAGATTACTTGAACTGAGCGCAAAGTTCCGTGACGAATTCAAGAGTGAACTTTCCGAGCTTGATTTAGGTGGCGGCTACGGAATTGCATATCTTGCTGGCGATAAAACATTTGACCCAAATCAAGTCATGGTAGCGCTAGCTGAATTAGTGAAGAGTGAATGCAATCGCCACAATCTGAAAGTCCCGAAAATTTCTATTGAACCAGGTCGCGCTATTGCAGGCCCAACTACTACTACCTTGTATGAAGTTGGAACAACAAAAGATGTGGAATTAGAAGGTGGAAAAACGCGCAGATATATCGCCGTTGATGGTGGCATGAGCGACAACATCCGCCCTGGACTTTACGGTGCGAAATATTCTGCAATTCTTGCAAATCGCACATCAACTTTGGCTGCAATAAATTCCAGATTAGTTGGGAAGCATTGCGAAAGCGGCGACATAATTATTCGAGATATTGATCTCCCTAGCGATATTGGCCCAGGTGACATTCTGGCTATTCCAGCTACTGGGGCATACGGCCGAAGCATGGCTAGCAATTACAACCATATGTTGAAGCCAGCAGTGATTTCCGTTGCAAATGGCTTGGCCCGAACCATATTGCGCAGGGAAACTGAGGCAGATTTACTTGCTTTAGATGTAGTTGAGGCACCCCGCACTATTAAATAGCGTTCGGCATCGGGAAAAAATAGGGGAGAATAGCCCAATGAATTCGCAGAAAACTCTTCGCGTCGGCATGCTCGGCTGCGGTGTTGTCGGAAGCGAAGTTGCCCGTTTAATTGGCGCCAACCAGAAGGATCTGACAGCAAGATCTGGTGCAAAGTTGGAATTAGTAAAAATCGGAGTCCGTAATCTGGCTCGGCCAAATGTTGCAAAAGATTTATTGACTACAGATCTTGAATCGATTGTTAAAGATAAAAACATCGATTTAATTATTGAAGTTATCGGTGGAATCGAGCCAGCTAGAACTTTAATTTTGGAAGCCTTTGCAAATGGCAAATCTGTTGTAACAGCCAACAAAGCACTCCTTGCCAAGCATGGTGCTGAATTATTCGCTGCCGCAGATAAGAACGGGGTAGATCTTTACTACGAAGCTGCAGTTGCCGGCGCGATTCCAATCTTACGCCCACTTCGAGAATCACTTGTTGGCGACCACGTCCAGCGCATTATGGGAATTGTCAACGGAACTACAAATTATATTTTGACCAAGATGGATGAATCCGGTGCGGCTTTTGCTGATGCACTTGCTGAAGCGCAAGCACTTGGCTTTGCTGAAGCAGATCCAACTGCAGATGTTGAAGGTTTTGATGCGGCAGCGAAAGCTGCAATTTTGGCCGGCCTAGCTTTCCACTCGCGGGTTACTGATTCTGATGTTTATCGTGAGGGTATTACAAAAATTACTGCCACAGATGTTGCGGTTGCAAAGTCATTGGATTTAGTTGTTAAGTTATTGGCTATCGCTGAACTTACAAATGAAGGCAAGATAAGTGTTCGCGTTCATCCAACTTTGATTTCTAGAAGCCATCCCTTGGCATCGGTCCGCGAGGCTTTCAACGCAGTATTCGTTGAATCCGAATCTGCCGGCGCAATGATGTTCTATGGACGGGGCGCAGGCGGCGCACCAACAGCTTCAGCAATTCTCGGAGACTTGGTTGCAGTTGCACGTCATCGAGTAAGTGGTGGACTTGGACCACGCGAAAGTGATTATGCGGATCTAGATATTGCCCAAATGGGTTCAACAAAAACTCGCTATTTGATTCGTCTTGAAGTTGCAGATCGCCCGGGAGTTCTTGCGGCTGTCGCTCAAACTTTCTCTAAGCATGATGTTTCAATTCAAACTGTGCGCCAAACTGGCCGCGGCGATAATGCAGAGCTAATTGTCATGACTCATAAGGCAGCAGATTCTGCCCTGGCAGCAACTGTTGCTGATCTTTCAAGTTTGGATGCAGTTAAAGATATAGCGAGCGTTCTTCGGGTTGAAGGTATGAGCGCATGAGTATTTTCAAGAAAAAAGGTGCACACCAATGGCGCGGAGTAATTGAGGAATATCGCCATCGCTTGCCGGTTTCTTCAAAGACACCGATTGTTTCGTTGCGTGAAGGTGGAACTCCACTGGTTTATGCCTGCGTTCTCTCTGCAATGTTAGATAATGAAATTTTGCTAAAGGTCGAAGGTGTAAATCCAACTGGTTCATTTAAAGATCGTGGAATGACAATGGCGATTTCAAAGGCTGCCGAAGATGGAGCAAAAGCTGTTATCTGCGCATCAACCGGAAATACTTCAGCAAGCGCCGCTGCATATGCGACAAAGGCCGGAATGCGTCCAGTTGTTTTGGTGCCTGAAGGAAAGATTGCAATGGGCAAACTTGCACAAGCAATTGCGCATGGTTCATCCCTGTTGCAAGTAGATGGAAACTTTGATGATTGTTTAAATCTGGCCCGTGAATTATCTGAAAATTATCCAGTTGCGCTAGTTAACTCGGTTAATCCATATCGAATTGATGGCCAGAAAACTGCAAGTTTTGAAGTGGTCGATATGTTGGGCGATGCTCCAGATCTACATGTGCTTCCAGTCGGAAATGCCGGAAACATAACTGCTTATTGGATGGGCTATAAAGAATATTTCAAGGATGGCCTAGCCAAGCAATTGCCACAAATGTGGGGATTTCAGGCCGCTGGTTCAGCGCCAATTGTTTTAGGTGAAGTTGTGAAAAATCCAGAGACAATTGCAACTGCGATTCGTATCGGAAATCCTGCATCCTGGCAGCAAGCCGTTGAAGCACGAGATTCTTCAGGTGGCTTAATTGATTCGGTAACTGATGAAGAAATTCTTGCCGCATATCGTTTAGTTGCAGCTAAAGAGGGAATCTTCGTTGAACCATCTAGCGCCGCCGGTATTGCTGGATTAATCAAGAAAAAAGGTGAAGGAAAATTACCAAAGGATAAGCGAATCGTTATCACTGTTACTGGAAATGGCTTGAAAGATGTTGGTTGGATTTTAGATCACGCCGAAGCACCAACTGTTATTCCAGTTGATGTGAAACGCGCCGCTGAAGCGATTGGACTTGCCTAATGTCTAGTGCAAAGAACCGCCTAACTTTCAAAGCAACAATGGCACAAGTGAGTGTTCCTGCTACAAGTGCAAACTTGGGGCCAGGTTTTGACAGCTTAGGTTTAGCTCTCGAATTGCGCGATCGTTATGCCGCACAGGTTTTAGATGATGCAACCTTCGATGTTGATGTAACTGGTGAGGGCAGTGCAGATATTAAAACCGATAAGAACAACTTAGTTATCAAAGCAATGCTCCATGGCTTTGAACATATGGGCCAGAAGCCAAAGGGAATTGCGCTTCGACAATTAAATGTAATTCCACATGGTCGCGGTCTTGGTTCTTCAGCTGCCGCAATTGTTGGCGGATTAGCACTTGCCAGATCTTTGGTTCTTGGTGGCGAACAACTTTTAACTGATGAAGAGATGATTTCACTGGGAACCGAACTTGAAGGACACCCAGATAACATCGCAGCTGCAGTTCTTGGCGGTGCAACAATTGCCTGGGTTGATAGGACTTCAGAGAATTCCGGTCATGGTGTCGCGATTAAAGTTGATCCAAAGATAAAAGCTTTGATCTTTGTTCCCGAAGCACACCTTGCAACTTCTAAAGCGCGCAAATTACTGCCTGAAACTATTCCACATCAGGATGCAGTTCTTAATGCATCTAGAGCAGCGCTACTTGTGCATGCGATTCAATCGCGCCCAGATTTACTTTTGGAAGCTACTGAAGACCTACTTCACCAAAATTACCGAGCTGAAGCGATGCCTAAATCAATGGCACTTGTTACAAAGCTTCGCGCCGCAGGAGTTCCTGCAATGATCTCTGGTGCTGGCCCATCAGTGTTGGTTCTCCACACACTAGATGACCTCGAAGTCGAGGCCGTAATAAAGGTTGGAGCCGGCGCTTTTGCTGCTCAAAAACTAGCAATCTCAACCCACGGAGTTGAATAGACCTAACTTTGTGTGCTAAGTTTTGCCTCATCTGGTAGCCGAGAAATCGTCGGTAAGTAAATCTAGATAATCCGAAAAATTCGCTAAATTAAAACTCTTTCCTTTAGCGCAATCACAGAGAAGAAAAAAGTAAAAAATATATGGCAACTACAAAAGCTAGTGCAAAAGAATCTGGCGAACTTTCAGCAATGCTCCTTCCTGAGCTAAAGAAAGTTGCAGGCCAACTTGGTATCGAAGATGCCACATCAATGAAGAAGCCGGATCTAGTCCAGGCAATTGGTGATCTGCAAGCCGCAAACCGTGAAGCTGCAAAGGCTGAGCGCGAAGCTCGTCGCGCAGAACGCGATGCCCGCCGCAAAGGTGGAAATAAGAATTCCAACAATAATTCCAATAATTCCAGTGGTAACAACAATCAGAACGATTCTGATGATGGTGAAAACCAGGGCTCAAATCCAAATGATGCTTCTGATGCCGATGTAAATAAGAAGGAATGGACCGGCGGCGGAAGTAGCCGTAACGATCGAAATGATCGTCACAACAATCGTCGTGACCGCGGAGATCGTGGAGATCGCAACAACCGATTCCGAGATCGTGGAAATCGCGAAGAGCGCGAAATCGTTATTTCTGAAGATGATGTTTTGCTACCAGTTGGTGGCTTACTAGACATCCTAGAAAATTATGCATTTATCCGCACTGGCGGTTATTTAGCTAGCCCAAATGATGTTTATGTTTCATTGCAACAAGTTCGTCGCTACGGCCTGCGCAAGGGCGATGTAATTACTGGTTCAGTTCGCCAACCACACGAAGGTGAGCGCAAAGAGAAGTTCAACGCACTCGTTCGAGTTGAAACTGTTAACGGCGCCGACCCAGAGAGCTCAAAAGCGCGAATTGAATTCGCAAAGCTAGTTCCACTTTATCCGCAGGAACGTCTGCGCTTAGAGACCGAACCAAACATTTTAACAACTCGCGTAATCGATTTGATTTCACCAATTGGTAAGGGTCAACGCGGACTTATTGTTTCACCACCAAAAGCTGGTAAGACCATGGTTCTGCAATCAATTGCAAATGCAATTACAACTAACAATCCAGAGTGTCACTTGATGGTTGTTCTAGTTGATGAACGCCCAGAAGAAGTTACTGATATGCAACGTTCAATCAAGGGTGAAGTTATTGCTTCAACTTTCGATCGTCCTGCCGATGACCACACTTCAGTCGCCGAACTTGCTATCGAACGCGCAAAGCGTCTGGTAGAACTTGGCCATGATGTTGTGGTTCTTCTAGATTCAATTACTCGACTTGGTCGTGCTTACAACATTGCAGCACCAGCATCTGGACGTATCCTGTCCGGTGGTGTTGATTCTGCAGCGCTATATCCACCTAAGAAATTCTTCGGTGCCGCGCGTAACGTTGAAAATGGCGGCTCGCTAACAATTCTTGCTACTGCACTTGTTGATACTGGCTCAAAGATGGATGAAGTTATCTTCGAAGAGTTCAAGGGAACCGGAAACATGGAACTCATCTTGAACCGTAAATTTGCAGATAAGCGCATCTTCCCAGCGGTTGATGTTGTTGCATCCGGAACTCGTAAAGAAGAAATTCTGATGGGAACTGAAGAGCTAAATATTGTCTGGCGTCTGCGTCGAGTGCTTCATGCCCTCGAACCGCAACAAGCGCTCGAACTGCTTCTTGAGAAGATGAAGGGCACTAAGTCGAATGTGGAGTTCTTGATGCAAATCCAGAAGACCACAACTTCTGAAGGCGGCACTTCAGCGAACGGCAGCTGAACCTAAATTTCATAATATTGGCCCAATCGGGCTATCCTTCAACCTCGCACTGGTTCACGGTTCAACACCGATCCAGTCAAACCTAGGAGATTAGAAATGAAGAACGAGATTCATCCAAATTACGTAGAGACCACAGTTACTTGTGGTTGCGGTGAAGTATTCACAACCCGCAGCACAAAAGAGTCAGGTTCAATCTACGTTGAAGTTTGTTCAGTTTGCCATCCCTTCTACACCGGCAAGCAACGTATTCTCGATACTGGTGGCCGCGTAGCCAAGTTCGAAAAGCGTTTCGGAGCATCAACAACTAACTAGCTTTCTTAAGAGACCGCAATGTGTTCACTAAATGTGAATACGTGCGGTCTTTTTTATTTCTTAGAACGCGAACCGCAATAAAATTAATTGAAAGAACTGGAGGAAGTGCAAATGGCAGCAGATACAACACCTGACCGCTTTGCATCCGTCCATGCCCTTTTGGCTGAATACGATGTCTTAGAAAAAGAGATGGCCGATCCATCAATACACGCAGATCAAGGAAAAGCGCGACAACTCGGAAAACGTTATGCCGCACTTGGACCAATCATTGCGGGCTATCGTGCTTGGAAATCTGCGACTGAAGATTTAGCAGCAGGTAAAGAGATGGCGGCAGATGATGCCGATTTCGCGGCAGAGATTCCTGCGCTAGAAGCAAAGTTACAAGAGACTGAAACCGCACTTGAAGAATTGTTATTGCCGCGTGATCCTAATGATGATCGTGATGTAATTCTTGAAATCAAAGCTGGGGCTGGTGGCGATGAGTCAGCGCTCTTTGCTGGAGATTTACTACGTATGTATCAGAGATTTGCCGAGCGCCAAGGTTGGAAGACCGAAATTATTGATTATGCCGATTCTGAAATGGGCGGCTATAAAGAGATTTCCATGGCAGTTAAATCAAAGGGAATTGCAGAGCCAGGTAAGTCGCCCTATGCAAAGTTAAAGTTCGAAGGTGGCGTGCACCGAGTTCAGCGAGTTCCAGAAACTGAATCTCAAGGTCGCATTCACACATCTGCTGCAGGTGTTCTGATTTTGGCTGAAGCTGATGAAGTTGATATCGAAATTCGCCAACAAGATTTACGTATCGATGTTTATCGCTCATCCGGCCCTGGTGGTCAATCAGTTAATACAACAGATTCTGCGGTTCGAATTACTCATATTCCAACCGGTGTTGTTGTTTCGTGTCAGAATGAAAAATCCCAGCTACAGAATAAAGAATCTGCAATGCGAATCTTGCGTGCCAGATTGTTGGCACATGCCCAAGAACAAGCAGATGCCCAGGCAATGGCTGAACGTAAATCTCAAGTCCGAACCGTTGATAGATCAGAGCGAATTCGCACTTACAACTTTCCAGAAAATCGCTTGAGCGATCACCGAGTTAATTTCAAATCAAATAACTTAGATGCAGTATTGAATGGCGATTTAGATTCGGTTATTGAAGCACTGCTTGAAGCAGATAAGGTTGCGAAATTGGCATCAGGTGAGCGTTAAAGATTTATTGAAGTTGGGTAAAGACCAACTTGCAACAAAAAATATTGCACCGGTCGAGGCCGAACTTCTCCTTGCACATGCACTTGGTATTAATCGCATGGAACTTCATGGGCGGGTAATCGAGTTAAGTTCTGAGCAAACTGCCGAAACTATTGAACTTTACAATCAAGCAATTGCCGAGCGCCTCACCGGTAAACCAACTCAATACATTGTTGGCACCGCACCATTTAGATATTTGGAATACGAAGTTGGACCCGGTGTATTGATTCCAAGACCAGAAACCGAAAGCTTGGTCGATGAAGTTCTGCATCAGTTAAATACCTTTGCAGATCCAGTTAGTTTGGTCGATCTTGGTTCTGGCACTGGGGCAATTGCAATATCAATAGCATCTGAAACTGCTGGCAAGAAAGTGGTTCATGTTATTGCGGTAGAAAAATCCGAAGAAGCGATAGTTTGGTTGCAGAAAAATATTGCAAAGCATGATGTAAATGTTCGAGTAGTTAGCGACGATGTCGCTACAGCGCTTGAAGGGATTAAGTGCGATGTCGTTGTTGCAAATCCGCCATATCTTCCAGATGGCGCACAGATTCCCCAAGAGTTAAATTTTGAACCAACCCAAGCTTTATTTGGGGGACCAGCAAATGGAATGGCGGCGCCAATCGCTTTTATTGCAGCAGCAACCAGGCTGTTGAAACCGGGAGGGCTATTTGCCATCGAACATAATGAATTACAAGGCCCACTAATTGCGACTGCATTAGCCGAAGATTTCGAAAGCGTTGCGCTGCATCGAGACTTAACTGACCGGCCTCGATTTACAACTGCGCGCCGCAGATTCTAGAGAGGCATTACTCTTTACCAATGACTGCAGCGACATTCCAGGCCATTGATCCCACCACCGGTTCAGCATTCGGTGATCAGATTATCGAGATGTCGGCATCAGATGTGTCAGGTTTAATTTCGAAAGCGGTTGCTACTAAAGCTGCTTTTGCTGCTACAACTCCTAAAGAACGAGCCGCTGCGCTTCGGGCAATTGGCGAAGCAATTGAAGCCGCTCGTGAAAAGTTAATCGAAATTACAATGAAGGAAACCGCTCTGCCAAATGGTCGTTTGACTGGTGAACTTTCGAGAACTGTCTTTCAACTAGAACAATTTGCAAAGTTAGTTGAATCTGGTGCACATTATCAAGCGATTATTGATCGCCCAGATGCAAATTGGATTCCTGCTCCACGTCCAGATATTCGTAAAGCAAATCAGGCTTTAGGCGTTGCTGGAATATTTGCCGCAAGTAATTTCCCATTTGCATTCTCAGTTATTGGTGGCGACAGCGCATCAGCGTTGGCAGCAGGTTGCCCAGTTGTTGTTAAAGCACATCCATCACACCCAAATACTTGCCGTGCAATGCATGCAGCAGTAGTTGCAGGTTTAAAGAAGGTCGGACTTTCACCAGACATCTTCGCATTAGCTGAAGGCACAAACCCAGAGATAACTCATTGGATTGCAAACCACCCAGATATCACGGCAATCGGTTTTACCGGTTCTGGAAAAGTTGGAAAGATTCTCATGGACATTTGCGCAAAGCGCGAAGTTCCGATTCCAGTTTATGCCGAGATGGGAAGTTTGAACCCAGTATTTTTCTCACCAAAGGTGCTGGCCGAAAAGGCAGTTGATTTAGCAAAGGCTGCGATTGATTCAGCAACTTTAGGTTCGGGTCAGTTCTGCACAAAGCCAGGAATTTTAATTGTTCCAACTGGCACCGAAGGCGATGCATTTATTGCAGAAATAGAGAGCTATTTGGCAACCATTGCGGTTGCTCCGCTTTTAAATAAGGGAATTGCAGATCGATTCACATCGGCAATTGCTGAGCTTGCAAAGAATTCCTCACTAAAAACGTTTGCGGGCAAAGCTAATGAAGGTGGATTTGGTGTGACACCTACAGTCTTCATTGTGGACTGGGCAGATGCCTTCAAGAATAAAGAGTTGCTAGAAGAGCACTTTGGCCCTACAACCGTAATCATTCGTGCAGATTTCGCTAAGTTCTTAGATGTAGCCGGCAAGCTTGAGGGCCAGCTAACTGCAAGCCTTCATGTCACTGCCGGTGAAGATGTAGCAAAACTAGTTGGTGCTTTAAGTCAGATTGCTGGTCGGGTAATCATGAATGGCTTCCCAACCGCAGTTGCAGTTACTGCAGCAATGCAACATGGTGGACAATTCCCATCTTCATCAAGCCACACAACATCTGTCGGGCTAGATTCAATTTATCGATTCACGCGCCCAGTTGCTTACCAGAACTTCAATGATGATTTACTGCCCCCAGCTCTGCAAGAATCGAATCCACTAGGAATTAATAGGGTGATCAATGGCTGATTTAACTAAAGCAATCGCTGCGGCAACAAGCGCGATCAACACCGAGATTTCTGCGCTAACCAACTTTGCGCAATCACTTGAAGCAAATCTAAAACCTGCCCTTGAAATAATTATTGAATCAATTTATGAAACAAAGGGCCATGTAGTTGTCACCGGTCTTGGAAAGTCTGGACTTGTTGGTGCGAAGATTGCAGCAACACTCTCGAGCACCGGAACTCCATCATTCTTCTTACATAGCGCAGATGCACTTCATGGTGATTCTGGCGCTTTGACTCCTGGCGATATTCTGATAGCAATTTCAAACTCTGGTGAAACCTCTGAAGTAAATGCATTTGCTGCAATGGCAAAGGGTTGGGGAAATAGAGTTATTGCAATAACCAAGAACGCCAATTCAACGCTTGCAAAGAGCGCAAATGCCGTAATCAACATCGCTTTCGATAAGGAAGCAGATCCACTAAATCTGGCACCAACAACTTCGACAACACTTACTATCGCCGTGGGAGATGCACTTGCATCAGCACTGATGGCGCATCGCGGATTTAGCTCAGAAGATTTCGGGAAACGTCATCCCGGTGGAGCGCTTGGTAAGGCAACAAATAAGTGAGACCGAAAGTCACAACGCTCGGAAGTTTTATGATGGATTTGGTGGCTTACACACCAAGACGACCAAAGAGTGGCGAGACGCTTCGCGGCGAGAGTTTTTCAATCGCACTTGGTGGCAAGGGATTTAATCAAGCAATTGCTGCTGGGCGTGCTGGTGCACAGAGCGCAATGCTCGGCAATCTCGGCACCGATGGTTTTGGTGATGATTTCATGAAGGCTTTTGTTGCCGAAGGTGTTAATTCGAGCGATATCGAACGAAGCGCAGATCTTGGCACTGGGGTTGGACATATCTCGGTCCAAACTACAGATGGCGATAATTCAATCATCATCATCCCGCAATCAAATGATCTGGGCAATGCGCAATATATTTCGCGCCATTCAAAGACGATTATTGAATCCGATATTTTACTGCTGCAATTAGAACTTCCAACTTCTGGAAATTTAGCAGCTGCAAAGTTGGCAAAAGATAATGGCGTCACAGTTGTTTTAACACCTGCACCAGTTGCACCACTTGTGGGCTGGGAAGGTCTAGTAGATGTTGTTGTTCCGAATGAAGGCGAAGCAGCAGAATTAACTGGAATCGAAGGCGATTTAGCCAAGCAGGCGGACTCCCTTTCTAAATCGCTGGGCTGCAAGAAGGTTGTAATAACACTTGGACCAAAGGGTGCTTACGTAACTGATGGTGAAAGATCAGAGACAATCTCGGCGCCAAAAGTTACGGCTATCGACACCGTTGGTGCCGGCGACACGATGTGCGCAAATCTTGCAACCAGACTTGCTGCCGGAGATGACATCTTTACCGCAACCAAGTTTGGCGTTTATGCTGCAACCCTGAAAGTCACTCGGAAGGGTGCGGCGATGGCATCACCAACGCCAGAAGAAGTTCAAAGTTTTATTCAATCAAATAGCTAATACAAAACGCAAAATAACTGAGGAGCAGAAATGAAATACACCGGAATAATTAATCGCGATATCTCTGCAATGGTTGCCCGCACTGGTCACTTTGATCGCATCGTTGTTTCAGATGCTGGCTTCCCAATCCCAGCTGGCGTTCCCTGCATTGATCTTTCAATGGGGCCAAATCTGCCGAAAGTTACTGATGTTTTAAAGATGCTGACCCTTGAACTTCCAATCGAACAATTCTGGTTTGCAAGTGAAATTCAGCCAAGCGCTGATGGCCGCGCAAAAGAATTATCAGCAATCATGACAAAAGCTGAATGCATTCCACTGCCACATGCTGAATTTAAGAAGCTTGCCTATGGCGCAGTCGGCGTGATTCGCACCGGCGATTACTTGGCATGGGGCAACGTGATGGTTGCTTCCGGAGTTGCTTATTAGGCCTTGTAATTTTTGAAGTGGTTCGTAATTGAACCAATTCCATCAATTCCAGTCTTAACTACTTCGCCACCCTTTAGGTATTTCTCTGGCTTAAAGCCCATTCCAACACCTTGTGGTGTTCCAGAGTTAATGATGTCGCCAGCATGAAGTTCCATAACTTGTGACAAATACCAGACGCAGTAATTAATATCGAAGATCATGTCGCTGGTGTTTGAATCTTGACGGCTCTCGCCATCAACTGTGCACCAGAGGCGAAGATTCTGCGGATCCTTCATTTCATCTGTCGTAACAATCCATGGACCAACTGGATTGAATGTTGGGAATGACTTTCCCTTTACCCATTGACCAGAACGTTCTACCTGCCAATAACGCTCTGAAACATCCTGCGAAACTGTGTAACCAAGAATGTAATCAGCAGCTTCTTCCGGTGACTTCAAATATAAGGCGCGCTTCTTGATGACAACGCAAATTTCTACTTCGTAATCTGTCTTAACCGAGTTTGGCGGGATGATTACATCGTCGTTGCCACCGATGACAGTGTCCGGGGCCTTCATAAAAATAATTGGTTCAACTGGTGGGGTCGCACCGGTTTCAATTGCATGTTGCTTGTAGTTCAGACCGATACAAATCGCTTTGGTTGGACGCGCAACCGGAGAACCTAAACGGTAATCCGAAATCTTAACCTTAGGACGGGCTGAGAGATCAAGCTTTGTAACTTTCTCTAGCGCACCATTCTCGAGTTCTACTCGATTCCAATCTGCAATTACATCATCAACAAAAACTGCTTCGGTGTCGTTAAGAACAACAGCTGGCTTCTCTTTATTGAATTCACCAAGGCGTGCGATGCGCATTTCTTCCCCTTATTTATTTAGATGTCTTGAGGCGTTTGAGTAATTGAAATTTAGTGCCTTAATTAAATATTGCAAAATGGCCAAAATATGAGATGAAACTACTTGTCCCACTTGTCCCACTTGTCCCAGTTGTCCTAGTAGACGCAGAAGTTGTCCGAGGAGTAGATTCCTCGCATGAGCGAAGAGGTATACAAGAGACGGAGCGAAAATTGGTTCAAGGCCGAAGGCAAGCACGGTTATATCTATCGCGAGCGATTTCGAAATATGGGATTTGGGTCAGAAGTTTTCTCTGACAAGCCAGTTATCGGAATTGCAACAACCTGGTCTGAGTTAAATCCTTGCAACGCTCACCTCGATCGCGTTGCTGAAGCGGTAAAGCGTGGAGTCTGGGAGGCCGGTGGCTTTCCACTTGAATTCCCAACTATGTCACTTGGCGAACCAGTTATGCGACCAACAACAATGCTATGGCGCAACTTGCTTGCAATGGAGACTGAAGAATTAATCCGAGCTAATCCACTCGATGGTGTTGTTCTTCTGGCTGGCTGCGATAAGACCCCACCAGGAATGTTGATGGGCGCAGCATCTGTGGATCTTCCAACCTTAATGATCACTGGTGGACCGATGTTAAATGGTCGCTACAAAGGTGAAACTCTCGGTTCTGGAACAGCAGTTTGGAAATATTCAGAACAAATTCGTGCAGGTAAATTAAGTATCGAAGAGTTCTTTGCAATGGAATCTTGCTCTGCTCGTTCAAATGGTTCCTGTATGACCATGGGAACCGCATCAACAATGGCATGTGTTACTGAAGCACTTGGAGTTCAACTTCCAGGTAGCGCAGCAATTCCTGCAGTAGATGCTCGTCGCTTCTCAACTTCACAAGAAGCCGGTCGCCGAATTGTGCAGATGGTTTATGACGATCAAGTTCTTTCAAAGGTATTGACCCGTGAAGCTTTTGAAAATGCAATCAAAGTAAATGCTGCAATCGGTGGCTCAACAAATGCTGTTGTTCACTTGCTTGCAATTGCTGGTCGCATCGGCGTAAAGCTAGATCTAGATGATTTCGACACACTTGCTCGCGAAGTTCCAGTTCTTGTAAATCTAATGCCATCTGGTAAATATTTGATGGAAGAATTCTTTGATGCCGGCGGGCTTCCTGCGGTAATGAAGGAAATCGAGGGAATGTTGCATACCGAGCACATAACCGTTTCTGGAAAATCAGTAAAAGAGAACATTGCAACTGCCGAATCTTGGAACTCTGATGTAATTACTCCAGCTTCAAAGCCTTTCCAGAAGGCTGGTTCAGGAATCGTTGTTCTAAAGGGCTCACTTGCACCAGATGGTTGCGTTCTAAAAGTTTCAGCAGCAACCCCAGAACTTATGGTTCATACCGGCGAAGCGCTTGTTTTTGAAGAAATTGAAGATTATTTAATTGCATCTGAAGATATGAATCTTTCCGTTACAAAAGACACTGTTCTTGTCTTAAAGCATGCAGGTCCTCGCGGTTTCCCTGGATTCCCAGAAGTTGGCAACATGCCAATTCCAAGAAAACTTCTAGAACAGGGAATTACTGACATGGTTCGCATCTCTGATGCACGTATGTCAGGAACTGCATACGGAACAGTTCTACTTCACACTTCACCAGAAGCAGCAGTTGGTGGACCACTCGCACTTGTTAAGAGTGGCGACATGATTGAACTCAATGTTCCAAATCGTTCAATCAACTTACTTGTATCTGAAGAAGA
This sequence comes from Bifidobacterium breve, assembly GCA_945876865.1. Classification (GTDB taxonomy): domain Bacteria; phylum Actinomycetota; class Actinomycetes; order Nanopelagicales; family Nanopelagicaceae; genus AAA044-D11. The sequence continues at coordinate 1,622 of CAMCPZ010000009.1, read as the reverse complement.
GATGGCAAAGCGCAGAGCTGCCTGGGTTGCACCAAAACCTAAGCACACCCGCGGTTGGTCAAAGCTTTATTACGAGACTGTGCAACAAGCACACCTTGGCGCTGATCTAGATTTCTTGAACGGTTCATCCGGAAGCGATGTTGGCCGCCACTCACATTAAAAAGGTTTAGCGAATTCGCAGTTCTCGGTAGCTTCAAGTTCAAGTAAGCGATTCCACTTTGCAGTGCGATCTGCGCCATGTGTTGAACCAACTTTAATTTGAGAAGCTCGCCAGCCGGTTGCAAGATCTGCCAGCCATGAATCTTCAGTCTCACCACTGCGAGCCGATACAACGGTCTTGAAGTTATTTGCTTGAGCGGTGTTTAAAACCTTTTGTGTTGATGTAACTAAGCCATTCTGGTTAGCCTTGATAAGAATTGCATTCGCACTTTTCTGATCGATACCGCGCTGCAGACGAGCAAGATTTGTTGTGAATAAATCATCGCCAAGAACCTGCAATTTAGATGGCGCCATAGACATAAACTGGGTCCAAGATTGCCAATCATCTTCGGCGAAGGGATCTTCGATGGAAAGAACTGGGTGATCTGAAACTAACTTAGATATTAATGCGATGAATTCGCCAGATGAGAACTTTTTGTTTAGGGCCGTTAAATTGTAATTTGTGCCATCGAAGAATTGAGTAGATGCAACATCGATAGCCAGGCTGACATCTTTCTCGGGTGAAAGTCCAACACCATTGATGCATTCGGTAACGAATTCCAGCGCGTGATCAATTGTTGGGAATGCAATACCGAGGCCACCTTCATCCGCAATTAGATGAGTGATTGCGCCAGACTTTGCACCTTTGCTTGCAGCAAGTTCGCGAATTGCAACAATCCAGGACAACGCTTCAGCAAATGAAGTTGCGCCATTTGGAAGAACTAATACATCTTGAATATCCATTGTGCGATTTGCATGTGCGCCACCAGAAAGAATATTCACCATTGGCATTGGGATAAGTAACTTGCCTTCAGGTTGAAAGAATCTTGCGAGTGAAAGTTCTGCAGTATGCGCAGCTGCTTTTGCAACGGCAAGTGAAACTGCAAGCAGTGCATTTGCGCCCAAGATGTGGTGATCTGGTGTGTGATCGAGTTCGACCAAGATGCCATCGGTTGCAAGTGGGATTGGGCGATGGCCCTTAAGTCGTGGTGCGATCTTTGTATTTATGTTTTCAACGGCTTGGTAGACAGATTTTCCGCCATAAAACTTCTCGGCTAGTTTGCTATCGGTATCGCGAAGCTCTTTCGCTTCATGGGCACCGGTCGATGCACCAGATGGAACTCGAGCAGTATGGACTGAACCATCTGACATGGTCAGAGTTACCGCAACAGTTGGTCGTCCTCTGGAATCTAGAACTTGATAGCCGATTAAATCTTTAATGCTCATGCGAATAATCCTTCGAAAGTTATATCAGGATTAGCTAGCGCGGCTTTGGTCACGCTTTGAACTCTAGCCTTTCCGCCTTCATCTAGATAGTTAACCGGTGAAACACCTTCGACTCTGGCAAGTGCTATCACTGCAACGTGGTGCGGCAATGATTTAGAAACTTCGAGATTGCAAGCCTGGGCATATGAATTAATGAA
>CAMCPZ010000008.1 GCA_945876865.1 Bifidobacterium breve | reverse complement strand
TCTGGCTCATAAAATGGAACTTTGCCAGCAGTTAAAAGTTCAATTTTGGCAGCATCTACATCGACGCCAATTACTTCGAATCCCAGCGATGACATACAGGCCGCATGGGTGGCACCCAAATATCCAGTGCCAATTACGGAAACTTTAAGCTTCATTTGCCCGATACTAGTGCGAGGTAACACTAACCTTGGAGATATGAATCAGGTTTCTGACGGTTTGATGGGCGTATCGGTAGTTCTGCCCATTCTCAATGAGGAGCGAGACCTGCGGGAAAGTGTTTCAGCAATTTTGGCCCAGAATTTCAGCGCCCCCTTTGAAGTCATCCTGGCCCTTGGACCTTCCACTGATCGCACAACTGAAATTGCAAAGGAATTAGCCGCAGGTGATTCGCGAGTTGTTTTAGTAGATAACCCGACTGGGCGCACGGCAAATGGTCTGAATGCAGCAATCGCTAGTTCAAAGTATTCGATTATTTCGCGCATCGATGGACATGCTGAGATATCTCCAACATATCTTCGTGATGCAACAGAGTTGTTGAATAAAACTGGCGCCGTAAATGTTGGCGGCATCATGGCAGCTGTTGGTAAATCAAAGTTCGAGAAAGCAGTTGCAACCGCGATGCGCTCGCCACTGGGTGTTGGTTCTTCAAGATTTCATACCGGAGGCAGCGCCGGTCCCGCCGATACGGTTTATCTCGGAACCTTTAAAAAATCTGCACTACTTGAAGCTGGTGGTTATGACGAGAGATTTACTAGGGCGCAAGATTGGGAGTTAAATTTTAGATTACGTAAGAATGGCGGTGTCATCTGGTTTGATCCATCCTTGGTTGTTACTTATCGACCACGATCCACAATTAAGGCACTTGCTAAACAATATTTCCAATATGGCACTTGGCGCCGCGCGGTCTCACGTAGCCATAAGGGAAGCGTTAATTTGCGTTATCTGGCGCCGCCGACTGCCTTAGCTGTTAATGCGCTATCCATAATCTTAGGCATTATTCTCTCACCAATATTTTTTCTTCCAGTAGCAACTTATCTAGGACTAATTCTTATTGGCTCATTATTTTTAGGTAAGAGCATCGCAGAGAAAATTATTCTGCCAACAGTTTTGGTAACTATGCATATGGTTTGGGGAGCTGGCTATTTGTCATCACCAAGAGGTTTGATGGCAGAAGAAGCTCAAGAATAATGAAACGGTATCTAGCGCTAATTGTCTTATTCTCTCTAACTACAATCAGCAGTGCTTATGCAGTTGTCCCAAAGTCTTTTACCTTTACTGGTTCTGGATTTGGTCATGGCGTAGGACTTAGCCAATATGGCGCAAAGGGCCAGGCCCTTGAAGGAAAATCAGCAGTAGAAATTCTTAAATACTATTTTCCACAAGCCGAGGTAACGCCAGTCGTAGATACTGCAACAATCAGTGTGAATATTGCACATAGAGTCACAGCACTCTCAATTGTTGTCCCACCATCTGATTCTGCAACGGTTGCAATTGATACCGCAGTTGCTACCTCGGTTCCTCAAAATTCACCGCTAAGTTTTGCAGTAAGTGGCAAATCAATTATCGGCCCTGGCGGAATTGGTAGAACTTGGACCATCAGATGGAACAATCCGCAATCAGTTGTTTTAGTAAATTATGGAAAAACTAAATTCCAAGTCAGTCACGGTTATCTCCGCTTAAAGGCGGTGAATGCACCTGGAATCGGATTTCGAATCGAAGCAACTAATTTATTGAGATTGCGCGATCAATACCTTTATGGAATTGCTGAAGTCCCATCTTCGTGGCCAGAAGCAGCGCTGCAGAGTCAGGCAATTGCATCTCGTACTTATGCATTAATGCGAATGAATTCAATTAAAAGAGCTTGCGACTGTCATGTTTACAATTCAATGTATGACCAAGCCTTTGTCGGCTATTCCAAAGAGGGCGAACCTAGATATGGTCAGTTCTGGAAAGCGGCAGTTGATTCGACTCTTGTAGATGAGAGTCATGGTTTAGCTATAACTATTAACCAGCTTCCAGTAAGCGTTTTCTTCTCTTCTTCTTCGGGCGGAATGACCCAACGCCCAGTTGATGTTTGGGGAACAGATATTCCACATCTAGTAAGTGTTCCTGATCCATGGAGTATTGATCCTGCAGTGAATAAGAATTTTGCACTCTGGAAGAAGAAGGTTTCGCAGAGAGTTATGGCGAAAGCCTTTGGTTTAATTGATGTTATAGAGATAAAGCTAGGAGAGAGAACTGCAACAAATAGCGTTTTAAATGTAACTGCAATTTCTAGTGATGGAACCACAAAAACCTTGCCCGTAGGAACATTTAAATCAGCGGTTAAGTTACCGTCTTCTTGGTTTGAATTAGCTACCCAAAATTAGAAAAATTAATTTGCGTGAAGGACTGAATTCAATCCGCCCCAACTGCCAGTCTTAGGTAGCGCCTCGAGTGCGCCGCTCTTTGAGTTGCGTCGGAATAACAGGTTATTTGCGCCAGAAAGTTCACTAGCTTTAACAACACTGTTATCTGGAAGCGATATTTTTGAACCTGCAGTTATGTAAGTTCCAGATTCGACAACACAATCGTTTCCAAGTGAGATTCCCAAACCAGCATTTGCCCCCAATAAACAGCGTTCGCCAATCGAAATTACTTGCTTACCGCCACCGCTTAAAGTTCCCATGATCGAAGCACCGCCGCCAATATCACTTCCATCTCCAACAACAACGCCAGCACTGATGCGGCCTTCAACCATAGATTTACCGAGCGTCCCTGCGTTGAAATTAACAAAGCCTTCATGCATGACAGTTGTGCCACTTGAAAGATAGGCACCAAGTCGAACTCGATCCGCATCAGCAATGCGAACACCTTCTGGAACTACGTAATCAACCATTCTTGGGAACTTATCTACTGAAAAAACTGTGAGGGTTCCATGCTTAGCTCGCAACTTTGGCCCAACCGAGCTAAAGGTTGAAACCGAACATGGTCCAGCAGATGTCCAGACCACATTATTTAAAATGCCAAATATTCCATCTAGTGATTGGCCATGCGGTTTAACAATTCGATGCGAAAGTAGATGAAGCCTTAGATAGGCATCGGCAACGCTTTTCGGAGGGGCATCTAAATCAATTTCGATACTAACCTTTGATTTAGTTACCTCTCGGATTGGATCGTCTCCGGTAAATTGCGAAAGGTCAGGGTCGTTATTTTCCGCAAGCTTGCCGATTCCAAGTGAATCAAACCAGACATCTAAAACTTCACCAGAATTTGTGGTGCTGGCGATTCCAAATCCAAAGGCGCTTCTCATGAGATAACGCTACCAAAACCAATCTGATACTAGACTTCATTTATTATGCGAATAGCCGTTTATTGCTCAGCATCGACAAGTATTGACCAGAAGTATCTTGATCTGGCCTTCGATGTTGGTGTTGCTATCGCCACCAGTGGCGCTGACTTGGTGTGGGGCGGCGGTCAAGTTTCGATGATGGGCGCAGCTGCCCGAGGCGCACGTGAACGTGGTGCTAAAACTTTCGGAGTGATTCCGGAGAAACTTTTAACAATTGAATTTGCAGATCCAGAAGCTACCGAAATGTTCACTGTTTCAAATATGCGAACTCGCAAAGCCAAGATTGAAGAGATCTCTGATGCCTTCATAATGCTGCCAGGTGGAATCGGAACCTTGGAAGAGTTCTTTGAAATTTGGGTTGGTCGTAAATTGGGATACCACTCAAAACCCGTTGTTGTATGTGACCCTTTTGGAACTTATGAGATGCTGCAAACTTCGCTGGATTATTTAAGTCAAGAAGAATTGATCGGTGCCACTTCAAATGAATTAGTTGCTTGGTGCCGCGATATTCCAAGCGCAATTCGTGCTTGCAAGCCATAACCCGGAAGTAAGTTACTTATAAACCTTAAGTTAGACGGGTAACCTAGGGTTATGGGCGCACTCTCCGAACTTCTAGCTAGTTTGCCGGAAGAAGAGCGCTTTATTCTCACGATGCATTACATCCGATCCATGTCGCCCGAGGAGATTGCCGAGGCGCTTGGAGTCCCAGAACGCGCGGTTCAAAGCGTTATCACGAGCGGCAAATCTCGTCTACTCTCCGCGTTAAATCAGGGCTAATCCCGAGGTTTTTTCAATTTCCTTTCACCACCGCTTTTGCGAGATACTTACCCACTGCGTTACCCCCAAGATGTAAAGCACCACTAAATCATCAATAATGCAACTAAATGTAAAAGGAGCAAAACATGGCAGCCATGAAACCTCGAACTGGTGATGGACCCATGGAAGTTACCAAGGAAGCTCGCAGTTTTGTTATGCGGATCCCTCTAGAAGGCGGCGGACGTTTAGTCGTCGAGTTAAATGTTGAAGAAGCCACAAATCTTGGAAATGCACTACAGGCAGCGGTCTCCCTCGTTAAGAAGTAACAAGTCCTTGCGGGTATTGGGATAAGCAAAAGTCGTGAAACTATTGCCGGAAATTGATTGCTTATTGATTTCAGATATCGATTTCTCAAAGTATGACGCTGTCGCGGTTCCAATTGCTAAATCAGATAACGGCCTTGAGTTAGGCAATCCAAAAGCAATTAAGGCTATTGAGAAATATTTCAATATTAAATTAGAAAACTTACTTTCAAATTGGCCAGATGCCACAGGTAAAGCTGGGGAATTAATTGAAGTTCCAATTTCGGCGCCAGAAGCAAAAATCTCTCGGATCTATTTTGTGGGGATTGGTGATAATAGTTCTGATGATTTACGCAAGGCCGGAACTTCGCTATCGCGTAAAGTTAAGAGCTCTGGATCGGCAATATTAAATGCGCTAGTCACAACAAAGCAGAGCGCTCGCAACCATTCCGTTGCAATCGCTTTAGCAAGTTATTCCTGGAGCCAGAAGAGCCCACCTCCAAAAGTTCTGAAGGCAGCCAGTTTTACTTTAGTCGGAAAATTTGAAAATGAAATATCTGATGCCAGATTGCTTGCCGAAGGTGTCTGGCTTGCTCGCGATTTAATACACACTCCTTCAAATATAAAGAATCCACTCTGGATTGCCGACCAAGCTAAGGCTCTTGTCGCAAAAGCGAGAGATTCTGCACTTAAAATTGAAGTTAAAAGCGGAGCCGCATTAACTAAATTCGGTGGCTTACTTGCAGTTGGAAATTCTGCTCCTAAGCCCGGACCAAGGTTGGTTCAAGTTTCATACGAACCGCGGGGCTCAAAGAATTGGCCACATGTTGTTTTGGTAGGCAAAGGAATCACCTTCGATACCGGAGGGGTTTCACTTAAGCGACCTTATGAAAATATGGTTGGAATGAAGAGCGACATGTCTGGCGCAGCTGCAGTTCTAGCCACAGTAATTGCAATTGCAAAATTGGGTGCAAATGCTCCAAAGGTTCGGGTAACTGGAATTTTGATGTGCGCCGAAAATGCTTTATCTAGCACTTCGCAGAGACCTTCCGATGTTATTACTCATTATGGTGGAACCACAGTTGAAGTAATTAACACAGATGCTGAAGGCCGGTTAGTTCTTGCAGATGGCCTGGCATATGCAGATGCAGAACTAAAGCCAGATTATTTAATTGATATTGCAACTCTCACAGGTGCAGCAACTCTTGGACTTGGCAGGCAGTATGCAGCGATGTATACCCGCGATATTTCATTAGCCCAATCTTTATACGATGCCGGACAGGGTTCTGGCGAGCGGGTATGGCATATGCCATTAATTGATGATTACAAAACTGCACTTGCAAGTGAAATTGCAGACTTCAATCACACCGCAGAAAAACCAGATTTTAACGGCGGCTCGATCACAGCCGCACTTTTCTTGGAGCATTTTGCGGGCAATCGAAAATGGGTGCACCTCGATATCGCTGGTCCGGCTCGCTCTGAAAATGATTCTGGAGAAAATCCAAAAGGCGGCACTGGCTTCGGTGTTAGATTGCTAATCGAGTGGTTGACTTCTCTATGACCACTGAGAAGCCGTTATCCAACCGTGGTGACATGTCAGCCTTTGCTGAAAACTTTCCGCATGAAGATTTCTTTATGCAACAGGCGAGAAAGAATGGCGCTGAAATCGGAGCACCCGATCCAACAATTGGTGTTGGTGGTTTAATCAATTTTGTTGCCGGATTAATCTCTGCAAAATCAATTGTTGAAATTGGAACTGGCTCTGGCGTGAGCGGTCTATGGATTTTTAATGGAGCGCCAAAAGATGCGACATTTACCTCGATCGATTCTGAGCGCGAACATTCAGCCAGCGCGAAAGAGATTTTGGAAGAAGCCGGCATCTCTGCGCAAAGATTCAGATTAATCACAGGAAATATTGTCGAAGTCGTTGGAAAGTTAGCGGATTCAAATTACGACTTAATGATTGTGAGATCACCAATAGATATGGTTGATGTAGTGCAAGAGAGTTATAGATTACTGAAGCCAAGTGGTGTGCTGATTATTGATAACGCGCTTGATGGTGGCAAGGTTGCCGACCCTACTCAACGCGACTTTGAAACCATCGCCCGCCGCGATTCCATTAAGGCCATCAAAGAAGATTCGAGATGGAGCTCATCACTAATTCCAATTGGCGGCGGGGCACTTCTCGCTCGTAAGATTTGATTATGGCCGGTAACTCGAACAACCCTGATGGACCAGTTACTCCATGGTGGATTTCAGATTATAAAGTTGTCACAGCGCAAGACGTTAAGAAGCGAAATACCAGAACCGTAAGTTTCGGAATTGCGATTGCAATGGCCTTAATTGCTGGCGTTGTTGGAAGCATTGTCGGGCGCACTTCAGCAGAACTTGATACAAGAACAAATTTAGTATCAACCAAGAGCACGATTGAACGTAAACCAGGATCAATTGCCGGAATTGCGGCTCGGGTTTCACCATCGGTGGTATCGATCGAAGTTAGCAGAGGCAATAGTGGTGGTTCAGGGTCAGGATTCTTTCTCGACAACACCGGGCATATTCTTACAAATAATCATGTGATCTCACTTGTTGCAACAGCTGGTGCTTCGATGCGAGTTCAATTAGCTAACGGCAAGACTTATGATGCCAAATTAGTCGGCCGCGATGTTGCATATGATTTAGCAGTAATCAAAATTAAAGTAAGTGATGCGCCTGCATTACAACTCGGTGATAGCGATGCGGTTCAAGTTGGCGATGGTGTAATTGCAATTGGCTCACCACTTGGCTTAACCGGAACTGTTACATCAGGAATCATTAGTGCAAAAAATCGCCCAGTTACATCTGGTAGCGGAACCAGAGAGAGCTCATTTATAAATGCAATTCAGACTGATGCCGCAATTAATCCCGGCAACTCAGGTGGTCCACTTGTAGATCTTTCAGGTGCAGTTATTGGAGTGAACTCTGCTATCGCCACAACCGGATCAGCATTTGGCGGCCAGAGTGGATCTATTGGATTGGGTTTTGCTATCCCAATTAATCAAGCGCGAAAAACTGCTGATCAATTAATTAAAAATGGAAGTTCTACTTATCCAATTATGGGCGTCTCTCTTGACATTACCTACAACGGAACCGGTGCGAAGATTCCTGATGCGGCTGGCTCTGTAACTCCAAATGGTCCAGCAGAGCGTGCTGGAATTAAACCCGGCGATGTCATCATTGAAATTGCTGGCAAGTCGGTAAATACTGCGGATGAGGCAATCATTAAAGTTCGCTCATTTAACGTTGGTGACAAGATTAAAATTAAATTCAAACGCGACGGCGTTACCAGAGAAGTCTCACTTGTGCTTATTGCTGCAAAATAAATACATTTAACTGAGATTAGATATAGGATTCGAAAATGTTCGGAATCGGTGCTGGGGAGTTCATTGCAATCGCCTTGGTGGCTGCAGTTTTGGTAGGTCCAGATCGGCTTCCAAAATTAACCTCCGACTTAGCAGGCCTCATTCGCAAAGTTCGCAATCTGGCGCAGGGAGCAACTAAGGATTTACGCGAGAATCTTGGGCCCGGATACGAAGACTTGACCGTCGCGGATTTAAACCCGAAGAAGTTTATTTCAAGGCACGTCAGTGAAGCTTTGGCGGAACCTGCAGCTGAAATAGCAGAGATAAAAAAAGCTGCGAAGATTGATCCCGATTTGCTATGACAAGTGCAATAGTTGAAAGAATTCATGAAGCGCTAAAAGGTGTTTCTGATCCAGAATTACATCGCCCACTTCCAGAATTAGGAATGGTGCAATCAGTTGAATTTATCAATGGCGTTGCAGCAATAACAATTTTACTTACCATCTCTGGTTGCCCAATGCGCGATAGGTTGCAGAAAGATATTTCAGTCTCGCTTGAACCGATTACTGAAGTGAAATCTCTTGACTTGACCTTTGGTGTTATGAATGAAGAACAACGCAACAATGTTAAGAAATTGTTAAACGGTGGCCGCGAAAAATTCATTCCATTTGCCCAACCAGATTCGCTGACCCGAGTAATAGGGATTGCTTCAGGTAAAGGTGGCGTCGGAAAATCATCAGTAACTGCAAATTTGGCAGTTGCAGCAGCACAGAAAGGTTTGAAAGTTGGAATTTTGGATGCCGATGTTTACGGACATTCAATTCCAAGGCTAATGGGAATTGTTGGCAAGCGACCAACAGCAATTGATCAAACTTTTATTCCAGTCGAGGCATATGGTGTAAAAGTTGTTTCAATGGAGATGTTTAAGCCCGAGCGTTCAGATGCAGTTGCATTTCGTGGGCCGATGTTGCATAAGGTTCTAGAACAGTTATTGAGCGATGCTTATTGGGGAGATCTTGATTTACTCCTTTTGGATTTGCCACCAGGCACCGGTGACATTGCAATCTCATTAGGCCAGCTATTACCAGCATCGGAAATTATTGTTGTTACTACACCACAAATTGCGGCTGCTGAAGTTTCAGAGCGCGCCGGGCGAATTGCTCACCAATTAAAACAGCACATTATTGGGGTTATCGAAAATATGTCGGACTCGGTTTGTGCTAAATGCGGAGAACCAATTGCGATATTTGGTACGGGTGGCGGATTGGAAACCGCAAAACAACTATCTGAATTAGTTGGCGCTGATGTTGCATTGATTGGGCAGATTCCATTTGCCCCCGCACTGCGCGAGGGTGGAGATATCGGAAATCCAATTGTTATAAGTGATCCAACATGTCCAGCAAGTGAATCTTTCGCGGCGATAGTCGAGAAAATTACCCTTCGGCCGAAGTCTCTGGTTGGGGTCAGGCTCTCCCTCTCTTAACATCGCCTAAGATTGGGCTATGAGAACGCCACCAGTAAAGAGCATCAACACAGTGGCTAAACGGTTCGTCGGCCGCAGCGAATTAGTCTTGCAACGTAAAAGTATCCGTGAATCTTTGGTCTCATTAGCTGGCTTAATTGGTAAGCCCGTTAAGTATCAAGGTGGAAGAGAAATCGGGCGCCTCGTAGATGTTGTAGTTAGACATGGTGAAGATTCTTATCCACCAGTATCAGGATTAATCGTAAAAGTTGGTCAGAGCAAATCATTTATTGATGGTGCCAGAATTTCAAAGTTAGCTCAGAATGAAATTGAATTATCTTCAGCAAAAGTAGACCTGACAGAATTCACAAGACGCGAGGGCGAATCCTTGTTAGATGCTGATGTTCTGGACCATCAAATTGTCGATGTAAATGGGCTCCGGGTAGTTCGGTCTTCCGATCTTTATTTGGCACCGCTAGATCGTGAAATTCGTGTTGTCGGGGTAGATATTTCATTCAAAGCATTCATTCGCAGAATTTTCCCAGGTGCGCTTGGCCGTGGACCAATTCCAAAGCATGTTATTGATTGGGCAAATGTGGCTTCGCTGGCACATGGAACTGGAGTTGTTAGATCAACTGAATCTCGAGCAGCTCTTGGGCAACTTCGTCCTGCAGATTTGGCAGACTTGATTGAAGATTTAGCAGGCCGTGAACGAAATGCCTTAATCGAAATGCTCGATCCAGATCTCGCTGCAGATGCGTTAGAAGAGATGGAAGATGAAGAGTTACAAGGATTATTGCGTGGTTTATCAGCACAGAGATCTGCTGAACTTATTTCACGCATGGAGCCAGATGAAGGTGCCGAAGTTCTTCGTGATTTAGATGACGATCACCGGGAAAGTATTTTTATGGAGATGGATGTTTCGGTCGCAAAGCAACTTCGCAAGCTGGTTGAATTCGATGAAACTCTTGCTGGTGGAATCATGACTTCACATATGCTAATTACCCACGAAGCTGACACCGTCGCATCTGCACTTGCACTATTAGTGGAGCACAGAGGTAGAGATATTTCAGATGGCATTGTTGTAGTAGATGCTCGCGGAAAACTTCTTGATCACATTCAGATTATCGAGTTAATAGCTGCCAAACCCAGCGCTAAATTGTCATCCCTAATGGGTCCGCCATATCCGACCACAGTGAATTTAAATACCAGGCTAGATGAAGTAATTGATGAATTCGCAAATAACCGAGGCTCTTCAATCATCGTCGTAGATGAGAAAAATAAGCCAGTTGGTCGAATTCTCGCTGATGATTTGGTTGATGCGTTGGCATCAACATCAGATACCCAAGGTTTCTCTCAAGGAAGTGGTGCGCTTTAATGGCAAACAGAACACCGCTGTCACCAAAGAAAATTCGAATAGCAGCATTTGTGGCCGTAATGGGCCCAGGGCTTATTGCTGGACTTGCCGACAATGATCCTGCAGGTATTACAACTTACTCAGTTCTCGGTGCTGATTATGGTTATCAACTGCTCTGGGTTTTGGTTGCTTCGATGTTGGCACTCATTGTCTTACATGATTTAGCAGCAAGAATTGGTGTTGTTACTCGCCAAGGAATGATTGGCTTGATTCGCCAGAAATATGGCGCAAGATCTGGAACCCTAAGTGCAGGTGCGCTAATTCTTGCAAATGTTGGAACAATGACTGCAGAGTTTGCTGGCATTGCAGCCGCAGGGCAGCTATTTGGTTTTAGCAAGTATGTAACAGTTCCAGTGGCTGCGATTGCAGTTTCATTTCTGGTATTACGTAATTCATTCGCCACGGTTGAAAAAGTTTTCTTTATTATCTCCGCTGGTTTTATTGCCTACATAATTGCTGGCTTTATGTCAGGACCTGATTGGGGGGCAGCAGCTCGTGGCGCTCTAGTCCCAACAATTCCATTTACCGAAGAAGCTATTTTTATTGCAACTGCAACAATCGGAACAACACTTGCACCTTGGGGGCTGGCTTTTATTCAGTCATATGCCGTTGATAAGAGATTAACCAAAGATGATTTAAAACTTCTAAGAGTTGATGTTTGGACAGGCTCTCTACTCACTGGAGTAATTGGTTTCTTTGTGGTTGTTACTTGCGCTGCAACTCTGCATAAGCAGGGGATCCAAATAAATGATGCCGCAGATGCCGCAATAGCTCTTGAGCCGCTGGCCGGGGCCCTGGCCAAAGAACTATTTGCAATTGGCTTAATTGGCGCAGCGCTTCTTGCTGCTTCGATTCTTCCACTATCAACCGCATATTCAATAAGCGATTTAACTGGTAGACCAGCAGCGTTAGATGACAGCCCTAGGGAAGCACCACTTTTTTATCTCACCTTTGGCTTAATAACCGGAGTCAGTGCTTTCTTGATTTTGATTCCTGGCGCACCATTAATCAAAATTCTCATTATCACACAAGTAATTAATGCAGTTCTGTTGTTGCCATTATTGATTTACATGTTTGGTATTTCTAGAGATAAGCAACTAATGGGTGAATTTGTAGCTACTCGTACGATGAAAACGATTTATTCGATCATAATTACAGTTGTTGGATTCGCAATTGGTTGCATGCTCTGGTTTATGATTAATTAATGAGCAAACATGACCACACTGCAATCCCTGGAGCCAAAGACTTAGGACTTCTATCTATCGGCGTGGTTGGTATTGGAACTTCTGGTCCAGTTATCGCAGCCAGCATCATGCCGGTACCCTCACTAATTTTTTGGCGCAATCTCGGTGGCGCGTTAATGATGCTCCCCTTTGCACTTAAAAGAGCAGAGTGGCGAACCAAGGATCAGCAGCGAGCCATTGCCTGGTCAGCTCTTGCCGGTTTTTTTCTTGCAATGCACTTCATATGTTTCTTCCTTGCCATGCGATACACAAGTGTTGCAACTGGGACTGCTCTCACGGCCTTGCAACCGATTTTTGCCGCAATTTTCTTTAAGGTTCGTGGTGGAGTAATTCCCTCTCGTGCATGGAGCGGAATGCTTATTGCGTTTTTCTCAGTAGCGCTAATTACCGGAATCGATCTTCAGATTAGCCTGCGCAATTTTGTTGGAGATTTGCTTGCGATATTAGGTGCTGCTCTATCAGCCGGATATGTCTTGATTGGATCCAAAGCGCAGCAAAAACTCACAACATCTACTTACACGACTGTTTGTTATCTGACCTGCGCAGTGACCGGTTTAGTTATTGCGATTGCAAGCGGAAGTGAGCTCTTTAACTTTCAGGCGCGGCAATGGTGGTTGGTATTGGCTCTGATAATTGGCGCTCAATTCCTGGGTCACACAATGTTCAATATGACACTCTCTCGGGTTTCGCCAGTTATCGTTTCGCTGGTTGTCTTCTTTGAAGTTCCAGTAAGTGCGATTATTGCTTTTATCTGGCTAGATCAAATTCCTGCCGCTGGAATAATTCCAGGAATTATTGGGCTATTAATAGGCTGCGGTATCTTTGTTTCACGAGCGAAAGTGCGGCCAGATAATGATTGATCTTCATACTCATTCACTTGCTAGTGATGGCACAGATACTCCGGGCGAACTTATAAATAAAGCAAATGCCCGTGGAATTTCAGTTTTAGGGCTGATGGATCACGACACTGTTGCCGGGTGGGATGAAGCAACTAGTTATCTGCGACCAGGTATGTCTCTAGTGTTAGGTTCAGAAATTTCTTGCCAAACTTCAGATGGCACAAGTGTCCATATGCTTGGCATGTTATTCGATCGTGAAAATACTGCTCTCGCAGAAGTTCTATCCACTACTCGTGATAATCGATTAACTCGAATGAATCGCATAATTGGGCGGCTAAATGAAGCTGGATTTGAAATAACTATTGAAGATGTTCTGGCACAACTTGCTCCAGGCGCAACTCTTGGTCGCCCACACCTTGCTGATGCCTTAATTGCTAAGAAGATTGTGGCAAGTAGAGATGAAGCATTCACCGAACTGCTTCACAATAATTCTAAATACTATATCTCTCATTATTCGCCAACACCTGAAGATGCAATTAAGTTAATTAAGCAAGCGGGTGGAGTTGCAGTTATTGCTCATCCACTTGCTTCACTGCGTGGGCGGACTGTAAGTATCGATAGTTTTAAATCAATGGTTGAAGCCGGATTAGATGGAATTGAAATTTCTCATCGTGATCAGAGTGAAGATGAGCGTCAATTGCTGCGCGAGGTAGTTGAGCAATATGGCATTATTGCCACTGGTTCGAGTGACTACCACGGTAATGGAAAGTTAAATGAGTTGGCAGAATTTACGACTACGCCAGAAGATTTCGAAGCATTAGAAGCTAAAGCAGATGCAAGAAGGGTGGTCCGCAAATGAATGATGTCCTCTTAGTTTCAGCAACAACATTTGGAATTCAAGCTTTCGTAACGCTATTTGTCATCATGGATCCACCTGGCGCAACCCCAATATTTTTAGCTCTTGTTAAAAATGAACCATCTCGTAAACGAATTCTTATGGCCTGGCAAGGCGCAACAGTTTCACTTATTGTGATTGTTGCCTTCGCAATTTTTGGAAAATTTCTTCTCGACTATTTACATATCTCGGTTGAAGCGCTGCAAGGCGCAGGAGGTCTACTTTTATTGCTAATCGCCCTCGAACTGTTAACTGGGCGAGATAGTTCTAGCGATAATTCTAAGGATGTAAATGTCGCGCTAGTTCCCCTCGGAACACCGCTACTGGCTGGACCTGGAGCGATCGTCACAACAATCGTCTTCGTGCAGAACGCTGAAACTACTTCTATGAAATTAGCTTTAGCAGCTGCGATTGTCGCTGTTCATTTAGCAATCGGATTGACCTTGATGTTCTCGACAAAAATTGTCTCAGTTATTAAGGAGTCAGGCGTAACCTTGCTAGCAAGGATTGCAGGTTTACTTCTTGCAGCAATTGCAGTGGAGATGATTGTTCAGGCAGTTAAAGGATTCTTTAACCTTTAGGCTGAAGCAAAACCAACTTTTCGCTCTTCACTCTGTCCAACTTCAACAAAAGAAATCTTGTTGTTAGCTATTACAGTTTGACGGCCGCGGATATCGGTAAGGGTCAGAGATTTTCCTGAATCTAGCGCTATCGTCACTGCTTCAATAACTTTATCTAGCGCTAATTCACACTCGATATGAAGTTCTTGGGTTGAATCTGAAATACCAATACGAACTTCTGTTGTAGATCCTGATGAGGCTTTTTTAGTTGACATGTTCTTAGTTTAATCGATTAATTTGCTTTAGGGAATCCAGAAATTCCACGCCAGATGAGATTTGAAACTAATTCGACCGCTGTTTCACGATCCAACTTTCCATCACGTTCTAACCAATGGCGGGCTGAAGTCTGAGCTGTTCCGATTAAGCCGACAGCGAGCATCATTGAAGCCTCTTTTGTTAATCCGGTATCAAGCGAAATAACTGCACTGAGAGCGGCCGCTGAATCGTAAGTCATACGACTTAAACGTTCGCGAACTTGGGGCTCAACGCTCATGTCACTCTCGAAGAGCAATCTAAAAGCTTCACCTTCGCGGTTTATGAATCCAAAATAAGCATCAACGGTCGCATGAACACGCGCTGCGTTATCAGAAGTTGAAGCGATTGCTTTTTGAATATCAAAGACCAAGGAATCAATATGCAGGTCAAGAACTGCAAGATAGAGATCTAGCTTTGATGGAAAATGTTGATAGAGAACCGGCTTACTAACTTTCGCTCGGTCGGCAATCTCATCCATGGCGGCAGAGTGGTATCCGGCCTGTGTGAAAACTTCGAGCGCTGCAGCGAGGAGTTGTGCGCGACGCTCATCTCGAGGAAGGCGCCCTTTATTTCCGTTTATTGCTGCTGCGGGATCAGTATTCATTGGGGTGCTCATTGGGCTAATCGTAGGTCTATTGCGCTATTAATGCGAGTTTCTGCGAGAAACTTGCAACAAGTATCTCTCTTTCAATTTTGAATTGCGAGGAATATCAGCGAAAATTAGGACGTTGTAATAACTGCCCAACTAAATAATTGGCAAAATTAAAGAGATGAGTATTTGTGTCGGCCACCTTAAAGCCACTGGTAACAGAAGGTCCACCGCTTAGCGTCGATGAAGTTCGCCGCTATAGCCGCCATCTCATAATTCCTGATGTAGGAATGAGTGGGCAACGTCGATTAATGAATGCAAAAGTTTTATGTGTTGGAGCCGGCGGTCTTGGATCTCCTGCCTTGATGTATCTAGCTGCAGCAGGAGTCGGAACTTTGGGCATTGTTGAATTCGACACGGTAGATGAATCGAATTTACAACGTCAGATAATTCACGGTCAATCAGATATTGGTAAGAGCAAAGCGCTAAGTGCCAAAGAAGCGATTGCTGAGATTAATCCATATGTAAATGTGGTCTTGCATGAAACTAGGCTAGATGTCGATAACGTGATGGAGATTTTTGCGCAATACGATTTGATAGTTGATGGCACTGATAATTTCGCAACTAGATATCTAGTTAACGATGCTGCAGTTCTATTAAAGAAGCCTTATGTTTGGGGATCTATTTATAGATTTGATGGCCAAGCAAGTGTGTTCTGGGCTGAACATGGTCCTTGCTATCGCTGCTTATATCCCGAACCACCACCACCAGGAATGGTGCCAAGTTGTGCCGAAGGTGGCGTTCTCGGAGTTCTCTGTGCATCTATTGGTTCGATCCAAACTACCGAAGCAATTAAATTAATTGCTGGTATCGGCGAACCACTTATCGGCAACTTAGTTGTTTACGACGCACTTGAAATGGAATATCGCAAAGTAAAGATTCGCAAGGATCCGGCTTGCCCAATCTGCAGTACAAAACCAACACAAACGCAATTGCTTCCAGATTACGAATCTTTCTGTGGGATGCTCTCAGATGGTGCTGCCGAAGCTGCGACTGGTTCGACCATTGCGGTTACTGAGCTAAAAGCCAAGATGGATAGCGGTGAAAAGTTCATGCTTATTGATGTGCGCGAACCTGGCGAATTCGAGATTGTTCGAATTCCTGGCTCAGTCTTAATTCCTAAACAAGAATTCTTAAATGGTTCCGCTCTTGAGGGATTGCCTCAAGATGTTCCAATTATTCTGCACTGTAAATCTGGTGTTCGGTCTGCTGAATGTTTAGCAGTATTGAAGCAAGCTGGATTTGCTGATGCAACACATGTTGCTGGTGGAGTTGTTGCTTGGGTTAAGCAAATTGATCCAGCGCTCCCTATTTACTAACGGTTAGGTTAATCAATGTCTGATCGCTCGCTACTTCTTGTCCATGCACATCCTGATGATGAAACCATCAACAATGGTGCAACCATGGCTAAATATGTTAGCGAAGGTGTTCGGGTAACTCTGGTTACCTGCACTAGAGGCGAAGAGGGCGAAGTCTTAATTCCAGAACTTGCCGAACTAGCAAGCTCGCATAAAGATCAATTGGGAACGCATCGTGAAACTGAATTAGCAGATGCGATGGCTGCTCTTGGTGTTGTTGATTTTAGATTTTTAGGAGCCCCTGACCGCAAGTGGCGAGATAGCGGAATGATGGGAACTGAACCTAATAATCGTAGTGATGTTTTTTGGCAGGCTGGTTTAGATGATGCTGCAAGTTATTTAGTGAAAATTATTCGCGAGGTTAAGCCACAAGTTCTGGTTACTTATGATGAATTTGGTGGTTACGGCCATCCAGATCATATTCAAGCTCACCGAGTTGCAATGCGAGCAGCTGATTTAGCGGCTGATGCAAATTTCGGTGATGGCTCACCTTGGGAAATCTCTAAAATTTACTGGAACACAATGCCAAGGTCGGTCATTCAAGAGGGCATCGACAAGATGAAAGAAATCGGTTCAGATTTCTTCGGTGCTGAAAGCGCAGATGATCTACCTTTCGCAAAACCTGATGAACTTGTTACAACTCTTATCGACGGAACTGATTTTATTGATGCAAAGATGAAAGCGATGGCCGCGCATCCAACTCAAATTGAATTAGATGGCCCATTCTTCGCACTTTCAAATAACTTAGGTAATCAAGTGTGGGGCCACGAGTATTACACCTTAGTAAAAGGCGAAAAGAGCAAGAATCTAGATGCCAAGGGACGCGAGGCGGATTTCTTTGCTTAAGGCGATTGGCGCTCTATTTTTTGGCGCAGTAATTGGATTTATCGGAACCGTTCTCCACAATGCTCTCCAACCAATTGGAATTTTACTTGCGTTACTGACAACCGCAATCGGTATTAACTTTGCTGGTCAATTATTTGGAGCCCAAAGATACAAGTTGATTGCCGCAATTGCCTGGCTTGCAGTGGTATTGCGCGCTGGAACCTACGGTATAAGTAATGAAATTTTAATTATTTCAAATCTCTACGGAAATATTTTTTTACTAGGTGGTTTATTGTTCGCATTAATTGCTGTTATCAAGCGGCGCTAAATCCAATCCCACTCTTGCCCACTCGGTGAATCTTTAATTGAAATTCCAAGCTTCAACAACTGATCTCGCAACTTATCACTCGCTTCAAAATCTTTTGAATCGCGGGCTCGCTTTCGCTCTTCCAGTAGATCTGAAATTTCTGGCGTAGCTTCAGCCTTAACCTTTGGCGCTCTTGCTATCTCTAGACCATAAATCTCATCTACTCTTATAAAGCATGCAACTTTCGTAGCCCCAGAAATCAATTCATCCTTTTCAAGTCTCCGAAGTTGTTGAAGCGCTCTAGGAGTATCTAAATCTTGTTGAATGTCGCCCAAAGTTCCTTCGCAAAAATCACTTACAAATTTATTATCTACTTCACCTTGCTCTGACCACTGCACCATTTTTTTTCGCCAGCGATCCAGCGTTGCATCAGCAGCGCGAAGCGAATCCCAAGTTAAATCCATCTGACCGCGGTAGCGGTTCTCTAAGAAACATAACCTCAAAGCCAGGGGATCGAGCCCCTTTTCAATTACATCACTAAGCAGAACGACATTTCCTGCACTCTTCGACATCTTGCGGCCTTCAAATAATAAGTGCTCGCCATGCACCCAATTTTCAACTACTTCATAACCAACTGCAGAATTCGATTGTGCTCGCTCGTTTTCATGATGCGGAAAGCGCAGATCAATTCCACCTAAATGTAGATCAACGTTTCCCTCTAAAAGTTCTAAAGACATTGCAGAACATTCAATATGCCAACCAGGAAATCCCGGTCCCCATGGCGAATCCCAAATCATTTCACTGCGATTAGCTGCTGCCTTCCAGAGCGCCCAATCAGCATGAAACAATTTTGCGCCGTCTTCTGCTGAGTCATGTCTATGGCCAGGCTTAAGAGAATCAAGGCGATTTCCAGAAATTTCGCCATACGATTCAAAGGTTGATGCCGCGAAATAGACACAACCATCAGAGCCCACATAAGCATGATTTGATGAAATCAAATCGGCAATAAGTTTTAACATCAAATCAATAGTTTCACTCGCTCGCGGATAAGCCGCTGCAGGAATCACATTTAACTTTGCTAGGTCTGCATGAAAACTGGCTTCATATTTCCGGGCGATATCAAATGGATCTTTTGCCTCTAGCTTTGATTGTTCAAGCAGCTTATCGCCACCGACCTCGTTGCCAGCAATGTCTTCAGCCATATGACCGACATCGGTAATGTTCTGTATCAGCCTTGAATCAATTCCAGAGAATGTAAGTGTTCGTTTTATTAAATCTCCAAGCAAGAATGTGCGCAGATTTCCGACATGTGCATCGCGGTAAACAGTCGGTCCACAGCAATAAATGGAGACTTCGAAACCATTCTTAGCGCAGACTTCCTTTACCGACCTGGCCTTGGTATCAAAGATAAATAGTCCAGTGTTCATTTCTCGGGAACCACTTTCCAGAGCGCAATCACATTGTGATCAAACCGAACAAGTGAGCCATCTTTTTTGCGGACCGTATCTATCTCTTCCAAGGTCCCAAGTAAATCTCGGAAGCCGCCACCCGGCTCGTGTAGCCGAATTGATACTCGCTTTCCAATCTCAGCTAGCGAAGGAGTGGGATTTCCCATATTGAGCGCTCCTTCTTTCTGCGAATTATTGGAGTTCGAGACCTACGAATTTGCAGGTATTCGCTATCCTAGGCGCATTAGATTAGTTAGAAAGGTAGCAAATTGACATACATAATCGCAGAACCATGTGTAGACGTTAAGGATAAATCCTGTATTGAGGAATGTCCTGTTGATTGCATTTACGAGGGTGGGCGGATGCTTTATATCCAACCCGATGAATGTGTTGATTGCGGTGCCTGCGAACCAGTATGTCCGGTTGAAGCTATCTATTACGAAGATGACATTCCTTCGGCATGGAAAGAGTTCGGAAAAGCCAATAGCGAATTCTTCGTAGAAATTGGTTCACCTGGCGGCGCTGCCAAAGTTGGTGCATCTGCAACAGATCACGCAATGGTTAAAGCGCTACCTCCTAAAGCTGAGTAGTTAGAACTCTGAAACTTCCAGATTTTCCTTGGGATACGTTGGCGCCTTTTGGTGCACGCGCTCGGGAACATACTGGCGGAATAATTGATTTATCTCAGGGGACGCCTGTTGATGCGACTCCAGAATTTATTCAACAAGAGTTAAAGAGCGCAGCGAATTCTCCTAGTTATCCGTTAACAATCGGGACACCCGAACTTCGAAGTGCAATGCGTAATTGGGCAACCAGCGTTCTTGGTGCCAGTGGGGAATTTGATGTATTGCCAACAATCGGTTCTAAAGAATTAGTTGCTTGGCTACCCACAATTCTTCAGGCAAAAACTGTTCTATATCCCAGAGTTGCTTATCCGACTTATCTAGTCGGTTCAATGATTCATCAATCCACAAATATTGCAGTTGATATAGATGCAAAAAGTTGGCCAAAGTCCGATCTGGTTTGGATTAATTCACCTTCAAATCCAACGGGCCGCGTGCATAGCGAATCAGAACTTGAAGCAGTTATCGCGTATGCACGAGAACATAACACGGTCATTGCGAGCGATGAATGTTATATAAATTTTCCGGCAACAGGGCCAAAGCCAATTTCTATTCTCAAAGTAGCAGCTGGCAATAATAAAAATTTATTAGCTGTTCACTCAATGTCTAAACGCTCTAACCTGGCTGGGTATCGTGCTGGGTTAATTGTTGGTGATCCTGATTTGATTGGCGAAATTCGTGAAGTAAGAAAACATGCTGGAATGCTAACTCCGCTTCCAATTCAAAGAGCTATGACTGCGGCACTTGGAGATGAAGAACATGTTGCGATTCAGGCTGCGCGATATGCCAATCGTCGCGAGGTATTAAGTTCTGCACTAATTGCAGCTGGATTTCAGATTGATTTTTCAAATGCTGGCCTTTACATCTGGTGCACACGAAACGAGGATTGCTGGAATTCTGTTTCGTGGCTTGCTGACATTGGAATTCTTGCAACACCAGGAATTTTCTACGGAGAAGCCGGCGCTCAACATATTCGAATTGCAATGACTGCTACTGATGCTCAAATTGCAGATGCCGCAGCTCGAATAACGAAAAGCCTTTAAATGGCTACTGAATTAGAGGCTGCATTTAACAGCGCAGAACAATTAATTTCAGATACTTCAAAGCTGGTCCGAGTTGTTCTCTCAGGCCGACGCCGAAACATGAGCGTTCCATTTGAAAGAATTGATATCCGGCCAGTTTCGATCAAAGGTGGCCTCTCACTTCAGATCTCACAGAATGATGGTCGCGTAACCACAACTAAGAATGTAGAAGTTAAAGAATTTGATGCAAAGGCCTACTTGGAGATGGGATATGCCAATATTTTGGTCGAGCACACCAGTGGCGCGCTTGCGATTCGGATCACCAAGAAAGGTGAGGCCCAAGTTCATGAAGAGAAAGGCCTTCGCGAACAGAACCTAGAACACGATCGCAAGAAGAGCAGATTGCTAGATGCCTCAGATCCATTCTTGATTGAAGTAGGAATCTCAGATTCTGAAGGCCGAGTAAAACCTACTAAAGCAGATAAGTATTTGCAGGTAGAAGAATTCTTACGGTTGCTGGTTCCAACTTTGAATTCAGCAATTGAAGCAAAACATATTGCTAGTCCAACTGCTGAAAAGCCATTAGTAATCGCGGATTTAGGTTGCGGAAATGCATATTTAACTTTTGCAGTTCATCAATACCTAAGAAGTATTGATATGCCAGTACATGTAGTTGGCATTGATATCAGACCCGAATCCTTAAAACGCAATACTGAAATTGCCAAGAAACTTAAGATTGAAAAGACAATTGAATTCAAAGCTGAAGCAATCGAACAAACATCGATTCAATCTTGTGATGTAGCAATTGCACTACATGCGTGCGATACCGCAACTGATGATGCAATTGCTTGGGCAGTAACCGGGGGAGCGAAATTATTGTTGATTGCGCCTTGCTGCCAGCATGATTTGCAGACCCAGATGAGTAACGTTCCAGAACCTTGGAACCTGCTAACTAAACATGGATTAATGAAAGAGCGGCTTGGTGATTTAATGACAGATGCGCTTCGGGCTCAAATTCTTAAATTACTCGGATATCGAAGTGAAATAATTGAATTTATCGGTGGCGAACACACTCCGAGAAATATCATGATTCGGGCGGTCAAAACCGGCGCAGAACCAGGCTCTAAAGATGTCGAAAGCTATAAGAAAATGTTAAGTGATTGGCAGATTGATCCAGCGCTAGGCAGCAGACTAAACGTATTACCTTAATTATTTAATTACAGTGTTATACATCCGAGATAATGAGAACTCGTGATGCAGACCCTTTTCAGCTTTAGTTAACTTGCCATTTGCTACTTCTAAAATCAGGTCAAAGAGTTCACCGCCAACTTCAGAGAGCGTCTTGATTCCATCAGCAATTGTTCCAGCGTTTAAATCAATCAGATCGGGGATTGCACTTGCCATGGTGGTATTCGTGGCAACTTTAATCGTTGGCATAATTGCTGAACCAGTAGGAGTTCCGCGCCCGGTAGTGAAGACGACAACATTTATGCCTCCTGCCGCGAAGCCGGTTAGTTGTTCGGTGTCATGTCCAGGTGTATCCATAAAGTAAAGACCAGATTTCGGAACTTGGTCTGCATATTCAAGAACACCAGAAAATTGTGCACTTCCGGCTTTCTTTGCGGCGCCAAGGGATTTCTCCTCGAGTGTTGTTAAACCGCCTTCTATATTTCCGCGAGATGGTTGGGCTCCGCGCATATCAATACCTTCATAATTAATTGATCGCTCATATCTGGCAACAGTTTCAATAATCTGTGCGCCAATCTCTGGTGTGATCGCGCGCGCGGCTAGCAAATGTTCGGCGCCAAGAATTTCAGTTGTTTCTCCCAATACCGACGCTGCACCAAGTTCGACCAAGCGATCACTTGCTACACCCAGTGCTGGATTTGCAGTGATCCCAGAGAGTGCATCCGAACCACCACACTCTTGGCCAAGTGCGATTGCACTCCACGGGGCGCTGATCCGAGACTGTGCTTTTGCCTCTTTTACAAGTGAGTTTGCAACCTTTAATCCAGCACCGGCAATTTTGCTCATTGAACCAAGTTCTGCGACATTCAGTACCTCTGCCTTGTTTATGCCTAATTTCTTAGCTAAATCAATAATCAGCAATTCGCCAGGAGTTCCAATAGTTATGAACACAGTTGCATAATTATTTGGATTTGCCGCAAAGCCGGAGAAGGTTTTGATTATCCGATCGAAGTCACCATCAACTTCGCCCGACCAATCATGGCTTACGGCAACTGCGCCACCTGATTCGTCAGCAATTTTTCTAGCAGTAGCCGAGAGCGCAGAGTGCAGCGGCAGAATCAATACGTGGTTTCGCAAGCCCCATCTCTCATCTGCTCTGGCAAATGCAGTTAATTGCTTAGACACTTCGCACCTCGCGTCCAGCGATAATTTCGCCAGCCCCAAGAGCTTCAACCTTAGTTAATTCACCATTTATTACCGAGTAAATCTTCTCCATGATTTCCTCGTTGGTTGCATCCGCACTCAGATCGAAATCATCTGAAAGCGCAAGATGCAATGGCGAATTACTAGCAACATTGATTGTCGGGATTAATGGGAAACCAGAAGCTGGTTGATTTCCATCAGGGAATGAGAGAATCACATGGACTCCAGATTCCATTAAATCTGAGAAGTTCAACCCTGAATTCTTCTGTGAAGCGGCAACTGTTATATCAACGCCAACGCTAGTCAGCGCTGCAACTATTTCATCGACTTTTAAATCATCATTCGAGAGATCTATTCCTAAATGCAATCTCGGAAGTAAAACCGGAGTTGGTTGATAGTAAGCCTGTAACGCCTTTGCAGCGGCGACACCAGAATCCACTGTCCCTTGCACACCACCGCTCTCTTGAGTAACCAAGTAATTTGTGGACTTATTTTTAGCAAGTAATTTATCGGCTAGTTCATTGCCTTGAATAGTTTCGCATCCAAGCCCTACGACAAGAGTCGAACTAACATTCGGATGATTTGCCAGAGCTGCAAAGTAGTCAGTTATTCGGCCAACATCATTACCGATAAAGCCACATCCATGTTGGTGTGCGAAAGTTATTGCGCCAATCTCTTTTGCAATTCGACTTGAAACTCTGGTTGAGCAGACAACAGAGGGCAGAATTAATTGATGATCTCGAACTCCAATGCCACGGTTGCCGTGGTCAAAACCTCTCATGCTCAATTTTTTTGCTCCATATTTACTTGCTCCGTGGAAAGACGATCGCCCAGAACATTATGGGTATGAACATGTTCACCAATTTTTATATCGCTAGTTGCATGCCCCATACGTTCGCCATATTTGATGATGCCATCATTTTTAGCAATCGCTTTTGTAGCTACTTTGTGGCCACGGGGAATTCGATTTTGAATAGTGAGATTGAGGGCATCTTGTCTGACGACTTCGCCAACTTCCATATCCACGAGACAGACGGCGATATTGTCCAGTTCGTTTAAAATCAGGATTTTGCGATTATCTGTCATGAGGATTCGAAGCATATCTTGAGCCAAATCAGATGTGTAGTATTTTCCTATGGGCCAATTAAAAGTGAAGCGACGCTTTCCTGGAATCAAAGAGCTAGCCGCATTAATGCGTTTCCGGAAACCTATTTTCAATGGTCGAAAGCGTAGATTATCTAGAGCCTTAACAATTTATGATTTACGAGATATTGCTAAGCGCCGGACACCACAGGCACCATTCGATTACACCGATGGTGGCGCTGATTCCGAATCGAGTTTAACTCGCGCACGCTCTACATTTGAAAGAGTCGAATTCCAACCCAGAATTTTGCGTGATGTTTCAGTAGTTGATATTTCAGTAAAAATGCTCGGACAAACAATGTCCATGCCAATTGGTATCGCACCAACAGGTTTTACTCGAATGATGCAGACCGAAGGCGAATATGCCGGCGCAACTGCAGCCCGCGATGCCGGAATTCCTTACACACTTTCAACTATGGGAACCCGCTCAATTGAAGATGTAGCAAGAATTGCACCTGATGGCCGCAACTGGTTCCAGTTATATATGTGGAAAGATCGCGATCGTTCAATGGCGCTAGTTGATAGAGCAAAGGCCGCAGGTTTCGATACTTTAGTTCTTACCGTTGATGTTCCAGTAGCTGGCGCGAGACTTCGTGATGTTAGAAATGGAATGACAATTCCACCATCACTAACTTCAAAAACAATATTAAATGCTCTGCCAAGGCCTGCTTGGTGGCTCAATTTCTTGACCACCGATTCACTTAAGTTTGCCTCACTTGATAGCTGGAAGGGCACAGTTGCTGAACTTCTTGATTCAATGTTTGATCCGACAGTTACCTTTGAAGATTTAAAGTGGATTCGCAAACAATGGAATGGAAATCTCTTGGTAAAAGGAATCCAAAATATTGATGATGCCGTGCTTGCACAAAAGGCCGGTGCAGATGCAATCTCGCTTTCAAATCATGGTGGTCGACAATTAGATCGTGCCCCAGTGCCGTATCTATTGATTCCGGAAGCCCGTAAAGCACTTGGTAAGAAATTTGAAATACATGCCGATACCGGAATCATGCATGGCGCAGATGTTGTCGCCTGTATTGCAGCTGGCGCGAATTTCACTTGGATTGGTCGGGCATATCTGTATGGACTAATGGCTGGCGGCAAAGAAGGCGTCGATCGCAGTTTAGAAATCCTGCGCACCCAAATGGTTCGGACCATGAAACTTCTTGGAGTTTGCTCACTTGAAGAGCTAAATCCATCGCATGTTAAGTTGATTAGCAAATAGCCATAAATCTAAACCCTGGGATAGGATTCTAAAATGGAGAAATTACGTTGGGGATTTATCGGTGCAGGTGGAATTGCAAAGCGGGCGCTATACCCTGCAATTTCTAAATCAAATGTTGGCGAAATCTACGCGGTTGCTTCACGCGATAAGACAAAAGCCCTCACAATCTCACCAAATGGAATTGTTTACACCAGCTATGACGAACTTCTAGCTGATCCCAAAGTTGAAGCGGTTTATATCTCGCTTCCAAATTCACTTCACCTGCCATTAGCAATTAAAGCGATGCGTGCCGGAAAGCATGTGCTCTGCGAGAAGCCACTTGGCATGAATGCAGCTGAAGTTGCTGAAGCGATTGCAGTATCTGAAGAGACCAAACGAATTTTTGTTGAAGCAAGTTGGAATCGTTGGCACCCACGTAGCCAGCGCATCAGAGAAGTAATTGCTTCCGGCGAACTTGGCAAAGTTACTCGCATCAGAACATGCTTTACTTATGATGGACTTGATGAAGGAAACATTCGCCTTGATCCAGCACTCGGTGGCGGAATTCTTTACGACCTTGGACCTTACTCAACCGTTGCACCACTTTGGGCAATGGACTTTGCTGACGTTTCAGATATTGATGTGAAAGTTATCTGGCACAAAGCAGGAACTGATGAAACAACTCGCGTTAATTTCAATATTGGTGGCGCTGTTGCCGAGACCGTAGCTTCTGACAATATTCAATTAACACATTGGTTCATCGTCGAAGGAACAAAGGGTGAACTTCGCACTGGCGGAAATGACTCTTTCAATTCACACAACAACCCAAGCACGCTAGAAATTACAGTTGATGGCAAGGTCCGCATTGAACGTTTTGATGCCTGCGATCCATATCAATTGATGTCTGATGCATTTGCGCGCGTAGTTCGTGGTGGAAATGATTGGCTGATGCCGATGGAGCAATCACTTAAATTTGCTAAGTTCTTCGATGCCATCTTCGCAAAGATGGGCCGTCCTTAATTATTTAAGTAAGGCAACCTTGGGTCGATATCGTTTTCGTTCCAGGTTTTGCGAATCCAGCCTTGTGTTGGGTCGTCAGTTACATTCCACGAGCGGTCTGGATCTGGTCCAGCCATTACATTCATAAAATAAAGATCGTATCCAGGTTGCGCCATAACTGGACCATGCCAACCGTGGGGGACAAGAACAACATCGCCACTTTTAACTTCGGTAGTTAATTCATATTCACGTTCATCAGATGCGCGTCCACTAAAGAATCCAACTGGATCTGCGCTCTCTTGCGCCGGTAAATTCTTACTCACTGCGGCCTCAAAGTAGTAAATTTCTTCTAAGTTTGATTCAACCCCAGGAATATATGTGTCATGTTTGTGGGCAGGCGAACCAGACCAATTTCCGGCAGGAACAATAATTTCAACAACAATTAAGCGATCAGCCGCAAGTTCGGATGGATCACCAAAGTTATGGACTTGTCTTGATGCTGGGCCTGCACCCCGAGTAAAAACGGGCACACTCTTTGCTGGAATATATTTATCTGGAAAAGAATTTTTTGCTGGTGCTTCAGCAATAATAAATCGACCAGATCCAGAAATCTTTATTGAAGTATCGATTGAAAGGTATTGAACATCAGTTGGACCACTGAAAACAGTTTTACGTCCAGCTAACTTCTGGTTCTTTATTTCACCATTTACAACATAATCAACAACAATGCCTTCGCCTTCAAGTGGCCAGATCAAGCGCTCAACTTTGTCTGCTGCGATTTCAAAAGTTTTGCCAGGCGAAAGTGTGGCGACTCGAGTGCCAGTGTGCTTCCAACCAGGAAGTTTGTCGTTGACGATTACATCCCAATCGCCATTGGCCAGCTCGCCCTTTTTATAGAAGTAGCGGGGTTTACTCATGGGCAAATTCTCTCTTGAATCAATCACTTATTACGGCTATTGTTTTGGAGCGGTCCAACAATATCAGGGAATCGGGTTTATCAAAATGTCCAAGATTGCAGTGACCGGATCCAATGGATTCGTCGGAGGCAACATTGCAAATATGTTGCTTGCTGCTGGACACGAGGTTATTGGTTTAGTTCGAAGCCAACCAGAGAAAGAATTGCCGTGGAGAACAACGGTTACCGATTTATCAAGTGTCTCTTCAATAACTGAAGCTACAAAAGGCTGCGTTGCAATAGTTCATAGCGGTATCGCAAATGATTTCAATAAACTGCAACAGAATCGGGAATATGCCTACGACTCGTTTGTTGGTCTGACTCAGCGAGTAACTCATGCCGCAAATAAAAATGGCGCACAGATTATTTATATTTCAACTGGCTGGGTTATGGATGGTGCCGGCCACATGGCACTTGAGAGCGATACCGGAAATCCAGTTAATTTCTACGGTGTCTTAAAATCTTTAGGCGAACAAGTAATTCGCGATCTTGCTCCTGATACCGGTGTTATTGCCAGAGTCGATGGGGTCATGGGAATTCATCAGACTTTGGAAGTTGGGCCTAGAACTCAAGATGTTGGATTCGGATATTTTGCATCCGCTTTAGTTGCAGATTTAAAGGCCGGAAAGACTTTTACAGTATTTGGCGGTGACCTAGTTAATAAAGTGACTGCGCCTTCGCTGGCCTCTGAAATTGGCGCCCAGGTAGAGCGAATTGTTTCGCGCAAAGTTCATGGCACCTTACATCTAGTTGGCGATGATGCAATTTCAAGAATGGATTACGCAAGACTGATCTGTGAAATTTTTGCGCTTGATGCAACTCTGCTGCGCGAAGCCCCACCTTCAGCCGAAGATCAATTCCCGGGACAAGTGCCAGTTGATACTTCGCTATCAAATGTTTTAACTAAAAAAGTATTAGGTCTTGGGCCAACTTCGCTTCGCGACTTATTGATTGCGCTACGAACCGAGATTGATACCGGAAAGATAACTGCGATTACTAAGCCAGAGGTTCGCGCATGAGCACAAAAGCCAGAACTAAGCGCCCAACGATTAGAGATGTCGCTGCAAAAGCTGGCGTTTCAAAATCTCTAGTTTCACTTGTTTTTTCTGCTCCACAAACCGTCAGTAGTTATCGAAAAGAATTAGTGTTGAAGGCTGCTGATGAACTCGGTTTTTCTCCAAGCTTTTTAGCGCGATCACTCGCGACTGAAACCGGAACTTTTATCGGAATCTTGGTTGCTGATTTGCATAACCCGCTCTTTGCTCAAATTGTTGATCAAGTGCGTGTGGCTCTTGAGGCCGAAGGTGAATACAGCTTCATGACATCAGCCATGCTTCTTAATTCGCAAGGCGAACAAATTCTTGATTCCAAAACTGTCAGCGCTCTAATCGATCTACGTCCAAAAAGTGTTTTAGTGGTTGGGTCGATTCCAGATCTTCATCGCCTCGCCTCATTACCTGAGAGTGTTGATATTGTTATCGCAAGTGCAATCTCAAAGGATATTGCGCGTGCAACGACAGTACGTTCAAATGACGAAATAGGAATGCGCCTCTTGATTGAACACCTTGTTGAAAACGGACATCAGAAGATTTCTCATATCTCTGTTGATGCTGGTGACGTATCAAAGAGTCGCAGAAGTGCCTACGAGACAGTGATGAAGGAGAAAGGCTTAGCTAGATTTATAAGCGTTGAATTCGCAAAGAGTGCGACCGAAATTGACGGATTCGAGGCGGCCACAAGGTTGATGAATTCGCAGACTCCACCAACTGCAATCACTGCATTTAATGATCTGCTGGCAATCGGGGCCCAAGGTGCAACTGATGGCACAGTCGCAATTACTGGGTATGACAACACTTTCCTAGCGGATTTGCGTCAAATTTCCTTAACATCTGTCGATCCTGGAAATACTGAGATTGCAGATAAAGCAGCTCATTTGCTGCTCAAGAATGATAAAGCTGAAAGAACTAAGACTTATCTAATGGAACCAAAGTTAATTGTAAGAAATTCTTCCAAATCACTAGTAAGGAATAATTAAATGACCCTTGAAGATATTAAATCGCCATTTGACGGATCAGTTATTGGTCAAGTGCCCGTAGCTTCGCTCAAAGATGTAGATGGATATCTAACTCGTGCCGAAGTTGGTGCCAAGCTCTGGCGCAATACTCCAGCCCATGTGCGCAGCGCAATTATCTTGAAGGCTGCAACGATTGCTGAAGAGAACATTGAAGAGCTAGCTCAGATTATTTCTGGTGAAACTGGGAAAAGTCTTGTCGAAGCACGAGCCGAAGCTTCTCGATGTGGTGAAATTTTCCGACTATCTTCATTCGAAGGATCTCAACTTTATGGTTCAACCCTTCCACTTGATGCAAATAAGGGAACCGGTCTCGACAAATTAGGTTTCACACTTCGCCAACCAGTAGGAATTGTTGTTGCAATCAGCCCATTTAATTACCCAGGTTTATTGGTTCTTCACAAAATCGGACCAGCTCTTGCCGTAGGAAACGCAGTTGTTTTAAAGCCAGCACGAACAACTCCACTTACCGCATTTGCGATTGCAAAATATTTGAAAGAAGCGGGATTGCCAGAAGGTGTTCTTCAAGTAATCACTGGTTCAGGTTCAGTTCTCGGTGATGCTTTAGTTTCTGATCCAAGAGTCCGTAAAGTTTCGTTCACAGGTTCAACTGTTACTGGCACTCATATCGCATCTATTGCCGGTGCCAAGAAATTGTCACTCGAACTTGGTTCTTCCTGTCCAGTAATTGTTATGGATGATGCTGATATTGAATATGCGGCTGATGCGGTTGCGCTTGGCGGCTACATCAATGCTGGACAAGTCTGTATCTCAGTCCAACGTGTAATTGTGCACGAGAAAGTTATGGCTAATTTCTTGGATGCACTCAAGCCAAGAGTTGAAGCGATTAAGGTGGGCGATCCAAAGAGTGCGGATACTAAAGTCGGAACTTTGATTTCAGAGAAAGAAGCAATCCGTGTTGAAAAGTCGATTGCGGCAGCGGTAGGTGAAGGTGCAACGCTATTAACAGGTGGGGCAAGAACTGGCGCAATAGTTCAACCAGCAATTGTCTGTGGCGTAAATCCAAAATCAGCCTTTGCTCAAGATGAATTATTTGGACCAGCAATTGCAGTTAGTTCAACAACTGGAATTACTGATGCAATTGCTATTGCAAATGACTCGGTATATGGACTCGGAGCGGGCGTATTCACCAAAAATATGGATAACTCAATTCAAGCAGCTCGCGAACTTGATGCCGGAAGCATTCACATAAATTGGACACCGCTGTGGCGCGCAGATTTGATGCCATATGGTGGACTCAAATCAAGTGGAATCGGTAAAGAAGGCGTTCGTTCGACAGTAAATGAAATGACCGAAGAAAAAACCATAATCCTTCACGGGCGCAGCTGGCAGTAGAAAGAGGAGTATGAAATGACAAATCCAAATTACGGAGGAACTGAGAGGCTGACTGTTGGGCAAGCAGTTGTTCGCTTTGTTGCGGCCCAGCACACAGTTGCTGATGGAGTTAAACGTCGTTTCATACCTGCAGCAATGGGAATTTTTGGGCACGGAAACGTTGCCGGTCTTGGACAAGCATTTGATCAATACAACGACATCCTGCCCTTTGTGCAAGGTCGCAATGAACAAGGATTAACACATGCTGCTATTGGTTTTGCAAAAGCAACAAATCGCACCCAAACATTTGCAGTAACTGCATCAATTGGGCCCGGCGCACTAAACATGGTTACAGCTGCTGGTCTCGCAACTGTAAATCACTTGCCAGTTCTATTGCTTCCAGGTGATTCGTATACAACTCGTCGCCAAGGTCCAGTTCTGCAACAACTAGAACATCCACTTGGTCCAGATATTTCAGTTAATGATGCCTTCCGGCCAATTGCAAAATTCTTTGATCGCATTACTCGCCCAGAACAACTTCTCTATTCGCTACCAAATGCCTTTAGAGTTTTGGCAAATCCTGCCGAAACTGGCGCCGTTGTTTTAGCGCTGCCACAAGATGTGCAATCACATGCCTTTGATTTTCCTAAAGAATTCTTTGAAGAACGCGTGTGGAAGATTCGTCGGGTAATTCCTGACCGCGAAGATATTGGTCAAGTTGCAAAGATGATTAAGGGAGCAAAGAAGCCACTAATTATTGCTGGCGGTGGAATTAATTACTCTTCTGCGACTGCAGAGCTCGAAGCTTTTGCAAATGCAACTGGTATTCCAGTAGCCGAAACCTTTGGTGGCAAAGGCGTAATTCAAAACCCGGGGGATTGGCATCTAATGGGCCTTGGCTTAGAGGGGTCCCCAGAAACAAATAAATTAGTTGCTGAAGCAGATTTAATTATCTCAATCGGAACTCGTTTAACTGATTTTGCAACTGGATCGCAATCAATGTTCCAAAATTCAGATGTTAAGTTTGCATCAATCAATATCAAAGAACATGATGCAATCAAGCAGGGCGCAGTAGCAATTTTGGGTGATGCAAAGCTCTCGTTGGTCGCTCTAACTGAAGCTGTTGATGGCTACAAAGTCCCATCTGATTGGGCCACCAAGATTTCTACTGGAGTAAAAATCTGGGCAAAACAATTGGCAGATGCAATCAATCCAGATGTAGTTTTCGATAAGAAAACTCTTCCAGATTCGCCAGTAACAAATGCCGTCATTACTCAAGGCCAGTTGATTGGACTGATGAATGAAACTGCAAAGAGTGGCGATGTAATTATTGCTGCGGCGGGCGGCGCACCTGGCGATATTCAGAAAGCCTGGGATGCCACAAATGGAAAGTTCGCACATCTAGAATTTGGATTCTCTTGCATGGGTTATGAAATTCCTGCAGGTATCGGTGTCAGACTCGCAACACCTGACCAAGCAAAGCGAGTTCTTGTCTTTATTGGTGATGGCACATTTGTAATGGCCCCAACTGAATTAGTTACAGCCGCGCAAGAGGGCATAAACATGACAGTTGTTGTATCTGAAAATCACGGCTATCAAGTCATCCGCAGATTACAGATGTGGCGCGTTGGCAATCACTTCGGAAATGAATTTAGATATCGCCAAGATGGTCCTTCAGTAGCTGAAGCCGGAAGTCTTAAGGGAACTGCACCAAGACTTGAAGGCGATTACTTAGATATCGATTTAATAAAGATGTCTGAAGGCATGGGCGCAAAAGCAATTTATGCAACAACGCCAACCGAAATTCGCAAGGCACTAAGTGATGCCCGCACAATTAAGGGACCAGTTGTAATCGTGGTTCCGACAATTCAACACGCAAATCTTCCGGCATCAAATGTCTGGTGGGATGTTGCTCCAGCTGAAGTTTCAACCCAACCTTGGGTTGCTGCGATCCGTAAAGATTATGAGGATGGACTTTCAACTCAGAGATGGCATGCCTAATGCACAAGTTCACTGATCCAAGCCAAGTAACAATCGGAACCTTTCTTGGAATGGGCGCACCAATGGCGGCAGAGATTGCTGCAGTTGGGGGAGTCGATTGGGTTCTAGTTGATTTAGAACATGGTGGCACGGGTGAAGATTTAGTTGGTCCAACAGTTGTTGCAGGTATGGCTTATTCAATTCCTACCTTGGTTCGCGTTGAATCATCAGAGCGAATTCGAATTGGTCGAGCACTTGATGCTGGTGCCAGCGGTGTAATGGTTCCAAGAATTGAAACCGCAGAAGAAGTTATTGCGGTTGTTAAACATATGTCTTATCCACCATTTGGTGATCGCGGAGTCGCGACTTACAACCGAAGTGCAAAATGGGGACGAGATTTATCTGGCTTAACCCAGAAAGCTAAAGCAGCCTGCATAATTCAAATCGAAACTTTAAAGGCGCTCGAAAACGTTGAAGCAATTGCGGCAATCGATGGTGCCGATCTTCTATTCGTTGGTCCACTTGATTTAAGTTTTGCACTCGGTGTTCCACGTGATTTCAAGAGCCCGATCTTTGTCGAAGCTTGTGCAAAGGTTATTGCGGCTGCAAAAGCGAATAATAAAGTTGCTGGAATCTTGGCTGCCGACGCAGCTGCCGCAACTGCATTTATCGAACAAGGATTTAAATTCATCGCAATCGGTTCAGATTCCACGCTGCTTGCTGGCGCAATTACAAACCTTGTAAACCAACTAAAGAAATAAGGAAACAGATGTCACAAGCAGCTCCTAATCGCACAGTTGGTGTTGGCTTGATCAGTGTTGGGTGGATGGGAAAGGTGCATTCTCGTGCTTATCAATCACTTCCAATTGTTTATCCCGAACTCGGTATTAAACCAAGGTTGATCATTGCAGCTGACAATGTGCAAGAGCGCGCAGAATATGCAGTCAGCGTTCTTGGTTATGAAGCTTCAACCCTGGATTACAAAGAAGTTCTCGCCCATCCCGATGTAGA
Source organism: Bifidobacterium breve (assembly GCA_945876865.1). Lineage (GTDB taxonomy): Bacteria > Actinomycetota > Actinomycetes > Nanopelagicales > Nanopelagicaceae > AAA044-D11. Next base: position 10,208 of record CAMCPZ010000008.1, on the reverse strand, counting down.
TGTTGTTTCAATCTGTGCCCCAAACTTTCTGCATGCCGAAATTGGTATCGCTGCAGCGAAGGCCGGCAAATCTTTCTGGATTGAAAAGCCAGTTGGTCGCGGTGCTGCCGAGACTGAAGCAGTAGAGGCCGCTGCGATAGCTGCTGGTGTAACCACAACTATTGGTTTCAACTATCGAAATGCCCCAGCTGTTGAACATGCAAAACATTTAATCGAAAGCGGTGCACTTGGTCGCATCACAAATATTCGTGGAACTTTCTTCGCGGATTATTCTGCCGAACCAAATGGCGCGCTCTCTTGGCGCTTCATCCGCAAGTTTGCTGGCAGTGGAGTTCTCGGTGATTTAATGGGCCACTTGGCAGATTTAGTTCAATACTTAGTTGGGCCAATTAATGAAGTAAGTGGAATGACAAAAACAATCATTACTGAACGCCCTGTTTTAGAGATGGGTAAGGGCACGCACTTTGCGGTAATCGAAGGTGGAAAGTTAGAGCCAGTAGAAAATGAAGATTATGCAGGCGCACTTATTCGTTTTGCAGATAACGCAGTTGCGGCCGGCGCAGTAGGAACAATCGAAGCATCACGTGTAGCAGTTGGACCAAGAGCAAGTTATAACTTTGAAATTTACGGAACCGAAGGTTCAATCAAGTGGGATTTCGAACGAATGAATGAAATTGAAATTGCAATTGGTCGAAAAGGTGAACATGTTGGATACCAACGCGTGATGGCATCACCAGCATTCGGGGACTTCGGCAGCTTCCAACCAGGTGCCGGAACTTCAATGGGCTATGACGATTTAAAGATTGTTGAAGCCCGCAAATTCCTTGAAGCATATTTCGGTGGAGCAGCAAAGAATTCAAATATTCATGATGCAGTTTCTGCCGCCCGAGTTGTTTCAGCTATCGAGGAATCAGCTGAATCTAAGAAGTGGATCGCGATTAAATCAGTTTCTGGCACTACGGCGGCAATTAAAAAATAATGAGCACAACCTCGAAACCAATAATTGTTGGCCTGGGGCCAATTTCTAGTGAAATTGTCGCGCCAGTTCTGGGCTCGGAATTTACTTATATTGAAAATCCAACACCGCAAGATTTAGCAATTGCCGACGGCGCACTAGTTCGCGCAGCATTTGAATTTAATAAATTAGTATTTGATTCGATGCCAAATCTAAAAGTTATTGCCCGCACCGGAGTCGGAACCGAATTAGTTGATTTGAAGGAAGCCGATGCTCGAAATATCCCTGTAGTTGTCACACCCGGAAGCAACACTGTTGCGGTGGCAGAAGGTGTAATTGCTCAGATTCTGCACTTATCAAAGCGCCTTGGACCACTTACCAAATTGGTTGCGACCGGAAAATGGGATCAACGCACTAAGTATCCAGTTGGGGATTTAGCAAACCAGACTTTAGGAATTATTGGTTATGGCCGAATCGGAAAGAAAGTTGCTGATATTGCATCTGCATTCGATTTGAAGATTCTCGCCTTTGATCCAATCGCAGAGATTCCAGCTTCAAACAAAGTTGGCTCAATCGCTGAACTTTTGGCGGATTCAGATTTTGTAACACTTCATATTCCACTTACTCCTGAAACAAATGGCCTAATTGGTAAAGCCGAACTTGCGTCAATGAAGTCCGGTGCAATTTTGATCAATTGTTCAAGAGGCACTCTAGTTGATTTAGATGCTGCACTTGAATCTTTAAATAGCGGAAAACTTGGTGGACTTGGGCTAGATGTATTTGATCCCGAACCACCAAAGCACCATCCAATTTTTGATCACGAAAACGTGGTTCTAACCCCGCATGTAATGGGCCTAAGCAATCAAGCAACTATCGCAACCTATGTAATGGCCGCCGAAGGTGCGCGCGATGTTCTAACTGGAGTTAAACCAAAAGCAATAGCTAATCTAAAAAATAAACAGGACAGGAGCACTAAATGAGTGCAAAGAACGCAAAGATCGCAGCAGCACCTATCTCATGGGGAGTATGCGAAGTTCCAGGTTGGGGACATCAGATGTCACCTGCACGAGTTTTAAAAGAGATGGCTGAACTTGGATTTAGTGCAACTGAATTTGGTCCCGAAGGTTTCTTGCCAATGGAGCCCGCACTAAAAGCTTCTATTCTTAAAGAACACAACATGACCGCTGTCGGTGGCTTTGTTCCGGTAATTTTGCATCGCGCGGATCACGATCCAATTCCTGGTGTGCAAAAAGAACTCGAGGGTTATGTTGCTGCTGGTGCAAAAACTTTAGTGCTCGCTGCTAATTCTGGCATCACTGGTTATGACGAAAAACTTCCAGTTTTAACTGATGCTGAATGGGATATTTTATTTAACAATCTAAATCGTATTCAAGCTGAAGCGGCAAAAATTGGCGTGAAGTCAGTGCTGCATCCTCACGTTGGAACCATGGTTGAAACTGCAGATCACGTGAATCGAGTATTAAAAGGTTCGACAATTCCATTCTGTTTAGATACTGGCCACATGATGATTGGTGGCACAGATATCGTCGCATTCTCAAAAGATCACGCAGATCGCGTCGCACATTCACACCTTAAGGATGTAAATAGCGCGATGGCGGCAAAGGTTCGCTCACACGAAGTTACTTACTATGACGGAATGTTGGCGGGGCTTTACACGCCGCTGGGACAAGGTGATGCAAATATTCGCACTGTTGTCCGCAACTTAATCATGGCTGGCTACGACGGATGGTTTGTTCTAGAGCAAGATAATGCGCTTAATGCAGAGCCAGCAGAAGGTGCTGGCCCATTTGCAGATGCGAAAGCCAGCGTTGAATTCTTACGCCAAGTTCTAGCAGAACTAGATAGCGAAGGCTTCTAAAACCTTAAAGCTTTACGACTTTACCCGTCTTTGCAGATTCGGTAGCAGCGTCAGCAAGTATCAACGCTTTGCAACCATCTTCATAAGTCGGGTTTAGTTGTTTTCCGGTCTGGATACTCTCGATAAATAGCGCAAGCTCCTTGCGATAAGAAGCGGCATATCTTTCTAAGAAGAAGTTTAGATATGGGTCTAGTTGTTCGCTGTGATCTGCTTTAAAGCTGCGAACTGAAGTTGGCGCAACATTTGTTACTTGCAACATTCCCTTGTCACCGAATGCTTCTAGACGTTGGTCATATCCGTAAGAAGAGTGTCGTGAGTTGATGATTGAAACCAACTTGCCATCGGTGCTTCGCAAGTTTGTGATAGCAGTATCAAAGTCGCCTTCAGCCTTGATCTCAGAGCTAAATGCATTTGTTGCAAAGGTGCTGACTTCAGCAATATCGCCAACAAAGTATCGCGCGATATCAAAATCATGAATTACTTGGTCGCGAAAGATGCCACCAGATACTGCGATGTAAGACTGTGGTGGTGGAGCAGGATCACGGCTTGTGAGAACCAATTGCTCTAAATTTCCAAGTTCACCAGCTTTTACCCGCGCATAAACTGCGGCGAAGTTTGGGTCATAACGACGGTTAAAAGCAATAGAAACATTGGTCTTTGAGTTTGCGACCTTATCTTTAATTGTGTTTGCACGATTGATATCTAAGTCAACAGGCTTCTCACATAAAACGTGGATACCGGCATCAATTGATCGGCTAATTAAATCAACATGTGTTGGGGTAGGTGAGCCAACGATAATTGCATCGACATCACCTTTGGTAAAAATGTCATTGACATCAGTTGTGTGCTTTGCTCCGTATTGGGCTGCAAGCTTTGCTGCGCTCTCTTCGATTGCATCCACAACAATTGCTAATTCGGCACCTGCAGTGTCATTAACGCTTCCAGAGTGAACAATGCCAATTCGGCCAGCACCGATAACACCGATTCTCAAATTTTTATTGGCCATTTTTCCCCCTGTAGCAGTAAGGGTTAAATCCTAGTTATAGAAAGCAGGTTTTGCTACGTATGTCGCGGATACTCTTTCACCAGTCTTAAGTGATTTTAATCCAGCATCAACAACTGCAACTGACATATATCCATCCCACGCATTTGGACCACCAATTTGTCCAATTTTTGCGGCGTTGATCCAAGATTGAATTTCATCATCATATGCCCGAGCAAATCTAGTTAAATACGAAATATGTTCAGCAGTGCTAGATCTTCCAGCTTCCCATGTTGTCATTCCATTGGACCGTCCAATTTCGCTGACGCCCTTCTGGAAAACTGCTTCAGTAATAACTTGATAGCCGAATTGAACTGAAACATTCATTTCGACAGTTGCAATCACACCAGATTCAGTTTCAAGAAGAACCAAGATTGGTTCATTCAAGCGCTCTGGTGCCAATTTGTTTCGCTTAAGTTGTTTAACTTCGGCCGAAATAATTGGGGATCCAGTAAGAAAACGCACAATATCAATCTCATGCGAAACCGAATCCGCAATCAGCATTTCATTGCCATACCAATCAGGAACCGAAGGATTTCGGTGGGCACAATGAAGTGCCAGTAATTCACCGAGCGTAGAGCTAGAAATCTGCTTCTGTAATTCAATATAGCCCTCGTCAAAGCGTCGCATAAAGCCCACTTGAATAATCTTTTTGCCACCAGCAACTTCTGCTTCCACCACACGCAGCGCTGAAGGAACATCAGGAGTCATAGGCTTTTCGCATAAAACTGGCAGCCCCGCAGCAATTATTGGCAACAGAACTTCTTCATGGAATGGACCAGGTGTTGCAACCAGCGCTGCATCTATTAACCCACTAGCAATTGCATCAGAAATATTTGCAAATTGTTTTGCATCTGGCGCGCACTTTAAAGCTTCAGCAGCCCGTTTGGCATCTGGTTCAACAATCGCGGTAACAATCGCACCTGACATTCGAGTGTTGATTCGAATAATGTGATCGGTGCCCATCGCACCAGTACCGATTACGCAAACTCTTAGGTCTGCCACCGGGAATTAACCAACCATTTCAGCATCGCGCTTATTAGCGCCAGAATGCACACAACTTAAATTCGAATCGAGCTTTGAACAATCTTCGCAGAGCAGAATTAATTCGTGACAGCTTGCAGTAGCGCAGTTGAAGAAGGTATTTGTCTTAGCGTTACATCTTTCACACTCGCCAATAACCTTAGTCTTGGTTGAAAAATCAATTGCCATGCGACCGTCAAAGGTGAAGAGCGAACCTTCCCAGAGTGAGTCATCGCCAAACTTGTTTCCGTATCGGACTATGCCACCCTCGATTTGGTAGACCTCTTTAAATCCGCGCTTGACCATTACTGCCGACAAGATTTCGCAACGAATCCCACCAGTGCAGTAAGTGACGATTGGCTTATCTTTAATGTGATCGTATTTCCCGCTCTCAATTTCGCTGATGAAATCTCGGCTACTTTCAACATCAGGAACAATTGCATTTTTAAATTTACCGATCTTGGCTTCAAAGGCATTGCGACCATCAAAGAAGACAACTTCTTCGCCACGCTCTTCTACCAATTTATCTACTTCATAAGGCTTTAAATGTTTTCCACCGTTGATAACACCATTGACATCAACATCAATTTCCGCAGGGCTGCCAAATGCAACCAACTCATCTTTGACTCGGACATTTAGCCTTGGAAAATCATTTCCAGTTCCACCAGACCATTTAAAATCAATTTTTTTGAATCCTGGATACTTTTTTGTTGTCTTCACATATTTCTTTAAGGCGGACATATCGCCACCGACAGTTCCATTGATTCCTTGTTTCGAAACCAAGATCCGGCCCTTGATATTTAAGGATTCACAGAGCGCCTGTTGCCATAAGCGCACGGCTTCTGGGTCGGCTATCGGCGTAAAGCCGTAATAGAGAAGTATCTTCTGGAGTTCCACAGCATAATCTTAACGAGTGAAGCGTTAAGATTGAAACGTGGAATACAAGAGAATCTGGCGCCAGGTTCCAGCCCCAGTTCGCAAACTAATTGTCCTCGTAATTGGATTTACGCTCATTGCCATTGGGAGCATTTTAATAATTCTGCCTGGCCCATTTACCTTGCCCTTCATGATTGCCGGCCTCTTTATTCTCGCTCTTGAATTCACTTGGGCCAGATCATTGTTGACTAAGGCACAAGAATCGGCCAGAAAAGTTGATCCCCGAAAACTTAAAAGACGTAAGCCAAAAGAGTCGTAGAGAGAAGAGCGTTATGACAAATCACGGAAATATGTATGGACCTGCCTTCACATTTCTGGGTATTCCATCATGTGATTTAGACGATCCATCTACTTACAAAGGTGCAGATGTAATCATTGTTGGTGCGCCTATCGATTCAGGAACGTCTCATCGGTCTGGTGCAAAGTTTGGACCACAAGCAATTCGCGGTGGAGATTATTTGCCACATGATGGATCAAGACCGCATCTAGCACTTCGCACAGATGGTTTAAAGGACCTTAAAGTTTTTGATGCCGGAGATTTATTAATGCCCGGTGGAGATTTAGATAAGTCACTTGAAGTTTTAAAAGCTGCAACCGAAAAGATTTCGCGGGCTGGAATAATTCCAGTTGTTCTGGGTGGCGATCATTCGATTGCATCTGCAGATGTCGCCGGAATTGCCATGCACCGTGGCAAAGGCAAAATATCGATGATTCACTTTGATGCCCATGCCGATACTGGAGAAGATCACTTCGGAGCACTTGTGGGGCACGGAACTCCAATGCGAAATCTAATTAACAACGGCTACGTTCGCGGCGATCGCTTTCTACAACTTGGTCTTCGCGGATATTGGCCAGAGGATAAGACATTGAACTGGATGCGCGATCAGGGCATGCGCTCATATGAAATGACTGAAATCCATCACCGCGGATTAAAAGAAGTTCTAGATGAATCTTTCGCAACACTTACAAATGAATGTGACGGGGTTTTCTTATCCGTTGATATCGATGTTGTTGACCCAGGTATGGCACCAGGAACCGGAACACCAGAGCCAGGTGGAATGACAAGTCGCGAATTACTAGAAGCGGTCCGCAGAATCTGTTTAGAGCTTCCGATAGTTGGTATCGATATCGTTGAAGTTGCTCCACCATTTGATAACGCAGACATAACTGCAATTCTTGCCAACCGAGTTGTTCTAGAAGCACTTTCTGCGATTGCAAAGCGGCGCAATGGTTCGAGTTACAACCCAACACAGAACCTTTTGGATCGCTAAGCTAATTATTTGACCCGAAAAGTGTCATTTTAAATCGCTCAACTGTGGTTGTATTACGCTCATGAGAACACCTTCGCGCGGAAAAATCTGGGGAGCGCTTTGGGTGGTCTACATCGTTTGGGGATCAACTTACTTAGCGATTGAATATTCAATTCGCTCCATGCCTCCACTTTTGGCAATGGGATCCAGGTTTCTTGCCGCAGGGCTATTGATGGGTTCTGTTCTCGCCATTAAATATGGTCTAGGGTTTTTAAAAATTACAAGAAGGCAGATTCCTTTCTTGGCTCTACTAGGTGCACTTTTGTTGGGGCTTGGTCTTGGAATGGTGACGCTGGCGCAATTTAATGATGTCCCAACTGGCATTGTCGCGCTATTAATTTCAGCGCTACCGTTTTGGATTGCAATCTTTAAAGCAATCGACGGAGCTAAAACATCGATCTGGAGCTGGGTTGGAATCGCAATTGGTTTCGTTGGTGTTGGAATTTTGTTGATGCCAGAGCTATCCAAGCCAAATAACGGCAGTCACATTTTCTGGATGCTTATGGTAATTCTTGGAAACCTTGGATGGGCATTTGGAACTTACATCGCTCCACGTCTTGATTTACCAAAGAGCACTTTGGTTGTTACTACTTATCAAATGCTCTTTGCTGGTATCGCTATGTCATCGGCAGGATTGATCGTCGGAGAAGATGTGGCAGACCTCTTTGATGCAACCCTGTCATCATGGCTAGGTTGGATATTTCTAGTTTTGATTGGTTCAATTGCGACCTATACCGCCTATCTCTGGCTTATCGGTAACGCCCCAGTCGGATTAATTGCAACCTATGCTTATGTAAATCCAGTTGTTGCAGTCTCACTTGGCGTTCTATTTTTAGATGAAAAGGTATCGATTACTCTGCTGCTCGGCGCCATTGTTGTCATATCTGGCGTGTTTCTTGTCGTCAGAGTTGAAGCTCGCACTGTGGAAACGGCAAAGCCAAATATGGAAGTTGTCCAAAAATAAAAAAGTCGTTGCAGGCTATTTCCCTATAAGCCAACCCTAGTTAGAATTTTAGAATGAAATATCAACCTTCGCGTTTGTCAATCGATAAATCTCTCACAAGTGGCAGAGAGTTCTTCGAACACATGAACTCTCGTCGCAGTGTGCGCTTGTTTTCATCAGATCCAGTTCCACAAGAATTAATCGAGATTGCAGTTCGAACTGCCAATACTGCGCCAAGTGGCGCTAACCAACAACCTTGGTTCTTCGCTGCGACATCTGATCCAACAGTAAAACATCGCATTCGCGAAGCAGCCGAAATTGAAGAACGTGAGAATTATGAAGGCGGCCGTATGCCACCTTCTTGGCGGAAAGCTATTTCGCATCTAGGCACTAACTCAAATAAGGAATACCTCGACATCGTTCCTTGGATTGTTGTGTGCTTTGCACAGAAATCCCAAGTTTTAGATGACGGAACACCACAGAAAAATTATTATGTTAATGAATCTGTTGGTTTGGCCTGTGGAATGTTTATCTCAAGTCTTCACACAATGGGACTTTCAACTTTAACTCACACTCCAAACCCAATGGGTTTCCTGAGTGAAATCTTTGAACGCCCTTCAACTGAACGCCCCTACATTCTTTTTCCTGTTGGCTATCCCGCCGATGGTTGTACCGTGCCAGATCTAGAACGAAAAGAGTTAGATAGAATCTTGAAGGTTTACTAATTCAAAATTTAATTAATCTTTCTTCAAGACCGAATCAAATTGCAGGAAGTCCACCAGGAATAACCAAAATGTCTACGGCAGAAACTTCAGAGATACCTTTTTGTGCTTGCATGATTGTTGCTGAACCATCCTGGGTATAGCAACATCGCAATTTGTTTCATGGTTCAACGCTACAAGAGCATTTGATATATGTCTGCCTTATCTCACTGCTTTATAAGCACCTCGGCTTGTCATTGGGCGGAAAACAACCTGAATCAGTTGGATATGGCGAGCCCGAAATCCAGCGGCCGAACTTAAAAGGTAGTAATTCCACATGCGACGGAAGCGCTCGTCATAATTTGGAATCTCTCTCCACTTCTTATTTATGTTTGCATGCCAAGCTAACAAAGTTTTTTCATAATCCGGGCCAAAATTATGGACATCCTCAATTATCACCTTTTTCTCAACCGCCTTTGATATCTGAGCTAATGAAGGTAGAACTCCGCCTGGGAAAATGTAGCGATCGAAGAATGGATCAGTCACTTGTTTAGTCTCATTCGATGCAATTGTGTGATGCAGCATCATTCCATTGGGCGCGAGAAGCGAAATACACTTATTAAAAAAGGTCTCAAGATTTTTTGGACCAACATGTTCCATCATCCCGACCGAGACAATGCGATCAAATTTCCCAGATAAGTCTCGATAATCCATCTGGAGATACTCAATCTTCAATTTTCCGTTCTTGGCTCGAGCAAGTTCAATCTGATTATCTGCCGGTGAAATTCCGGTGCCAATAATCCCGTAGTACTTTGCGGCATAACGAAGCAGACCGCCCCAGCCACATCCAATATCTAACAACTTCATTCCGGGTTTTAATTCAAGCTTGCGACAGATTAAATCAAATTTTGCAATCTGGGCCTGGTCTAAAGTCTTTGCGCTCTTCCAATAACCACAGGAATATGCCATCTCTTTATCAAGCATTCGTGCATACAAATCATTTCCGATGTTGTAATGATGCTTGGCATTTGCCGCGGCTTTTGCCTTTGTCTGACGATTCAAAACAGTCGATTTAATTGCGTGGCCAACAAGTGAAATTGAGAAAGGAACTTTATCTAAAACATTGATCTCTAATAACTTAGTTAAAAATTGATCAATCGATTCAACATCCCACCAGCCATCCATATAGGCCTCGGCCAAACCTAATTCGCGTTGGGAAATTATGCGGTTCCAGAGACGATCATCATGAACTTGGATATCCCATGGATTTTTCCCATTGACCTCGATACCGGCCAAACCCAGAAGATGCAGGCTCAATTGCTTGGAATTCATGCGAAATATTTTCTTATATTTCTTCAAATCTGAAAAGGGGTTTTCTAGGTTTTGAACTCAATTTTGGGAACTTGGGCTCCGTAAAAC
>CAMCPZ010000007.1 GCA_945876865.1 Bifidobacterium breve | reverse complement strand
CGGCGGCTAGATTCGGGTGGCACCGTAGAAACTGAGTTTAGGAGTCCGAAAAGCAGAATTGAAATCTGATTGCTGCGCTGAACCTGGACTCGCTATCGGCCGAGGCGAGGTTGCCAGCGCTGCCGAAAGAAGCTGCACCACTGATCTCGTCAATTTCATTTGAGAAGGGTAACCAATCGCAAGGTTTGAGTTCAAATATCTTTGAAATTACGCTTGATTCACAGCGCTTTCAAATCGTAATGGCGGGATTAAGCCTTTATCTGAGAGTACTGAGAGCGCACTGATTTGGCTTTTTGAGATTTCACTCGCAGGTGCTGCGGTGATATTTAGAAGAACTGATACAACGCAATCTCCACATGAGATATCGCGCATGGTGCAAGTTTGGCAATCGATCATCATAAAAAAATGATAAATGGCCCCACTGACACTACGGTTTGCCCATGAGAGTTCTGGCCAACTTGGTATTGGGAAGCGATGGCAGCACGACCCTTGAAGGCACCTCAAAAGGGTTGAGTTCAGCCAGCGATCGAAAGCGATTTCACGAACTTCGAGCCCTGGCTTCGGCAATCCTAATTGGAGGCAACACCGCTAGAACTGAACCTTACGCATCTACTCCGGTTCCCCTCGTAGTAATAACCCGCTCTGGCGAAATCCCTGAGAGCGTTCGATCAAATCCGAAGGCGCAAATTTGGGAACTCGACCCGGTAAGTGCAGCTAATAAAGCCGGCGAAGAATTTGGAGGAAATATCTTGGTTGAAGGCGGAATGCGTTTAGTCCAAGAGCTGCTGATAGCCAACCAGATAGATGAGCTTTATCTAACGCTAAGCAAGAAATCTGGCGGCGAGAATGTTTACGACCTAAGCGCTCTGACTCGGGATTTCACAGTTGAATCAAGCGAGAAAGTAGATGGTGAAACTTTCTTAAAACTTATTCGAAATTAACCAATTGAGATTAAAGAAACCCCAGCCACTGCAAAGAAAATTCCTAGGTATTGAACTTTATGAAGTCGTTCCTTCAAGAACTTAAAGGCTAGAAGCGAAGTCACAATTGGGAATAGCGCACCAAATACCATTGCAACTGAGACTAAACCTTTTGTCGTTGCAACACCGAGTAATAAGTTTGCAGCAAAGTCTGTCATCCCAATCACAACCAAAAGCCAGAGATCAGATACCCTGAAACCACCAACAGTTCTAAAACGAAGTGCAATTAGAACGCACATGGAAACTGAAATAACCCGCATCGATGTCATTGTCATTAGCGAACTTGTCTTTGATCCTTGCGCCATAAGTGTTAAGGCAATTCCAAAGCCAAGTGCCGCACCAAGTCCATAGAGAAGTGGCTTGATTGGTAGGCCACTAACAATGTCCGGCCCTGAAGCGCAAAAAGCACCAAGTAGTGCGATGCTCATCCCTAAGATTTGAATTGCAGTTGGGCGCTCACCTGAAATAAATGCAAAAGTTAATGGAATCACAGCGCTCATCGTGCTTATTGGAGAAACAACTCCCATGCGCCCAGTTGCTAGTCCGGAATAAAAAGAGACAAGTCCAAAAAATCCTGCGATGCCAGCGCCAGCCGCTGGAAGTAAATATCCGTCCCAACTTAAATTCGGTGCAATGTAAGACCCAGTTGCAACAACTAAAACAATTCCAGTAATCAAACCAAATGCTTGAGATACACCAGTAACTGCAATGGCTTTAAACCGCTTAGTCATATTTCCGGCTAGATAATCTGCAGTCCCCCAGAGAATGCTAGAAAGTAGCGCGAGTATCGAAGCCATTGGAGGAGGTTAATACATGCCACCTCATTTATTGCTCGCGCCTTCACCTGATAGCTCTGGCAACGCCTTACCATTTTCACATGGCCGAGAATTTTGATGAAATTATTGCTCAAATTCGCGCTATCAAGCCCCGGGTGGAAATCCTCCTAGAGGAAGTTCCGGCTCCACAAAAACTTGCACCATTCGCATTTGCGATGACTGCTGATGTTTTAGAAGATGCCGCAACTGGAAGATTTGTTCTTCTTCATGATCCAGATGGTCAAGAGGGCTGGTCCGGTAACTTTAGATGTGTAACTTTTGTAAGAGCAGCAATAGATAACGAAATGGCAGCCGACCCCATGCTCTGCAACATTGGATGGACCTGGTTAATGGAATCTCTCAAAGCAAATGGTTGTGATTTCACAGCGCCAAGCGGAACCGTAACTAAAGTTGCTAGCGCTTCATTTGGAACGCTCGAGAATTTGGAAGAAGATAGCGAATTAGAAGTCAGAGCTTCTTGGACGCCAACCTCTGGCGGAAATATTGCTAGCCACATAAAGGCTTGGGTCGAACTTTTAGAAATGTCAGCGGGGCTCGCACCAATTCCAGATGGTGTCACCCAGCTAAGTCGCAGTAGATAATGGCAGAACCACTCCTTGCACCAATTGGTGGCGTTCCGGAATTAGTTGAAACCTCAGACGGTCTGGGCGAAGTTCTATTGCAACTGAAAGCTGGCAGCGGACCAATTGCAATTGATGCCGAACGCGCATCTGGTTACAAATATTCAGCCCGCGCTTACCTAATCCAAATAAAACGCAGAGGTGGCGGTCTACATTTAATTGATCCAATCGCAGTTGGTGAAAGCCCATATTGGGCAGAGATGAGTGAAGCCTTTTCAGATCAAGAGTGGATTATTCATGCATCAACCCAAGATCTTGCCTGTCTTCGCGAAGTTGGAATTGATCCCAAAATAATTTTTGATACCGAATTAGCTGGCCGGATTGCAGGTTGCGAGCGCGTTGGTTTGGGCCCACTTACCGAGCAATTACTCGATGTAACTCTTGCAAAAGAACATAGCGCCGTAGATTGGTCGCTCCGTCCGCTGCGCCCTGAATGGTTAAATTACGCAGCCCTTGACGTTGAACTTCTAATTGAACTTCGCGATGAAATTGAAAAACTATTGATTGCAAATAAAAAATTAGAGTGGGCAAAGCAAGATTTTGCCGCGATCTTGAAATCGCCTCCCCCGCCACCACGAAAAGACCCCTGGCGCCGGACCTCTGGGATTCACAAAATCCGAGATCTCAAAGCCCTTGCGATAATTCGCGCACTCTGGGCCGCACGAAATGAATTCGCAAAAGAAATCGATCTAGCCCCGGGTCGAGTATTTAATGACGAAACCTTGGTCTTGATTGCGACTAAGCCACCTAAGGGCTTTGGTGATTTTAAAAAGGCACTTCTGCGACGAACCAGATTAACCTCGATGCCATTTGAAGAGTGGTTTGCGTTATTTGAAGAAGCCCAACTCTTGGAGGGCGACGAACTTCCCAAATTGCGAATGCCAGCAGAAGGATTGCCAGCACCAAAGATGTGGCAGTCTCGTAATCCACTTGGCTATGCCCGCCTTACTCATGCCCGAGCTGCTGTTATTGAATGTGCAGCCGAAAACTTCATGCCGGCCGAGAATCTAATCTCCCCAGAAGCGGTTCGAAGAGTTTGTTGGCCAACACCCCCAGTCGAGATTTCTGATCGCGTAAGATTCGTATCTGCCGAATTGGCAGAGTTTGGGGCTAGAAGTTGGCAGATAGATCTCGTAGCTGCGCCGATAGCCGCCATATTGGGCGAAATAGAGCCACTGATCATTGAAGTGGTTCCAGAAGAGGTTCCAGAAGAGGTTCCAGAAGAGGTTGAGGAATAAACAAAGTGTCAAGAAACAGGATTTTTAGAAAGATTGCTTTCTTTCTTGTTGCTGCACTCATGACATCTTTCTCTCCCCAAAGCGCAGTCGCAAAAGATTCCTTGATCTGGGATAAATTGCAAGGAAAAAATCCAAAGGGTTACGTGTTGTTGATGCGCCACACACTTGCGCCCGGAGTCGGTGATCCACAGCGATTCCGCCTGGGTGATTGCACTACCCAGCGCAATCTATCTGATGAGGGTCGCCAGGATGCACGTGATATCGGAAAATGGTTAGAGCAAAGAAATTTGAAGATTCATAGCATTGAATCAAGCAGGTGGTGTCGGACAAGAGAAACTGCAGAATTACTCGGCATTGGAAGAGTAAAACTCAACAAGAATCTTGATTCGCTTTTCCGGGAATCCGATCTGGAAAACCATAAGCAAACTATTGAAACAAAGAAGCGAATTGTTAGCCACCGAAACACCAGAGGTTTGCTAGTTCTTGTTGGACATGCGGTAAATATTTCAGCAATCACCGGAATCACTCTTGATTCTGGCGAAGGCATATTGGTCCGTGCAAATGCGCAAGGCGATATTGATCTGATGGGATTTTCACCAAAGCCCTAGTTCTCGATAAAGAGTATTTTTCCGCTATCTGTCGTAGCCACAATCTGGCCAGCGCTACTAATTTCTAGATCACGAATCCGCTCTCCCACATCAACTTTTAGGACTTGGCCAACAGTTCTTCGATCTCTGAGTTCAATGAAAATAAGTGACGTTTCTATCAAAGTTCCCATGACTAATTGGGATGACCAATTGCCCCAACCATTTCCTTCTGGAAGCAGAACCAACTCGGTTGGTGCGACTGATGGGACCCAATACTTCAGAGGCTTGACGTATCCGTCGTGACTTCCTGTTGTAGTGGGCTTTACATAATCTCCCGCTGAATAAGGCTCACCATAAGTTACTGCTGGCCAACCATAATCTTTTCCTTTTGAAATTAGATTGAGTTCATCCCCGCCTCGAGGCCCATGTTCAGATGCATACAAATCACTTCCGATTAATGCAATACCTTGTTGATTGCGATGTCCTGAAGAAATTTTTTCAACCTTGGAACTACTGACCTTGAATACCGAACCTAAATCGCCTCGGGCCTTAACGCTACTAATCTTGGTAAAACCTAAATCGCCCAAAGTTAAATATACGCTCGACTTATCAATGACTTCGATTCGTCCTGCTGCATGTTGCACCGCCCTGACTGGCACGCAAGGTTTACTGGTGAACCAGATGCCCTCTGGCTTTACCGCTGCCCTTTTATCCAGATCAATTCGGTAGGAGCCCAAGACCAGCGAAACGCATTCACTCTTTCTGTCATATCGCGGAAATGAAACAACTACATCGACAAGATTCCCACTCTGCGAGAGGATACCTATATCTGTAATTGCAAAGCGCGAATCATCTTGCCGCTGATTTACATTCGCTACTCGACCTAAGAATTTTTCACTCTTAGCTTTAGCATCATAAAGATAAAGCGCAAATCCTTGCTTGCCACCACCTAATAAATATTTGTCATTATCAAGCCGGGCGATCGCTGCCCCACGTTCTCCGCCAGATGATGTGACATGCGCTTTTGGTGTTTCAACGCTAGTGATTTTTAACTGTAAGTCATCCTCGGCTGCGTCAATCCTCGCGCTGGTAATCGCACCAAGGATTAAGTAGGCAATAATTATTCCCACCCATACGATCACGTGGCGTTTCATGTGGGAAGTGTATTTAAGCTACTTGAGCATCTGACCAGGAATTGCACCCTGGGAATTAGCGCAGAATCAGGGATGGGCCAGGAGGCGCTTTCGCTGCTTCCAATTTAACCTACTGGCGAGTAACCTTACGGGAATACCAACCATTCTTAAGTTGTCAGAAGTAGGAGTCCCACATGAGTGAGCGCGTTGTCCTAGTTGATGCAGTTCGATCCCCCTTTGGTAAGGCCGGAAGTCTTTATGCTGAAACCAGAGCAGATGACATCATGGTTCGGACGCTTCGCGGTTTATTAGAGCGAAATCCAAAAGTTTCTCCGAGTGCAATTGATGATGTTGCAATTGCCGCCGCTACTCAGAGCGGTGATCAAGGTATGAACATTGGTAGAAGCGCTTCTTTGCTCGCCGGAATTCCAGATAGCGTTCCAGGATATTCAATCGATCGTTGGTGCGCGGGCGCACTTACTGCAGTGACAACTGTTTCTGGTGCTATCGCAATGGGTCAATATGACATTGCAATTGCAGGTGGCGTAGAACATATGGGAAACCATCCGATGGGCGAAGGTATAGATCCAAATCCGCGTTACTTATCTGAAAAATTGGTTGATACCGATGCTCTACAAATGGGCATGACCGCCGAAAGATTGCATGACAAGTTTCCACATCTAACAAAAGCTCGCGCCGATGCGTACGCGGTTTCATCTCAGAATAAAACTGCTGCTGCTTACACAGCCGGAAAAATCCAACGAGATTTAATTCCAGTTGCAGTTCGTTCAGTGGAACTCGGTTGGGGCGTTGCAACCGTTGATGAACCACCTCGACCAGGAACTACAGTTGAAGGACTTGCTGCACTTAAGACACCATTTCGAGCAATGGGAAATGTGACTGCGGGAAATGCGGCTGGTTTAAATGATGGCGCCACTGCTGCAATTCTTGCGAGTGAATCTAAAGCAAATGAACTTGGACTTGGAATCAAAGCGAAGTTAGTTTCTTTTGCCTTTGCAGGTGTTGCACCAGAGATCATGGGATATGGACCAGTGCCAAGCACAATCAAGGCGCTATCCAAAGCTGGCCTATCTATTTCGGATATTGGTCTCTTCGAAATAAATGAAGCCTTTGCAATTCAGGTTCTCTCATTCCTTGATCACTTCGGGATTGCTGATGACGACGCCCGAGTTAATCAATACGGTGGCGCTATCGCAGTTGGGCATCCACTTGCCTCATCCGGTGTTCGTTTAATGATCAACTTGGCTCGCGGTTTTGAAGAGCACCCAGAAGTTAAATATGGTCTTACAACAATGTGTATTGGACTTGGTATGGGCGGCAGCATCATCTGGGAGAACCCACACTTCACTGGTTCAGGAAAGGCGGCAAAATAATGAGCGATCTTAAGTTGCCAGAAGGCGCACCAGAAGAGGTCGTAACAGCGGCCCACGTTCGCGAAATCGATCTTGCGCCATTCGGTCATACCGGAACTCTCTCGCTAATTACTCTGGATAACGGTTTCGACCACAACCGACCAAATACCTTTGGCCCTAATTCATTAGCAGCACTAAATGATGCAATTACAGTTGCTGAATCAAGTTCATCTGTCGCAATTGCGATTACTGGTAAGCCATTTATCTTTGCGGCTGGCGCTGATTTATCCGGAATCTCTTTCTTAAGCGATATCAAGCAGGCGCAAGCAATCGGAAAATTGGGCCATGATGTATTTCGTAGATTTGGTGAGAGCAAGAAGCCGACCTTTGCCTTTGTAAATGGTTTGGCACTTGGTGGCGGCCTAGAAGTGGCGCTTCATTGCAATTATCGAAGTTTTGCCTCGACCGCTTTCACAGGTCTGCCAGAAGTATTCCTCGGATTGGTTCCGGGCTGGGGCGGAGCAACGATTCTGCCTAAGCTAATCGGACCGGCAAATGCAGTTCAAATTATTATTTTAAATGCATTAAACAACAACACAATGTTGAAGGCTAAGGATGCTCTTGCGCTTGGCGTTGCTGATGTCGTATTTGAACCTGCTGATTTTCTCGAAAACTCAATTAAATTTGCAGCTGCGGTTTTAAATGGCTCAAAGAAAATAGAGCGAGCAGACCACACGAAAGATGAAGCGGCCTGGAACCAAGCAATTGCAGTTGGCAAAGCTGCAGTGACCAAAAAATATGGTGGAGCAGAAATCCCTCAAGCAACAAAGGCGCTTAATTTAATTGCTGCAGCTCGCACTAATTCCCTGAGTGCTGGCTTCGATGCCGAGGATGCCGAACTTGCAGATTTGGCTATGAGCAACCCACTTCGTGCATCACTTTACGCATTTAATTTAATTCAAAAGAAGCGCAAGAAAGTTGAGGGCGCACCAAAGCCTGCACTTGCCCGAAAGGTAACCAAGGTTGGTGTTGTCGGAGCCGGTCTCATGGCCTCCCAACTCGCTTTAATTATGCTTCGCAATCTCAAAGTTCCAGTTGTTATCACTGACTTAGATCAAGAGCGCGTCGATAAAGGTCTCGCCTATATTCGCGGCGAACTAGCAAAACTTGTGGAGAAGAAGCGCATGAGCGCCGAGGCTGCTGCACGTTTGGGCTCACTTGTATCTGGCTCTACCGATAAAGAAATCTTTGCTGATGCATCATTTGTGATCGAGGCAATTTTCGAAGAGCTAGAACTTAAGCAGAAGTTATTTAAAGAGCTCGAGAAGATTGTTTCGGTCGAATGTATTTTGGCGACCAACACCTCTTCGCTCTCAGTTACAAAGATGTCCGAAGGGCTAGCTAATCCAGAACGCGTAATCGGATTCCACTTCTTTAATCCAGTAGCAGTCATGCCACTTCTTGAAATTGCGCGAACACCTGCTACTGATGATGCAACAACTGCTACTGCAGTAAACATCGGTAAAGAGTTGAAGAAAACTATGGTGATCGTTAAGGACTCCCCTGCCTTCGTGGTTAATCGTCTGCTGACAAGATTTATGGGCGAAATTACCGATGCAATCGATGAAGGCACCGCACCAGATGTTGCGGATGCCGCAATGAAGCCTCTCGGACTTCCAATGACCTCACTCGAATTGTTAGGTTTAGTCGGACCTGGTGTTGCACTTCATGTTGCCGAAACTCTTCACAAGAACCTTGGTGATCGCTATCGAATCTCACCAACTATGCAGGCCTTCGTAGCTCAAGGAATCAAGACTTTCTATATCAAGGACGATAAGGGCGCATTGACCGCAAACCCTGCCGCACTAGCGCTAATTAAGGGTGGATCAAAGGCTTCAACATCTGAAGAAGTTCGAATCCGCGCACTTAAAGCTTTAGCAAGCGAAGCAAAGATGATGCTGGATGAGGGAGTAGTTTCTACTGCTGCTGAAATTGATATTTGTATGTTGCTTGGCTGCGGTTGGCCACTGCACCTTGGTGGAATTTTGCCTTACTTAGATCGCGAAGGAATAAGTAGCGAAGTTACCGGCCAGGTTTTTCATCCAGCGGGAGTTGCTTCGCTGGCATAACATCTCCATTTATTTGATCCTTTAGCGAGCTGCTCCAGGAAACTAATTGATGCGTAATGTTCTGAGCGGTTATTCCAAGATCGGACATGATTTCTCCGCGCTTTGAATGTTCGATAAATTCAAGAGGCACACCAATTGAATGAATTGGAACGCTAATTTCAGCATCTCTAAACATTTCAGAGATTGTGCTTGCGATTCCGCCATGGCGAATTCCGTCTTCAACAACGACAACTGACTTATAACGTTGCGCCATTGTTAGCAAACTCTGCGGGAGTGGCTTAACCCAACGTGGGTCAATCACGGTTACGCCAACGCCTTCGCGATATGCCTGAGATGCCGCTTCGACACAAATCTTTGCCATTGCGCCAACGCTAACCAGAAGAACATCTGCGCTCTCCCCACGGTATAGAACATCGATGCCATCACGGCGCTCGAATGCCGGAATGTCAGCTCCTACCGGTCCTTTAGGGAAACGAATCAATGAAGGTGCATCCGAAATACTAAGAGCTTCATTTAAAGTCTCACGAAGAATCGCACCATCTCTAGGTGCAGCGACATGCAGGGTTGGAACAATTCCAGTTAAAGCTAGATCCCAAATACCGTGATGCGAAGGTCCATCATCACCGGTTATGCCAGCACGATCTAGAACAAAGGTTACGCCAGCTTTATGCAGTGCAACATCTAGTAGCAGTTGATCAAATGCGCGGTTTAGGAAAGTTGAGTAAATCGCAACAACTGGATGCAATCCGGTGAAGGCTAATCCTGCGGCGCTGGTCGCTGCATGTTGTTCGGCGATACCAACATCGAATGCACGATCTGGGTATTTCGCGGCAAATTTATCAAGCCCGGTAGGCCCCAGCATCGCTGCGGTAATAGCAACTACATCTCTGCGCTTTGCACCAATCTCGCAGATCTCATCAGAGAAAACACTGGTCCAATTTGGTGCATTTTTAGCAACTGGCACTCCAGTCTCTGGACTTACTATTCCGACGGCATGAAATTTCTCGGCAGAATCATTTATTGCTGGCGCATGGCCGCGTCCCTTTTCAGTAATCACATGGACCAGAACCGGGGCTCCAAAATTCTTTGCCTGCTCTAGTGCGTTTTCCATCGCTTCAATATTGTGACCATCGATCGGTCCAACATATTTGAGACCTAAATCTTCAAACATTCCCTGCGGGGCAACAATGTCTTTAATTCCTTTTTTAACTCCGTGCAGAGTCTCATAAATTGGGCCACCGACAACCGGAGTTTTTTCAAGAACACCCTTGCCCCAATCCAAGAATTTCTCATAGCCACTAGTTGTGCGAAGAGTTGAGAGATAAGTTGCAAGCCCGCCAATAGTTGGTGAATAAGAGCGTTCGTTGTCATTGACAACAATTACTAACTTCAAATCTTCGCTAGATGCGATGTTGTTTAGTGCTTCCCATGACATTCCACCGGTCAGTGCGCCGTCTCCGACAACACAGACAACAGTCTTGTCGAGATCACCTTTGATTAAATTACCGCGGGCAACTCCATCCGACCACGAAAGTGCGGTCGATGCATGTGAATTTTCTACAACATCGTGTTCGCTCTCAGCACGATTTGGATAACCTGAAACGCCGCCACGTTGGCGCAACTTATCAAAACCTGCAATGCGACCAGTCAATAATTTATGAACATAGCTCTGATGGCCGGTATCAAAAATAATTGTGTCTTTTGGGGATTCAAATGTTCGATGTATTGCAATCGTTAACTCGACAACACCAAGGTTTGGCCCAAGATGGCCACCGCTCTTTGAAACTTTCTCGACTAAGAAATCTCGAATCTCTGCTGAAAGTTCGGATAGCTCCGGAAATGAAAGCTTCGCCAGATCAGATGGCGCGCTTATTTTTTCCAGATACTTTGACATCACCGTAGTCTAGAGCAAGCCGATATTTTTAGAGCAGTGAACGGAGCACATATTGCATGATGCCACCGTGGCGGAAGTAATCTGCTTCACCCGGCGTATCGATTCGGACCACCGCATCAAAGCTCTTGTCGCCCGCAACAACCTTAAGTGTCTTTGGAATTCCCCCAGTATTTAGCGCTTCGATTCCGACCACTGCAAATTCTTCGTCACCAGTTAAGCCAAGTGATTCAGCGTTCTGGCCTGCTGGGAATTGAAGAGGTAAAACTCCCATTCCAATTAAGTTCGAGCGGTGAATGCGTTCAAAAGATTCTGCGATCACCACTTTTACTCCAAGCAGCGCGGTTCCTTTAGCTGCCCAGTCTCGTGATGATCCTGATCCATATTCTTTACCTGCAAGAATTACTAATGGAATTTTTGCATTTTGATATGCCATTGATGCATCGTAGATAGTTGCTTGAGCGCCGCCATCTAGGAAGTTTTTAGTGAAGCCACCTTCTACGCCATTCAGCAGTAAATTCTTAAGGCGAATGTTTGCAAAGGTTCCACGAATCATTACTTCGTGATTTCCGCGACGAGATCCATATGAGTTGAAATCTGCGCGATCGATTCCGTGTTCTGCAAGATATTTACCGGCTGGTGAATCTGCTTTTATATTTCCGGCTGGTGAGATGTGATCAGTTGTTACTGAATCCCCAAGAACTGCAAGCACGCGAGCCTTAGAAATATCCTTTACTGGCTCTGGATTGCGTGGCATACCTTCGAAGTAAGGTGGCTTGCGCACATAGGTTGACTTTAAATCCCATTCAAAGGTTTTTCCGGTTGGTGTGGCAAGTGACTTCCAACGGTGGTCGCCCTCGAAGACAGTCGCATAATCCTTGGTAAACATCTCTGAAGAGATTGAAGAATTAATAACGTTCTGAATCTCTTCAGTTGTTGGCCAAATATCCTTTAGGAATACCGCTTTACCTTCTTTATCGTTGCCGATTGAATCCTTCTCAAAATCGTGATCCATGGTTCCAGCAAGTGCGTATGCAACAACTAGTGGTGGTGAAGCCAAGTAATTCATCTTGATATCTGGGCTGATACGACCTTCAAAGTTTCGGTTACCAGAAAGAACTGCAGTGACTGCTAAATCGTTCTCATTGATTGCCTTACTTATCTCAACTGGAAGTGGACCAGAGTTACCAATACAAGTGACACAGCCATAACCAACCAAGTTGAAGCCGAGCTCATCCATATAAGGCGTTAAACCGGCGCGATCGTAATAGTCAGTAACGACTTTAGATCCCGGTGCAAGAGTTGTCTTGACCCAAGGCTTACTGCGCAGACCTTTTTCAACGGCCTTCTTCGCAAGCAGGGCTGCGCCAATCATGACACTTGGATTTGAAGTATTTGTACAAGATGTAATCGAGGCAATAACAACTGCGCCATTTGAGACAGATGTTTCTTTACCGTTAAGCGAGATATTGACTGCTGATTTTGCAGTCTTCTCTGTGAAGTAAGAAGGAAGTATTTTCTCAAATGAATCTTTAGAATCCGAAAGTTCAATTCGGTCTTGCGGGCGCTTTGGTCCAGCGATAGAAGGAACAATTGTTGCAAGATCAAGTTCAAGAGTTTCCGAAAATCTTGGTGACTTATCTGGGTTGTGCCATAAACCAACGCGCTTTGCATACTCTTCAACCAGAGCTAATTGATCTGCAGTGCGTCCGGTGAGCTTCATGTATTTAATGGTTTCTTCATCAATCGGGAAGATTGCAACAGTAGAACCATATTCCGGAGACATGTTTCCGATTGTTGTTCGATTTGCCATTGGAAGCGCTGTAACACCTGGACCATAAAATTCCACAAACTTTCCGACTACGCCATGCTTACGAAGCATCTGGGTAATTGTTAAAACCAGATCTGTTGCAGTTGTTCCGATCGGAAGCTGACCATTTAACTTAAATCCAACAACTCGTGGAATCAACATTGAGACTGGCTGTCCGAGAAGAGCTGCCTCGGCTTCGATTCCGCCTACTCCCCAACCCAGAACTCCAAGGCCGTTAACCATGGTTGTGTGTGAATCGGTTCCGACGACTGTGTCTGGATAAGCGCGTAGGACGCCATTTACTTTTCTTGTCATTACGACGCGAGCTAGGTATTCAATATTTACTTGGTGGACGATTCCGGTTCCGGGTGGAACAACTTTGAACTCATCAAATGCGCTCTGTCCCCAACGAAGGAAGCGGTAGCGCTCCTGATTTCGTTGGTATTCGATATCTGTATTCTCTTCGAAGGCAGTATTTGTGCCGAACTTATCTGCGATTACCGAGTGGTCGATGACTAGTTCTGCTGGTGCAAGTGGATTCACCTTCGCTGGATCTCCGCCAAGTTCAACGATTGCTTCGCGCATTGTCGCTAGATCTACTACACATGGAACACCAGTGAAATCCTGCATGATTACGCGTGCTGGCGTAAATTGAATTTCGGTATCTGGTTCAGAATCTGGATTCCAATTTGCAAGCGCTTCAATCTGAGCGGCTGTGATATT
Source organism: Bifidobacterium breve (assembly GCA_945876865.1). Classification (GTDB taxonomy): domain Bacteria; phylum Actinomycetota; class Actinomycetes; order Nanopelagicales; family Nanopelagicaceae; genus AAA044-D11. The sequence goes on along the minus strand of CAMCPZ010000007.1, from coordinate 31,536 downwards.
TGCGCCATCTTCGGTGCGCAGTAAATTCTCTAATAAAACTTTTAAGCTAAAGGGAAGGTTGTCTGCGGCTGGCAATTTTGTGATATCAAATATCTCGTATTTGCCACCTGCTACTTCGATTTCAACCTTTGCGTTAAAAGAATTTTTACTCATGGGCGCATCTTAACCGAGAGAAAAGCGAGCCACACATTCCACATGTTGAGTCATCGGGAATAGATCGAAGCCAACGATGTGATTTAGGTGATATCCACCCTCCTCGAGCGCCCTGGCATCGCGGGCCAGCGAGGCTGGGTCGCAAGAAACGTAAACAATTGTTCGGGGCTTCTTCGCAATCATCTGCTTAACAACCATCTCGCCCGCACCAGTCCGCGGTGGATCAAGAAGAATTACATCCACCCGATTTATCAATGGCAACTTCTGTTCAACCCGACCGGCATGAACAACAACGTTCTTTACTTTCTCAAAAATCTTAAGCGCATCCTGGGTTGCTCGATGGCTAGATTCAATTAAATGAACTTTTCCGATATCACCAACATCATCTGCCATCGGTGCAGTGAACAGCCCAACGCCACCATATAAATCACAGACCTGGTCGCCTGGGCGCAGCGCCATTAGATCCATAACTAATTTCGTAAGTGTTTTAGGTGCCGCGCTATGGCTCTGCCAGAAAGATGTTGGAGAAATTTGATATGTATGCTCCCCAACTACTTCATGCAACTGGGTTGGACCAGAAATACTGCGGCCACCACGAGAAACATTCTTTTCACCAGAACTTGAGACCGCAACCTCAAGACGATCATCGCCCTTCCAACTTCTGGCGAACATCGCTGGATCATTAATTGCTTCAACAGCAATCAAACACCTATCAATTTCAGTTACCTCTTTGCTTCGAGCAGAATACAAGCCAGGTTTTCCACTCTTTGAAATTGCAAAATCCATTCGGGTTCGCCAGTGCAGTCCACTGGTTGGTTCGGCCGGTAAAACATCTAAATCTATTTCAATTCTGCCCAATCTAGAGAACTGTTCACGAATTACCGAACGCTTCAATTCAAGTTGTGCTGAAATTTCAATATGTTGGAAATCGCAACCACCACAACCGCCGGGCACCGCATACTTACATGGTGGAACCACGCGATCCTTTGATGGCCTTAAGATTTCGATTGCATCACCACGTGCCAACTTTGAAGAGGTTGAAGTTATTTCTACAACGGCTTCTTCACCCGTAATTCCATACCTTACGAAAACAACTTGCCCTTTATGTCTAGCAATGAAATGGCCGCCATGTGCTACTGGTCCAATTTCTACGGTAATTCGGTCGCCTACTTTTAGCGAACTCTCCTCTTTCCGAATGTTGGATTCCATAGGGCAACCTTAAGGGTGTAAGTTGTGCTTCGTGCACGTAGTGATTATGGGATGCGGTCGAGTCGGAGCTGGTCTTGCCATTGATTTAGAGGCGGCCGGACATTCAGTATCGATAATCGACCAGAATAAAGAAGCATTTCGCCGATTAGGCCCCAATTTCAAAGGCCAGATAATTGCTGGAGTTGGTTTTGACCGCGACATCTTGCTCGAAGCAGGAATCGAGAAGGCCGATGCATTTGCAGCCGTTTCAAATGGTGATAATTCCAACATCTTGGCAGCACGAGTTGCCCGCGAAACTTATGGCGTAGAAAAAGTTGTTGCACGTATTTACGATCCAGCGCGTGCTGAAATTTATCAACGTCTTGGAATTCCTACGGTCGCAACAGTTTTATGGACAACAGATCAAATAATTCGACGCCTGGCTCCAGAGGGTTCAAGATCTGAGTGGCGAGATGCAAGTGGTGAAGTTCAACTCTGTGAAGTTCATTTACATCATGATTGGTTCGGACAGCCAGTTTCACTTATCGAATCCTCAACTAAAGCACGAGTTGCATTTATCACTCGCCTGGGAAGCGGAATGATTCCAACCGAAAATACAGCTCTTCAAGAGGGCGATTTAGTGCACGTCATGGCGACTGATCACGAAATTAAGAATATTGAAGACACCTTGGCAAGATCTCCGGAAGAGGCCTAGTAGATATGAGAATTGCGATTGCTGGAGCCGGAAATGTTGGGCGTTCGATTGCCCGTGAATTAATTGAGAATGGCCACAATATTCTTCTGATTGATCGAGATCCTAAAGCGCTAAAAATTGAGAGCGTTCCGAACGCTGAATGGCTAATGGCCGATGTCTGCGAAATTTCATCTCTTGATAATGCGAAGTTAGATACTTGTCAGGTCTTAATCGCTGCTACTGGTGATGACAAGGTGAATCTAGTCGCCTCGCTCTTAGCTAAGACCGAGTATGGGGTTCCACGAGTTGTTGCACGAGTAAATCATCCAAAGAATGAGTGGATGTTTGATTCCTCTTGGGGCGTCGATGTTTCGGTCTCTACCCCACGAATCATCTCTGCAATTGTTGAAGAAGCGGTTTCGGTAGGCGATGTGGTGCGGTTGTTCTCGCTTCAAAAGGGTGAAGCTAGTCTGGTTGAGATAACTCTGCCAGAAGAGGCAAAGTGTTTAGGACGAACTGTTGAAGAAATTGAGCTTCCGGAGAATGCAACCCTCGCGGCAATTGTTCGCGATGGCCAAGTAATTACTCCACATGCTCACGATGTTTTTTCTGCCGGAGATGAACTTCTCTTTATCGCGACAATTGAAGCAGAACGACTACTCAAAGATTGTTTTATAGCTAATACCTAACTTGCTTTTGTAATTGGGACGGATTTAATAACCATCCAAGTTCCCCAAAGAGTTGCCAGGTAAAGCGGGAAACCAAGAAAAATATTAGCGACTCCGAGAGCATTTAATTGATCTGCCATAAAGAGTGGGTATTGCACACCTAGTCGAATTGCGAAGAGTGCAAACCAGATCCAAGTTGCCTTGGTATATGCCGCCAAGCGCTTTGGATCTTTGCGCCACCTCAAATTCTCACCAAGAATCGGACCAAGTAGAACACCAATAAGCGGATACTTAATCAGGATTGAGACCAAGTAAACAAGCATGAACGCTGAATTTTTCCAGAGGCTGGGAGCGAAATAATCCTTTGCTTCGCCAGTTCTCCAGGCCAGCCAACCGCAGAAAGCGACACCGATAAACCCAGATATCGAATACATCAACGATTCTTTTTTAACTAATCGATAGAACATCAATAGCGCAGCAGTAGCTAGCGAGACATAGAGACAGACTCTTAAATTATTAGTGATGTTGTATGTGAGTAAGAAAATAATCGATGGAATTGTGGAGTCAATAATTCCCTTTTTTCCACCAAGCGCCGTAAGAACTTTTGCCTTATCTTCTTCTTGCATTAACTTTTTCCTCCAGTAGATCCAAAACCGCCAGAACCACGATCTGAGCCTGGAAGGGATTCAACTTCGACGAAATTGGCACGTTCAACTTGCTGAATTACTAGTTGAGCAATTCGATCGCCCTTCTTAAATGAAATTGCTTCCTTTGGGTCGTGATTAATCAAGATAATTTGGAGCTCGCCTCGGAATCCGGCATCTACAGTTCCGGGTGAATTAACCATCGTCACTCCATGCTTAATCGCAAGTCCTGATCTTGGATGAACAAGTGCTACATAGCCATTTGGTAGCGCAATTGAAATACCAGTTGGGACTAAAGCGCGCTCTCCTGGTTGAAGCGTTACATCAATTCGCGCAGTTAAATCGGCACCAGCATCACCGGGTTTTGCATAACTTGGCAGTGGGATCGATTTATCTAAGCGGGTAATTAAAACCTGAACACTCATGGATTAATTTCAAACTCGGGATCTACGAAGGCCAATAGCTCTGGATGAGCCGTGACGTGAGCTAAATATTCCTTAGGTGCATTATCAAGGAAGTGTTGCATTGGGACTATTACATAGAGTGAGGCTGCCCGAACTGCAATCGGCCCATCAGGACTATCAAGTCTCCCAACTGCGCTGCAATAAACTTTTCGGTTTACCTGCCCCGTAATTTCTGCAGTTATGTGCAGAGTTGTTCCCATTGGGACCGGAAGAAGAAAATCAGTTTCAAGCCTTGCAGTAACTGCAGGAGAACGAATCAGCCACATCAATTTTCCAAGCGCCTCATCAAATGCCAACGAGAGAAGTCCGCCATGTGCAAGTCCTGGTGCACCTTGGTGATTTTCAGTAACAGTAAATACTGCAGTTAAATTCTGGCCATCGCCAGCATGCGCAACAAGATGCAATCCGGTTGGGTGCAACTCTCCACAACCGAAACAATGACCGAAGTGTGACGGGATTTTTGTTCCTGGTTCAGGAGCCTTTGGATGACGCGGCGGTATTTGAGAACCCTCGGGTGGCACCGTACTAGGAACGCGACTCATGAGTGAAGCCTAACCCGTCATTAAGTTTGTGCAAACATTCATTACTGGTATGCCGTAGCGTGCGCCTGTGGGAAAAAATAATCGGCATAAAGATTTGGACTATGGCACCCCAATTTTTCAGGAGAAATTAAGTTGGAGTTGGTGGCTCTGGGGCTTTGCTATTTTCATGGCTGGCTCCCTCTCGCTCGCGATTTGGGCAGCGCTTGGAATTACCGGTGCGCTAGTTATTTCGACTATCCAATTAATTCTCTTAGTGATTGCCGAACAGAAAAGCTCTTTGAGAATAACTCTGACCAAGGGCTGGCTCTTAGTTGGTCCGGCTGCTATTGAGCGGGCTTTTATTCATAATTTCGTGCCCTTGGATTTTAAAGAGTTCAAGAGAATTCGTGGCGTAGATGCAGATCCTGCAAGCTATCTGCAGATCAGATTCTGGGTAAGTAGCGCAATTAAAATAGATTTGCGGGACCCGAAAGATAAAACGCCCTACTGGTTAATTAGCACCAATAGAGCGAATGAATTAGCTAAAGTATTAAATGTTGCAGAGCATTAATTAAGCACAGTCTTTACAGATTGCTCTTGCGCCCTCGCCCTTAGCAAGCTGTGAAGCATGATGAACCAAGAAACATCTTGAGCAAGTAAATTCATCTTCTTGCTTTGGAACTACTCGAACAGTTAACTCTTCGCCAGAGAGATCAGCGCCTGGAAGTTCTAGATTTTCAGCCGCTTCTTCTTCATCTATATCTACTTGTCCAGATTGAGCATCAGCTCTGCGAGCTTTAAGTTCTTCAAGTGATTCTTCATGAAGTTCTTCATCTTGCTTTCGCGGTGTGTCGTAATCCGTTGCCACGGCACCTCCCTCTAAATCCTCTAAATCCCAAAATGACAATTAATTTAACTGCCAAGTTATTTCGTGCGATAGGGCGGATAGTGTCCTATAAGTAGCTTTCTTACCTAATCAACCCTCGGCGTGTCGAAAATATTCCCCGCCTTACTTGCTGTGCTTCTTATGAGAGCGATTAATCCTTTAATCTGATTGGATTCTGGCCACGGGCTTCTAGCCGATCAAAATGGTTGTCGCGTTTCTCGACGAATTTGGCTACATCCACTTCGGCATCCGCAAGATATTTCGCAAGTTCATCTCTAGCTTGAGCGCCTTCACCAGTGAAATCCTCGCGATTGAAAATATTCCAAGCCCGCAATACTGGAGCAACGACATCTTCGATATGAGATTTAGGATCATAAATTCCAGCCAGCGCAATTTGCACCGATTTGCGACCCCATCCAGGCATCCCTGCACCTGGCATCTGAAAATTAGTAACTACATCTTTAATTGCAATCATTGCTGCATTTGGCTCAAGCTCTAGCGCTGCCCCTAGTAGATTTCGATAAAAGAGCATATGTAGATTCTCATCTAGCGCCACTCTTGCCAACATTCCCTCACAAGTTTCGTCATTCGAAATTCGTCCGGTATTTCGGTGTGAAATTCGAGTGGCTAGCTCTTGGAAAGTTACATATGAAACTGTATGCAACATATCGTTCTCATAGGGAGTTTGATATCCAACCGTCATATGGGCCATACGCAAATCTTCCAACTCATTTGGATCAACTCCGCGAGTCGCCATTAAATAATCTCGGATAACAATTCCGTGTCGCGCTTCCTCAGCAGTCCAGCGGTTAATCCAGGTGTTCCATGCGCCATCTCGGCTCATTGCCGTTGCAATCTCAGTGTGATAGCTCGGCAAATTATCTTCAGTCAATAAATTCAAAATTAGTGAATCTTGAGCAATCGCACTCAGCTTAGAATCCTTGGCTTCCCAAGCATCGCCATTTAGTGGACCGGCAAATGTCCGACCCTCACTCCATGGGACATATTCGTGTGGGTACCAATCTTTGGTTGTTGCAACGTGGCGCTCGAGTTCGACTGCAACTGCAGGTTCGAGATCACGAATTAACCGCGATTGAATCTTTGGATCGATTGATGCCATGGGCGGAACTTAGCGCAAGATTTACGCTACTCGCGAGTTAAATTGATTTAATTTGGGTGATTTTTGGTGCGAATGAGTGCCTGTTCTAATCGCCACTTAGCAATTTCCCCATGATTGCCGGATAGCAAGATTTCAGGAACTTCTAATCCGCGCCACTCTTTGGGTTTTGTGTAATTCGGATATTCGACCAGAGTTTCACCATCGTTGCTCAAGGTATGTGACTCTTCATCCAGCGAAGCACTATTTCCAATTACACCAGGTAGCAAGCGAATTATCGCTTCCATAATCACCAAAGTTGCAACTTCCCCGCCACCTAAAACATAATCACCGATCGAAACTTCGCGGACCTTAAAGTTTTTTGCACTCGAATAAAAATCACCAACTCGAACATCGATACCTTCATAACGTCCACAAGCAAATATTAAGTGCTTTGATTTGGTAAGAGTTTGAGCTAACTCTTGTGTTAATTTTTCGCCAGCTGGAGTTAAAACAATTAGCTCGTGAATTTCATTCGGAGCAAGTTCGGCTACTGCGTCTATTGCTTTGCCCCAAGGCTCTGGTGACATCACCATTCCAGCGCCACCGCCATAAGGTGTGTCATCGACAGACCCATGAACATCCGTAGTTTGTGCCCGTAAATCGTGAACCCCAATTTCAATTAAGCCATTGTTTACAGCTTTACCTATTAAAGAGAGTTTGAGTGGCTCTAAATACTCTGGAAAAATAGTAATTACATCGAAACGATTGACATTACTCATCTAATAATCCTGCCGGAGGCACAACGGTAATTTTACGATTCTTAACATCAACAATTGGAACAATTGCCTTAACAAAAGGAATCAGAACTTCTCTGCCGTTATAATCAACAGCTAATACATCTTGTCCTGGCAGATTAATCACATCGGTTACCGGTCCTAATTCGATTCCATCTTGGGTGCTTACCTGGCACTGTAAAAGTTGCTGGACATGAAAATCATCTTCCGTAGAGTCAGCCTCGATATCAACATCTGCCAGCAGCAAAACATTGCGAAGTTCTTCAACCTGATTTCGATCACTTATTCCTTTGAAGCCAAGAAGCAAAGTTCCATTGTGATCGCGAACTGAAGTGATAGTAAGTGGGCCAAATGTATTTGGCTCTGTCGCTAGGACAGAGCCAATATAAAAACGATCTTCGGGTTGATCAGTGCGAACCTCTATTGTCGCCTCACCAAGTACTCCATGTGCGCGACCAATTCTGGCAACGACAAGTTGCACTATTAGCGAGCCTCGTCTGCCTCGATGAGATCTACTCGAACTGAGCGACCAGCTATTGCGCTGACCACAGTTCTAAGTGCGCGCGCAGTGCGACCATTGCGGCCAATCACTTTGCCAATGTCATCTGGATTTACTCGAACTTCTAGTGTTGTCCCACGACGATGATCTTTTGTTGTAATAACAACATCATCAGGATTATCAACAATCCCCTTAACTAAATGTTCTAGCGCTTCATCAATCATTGTTATTCAGCTGCCGCTTCTGGAGTGGCTTCTGCTGCTGGCGCTTCAACAGTTTCAGCTGGAGTTTCAAGAACTTCGGCAACTTCTGTTGCTTCTGAAGTTGGAACCACTGCCTCAACTGTCTCGGATTCGGCTTGGACAGGCGCAGGTGCTGCTTTAGCAGCTAACTTCTCTGCAGCCTTCTTCTTCATTGTTGTCGCGCCATCTGCTGGCTCATTCATTGCATCCTTTACGGCTGCTTCATAAGCAATGCGCTTGTGTGGCTTCTCAGCAATTGTCTTAAGTGTTCCTTCGCTTCCAGGAAGACCCTTGAACTTCTGCCAGTCACCTGTAATTTTTAATAGCGCAGCAACTGCTTCAGTTGGTTGTGCACCAACAGATAGCCAATATTGCGCACGGTCAGATGTAACTTCAATTAGTGAAGGCTCCGAACTTGGTGAATAACGGCCGATCTCTTCGATTGCACGTGAGTTACGAGCAGCACGTGAATCTGAAACTACGATACGAAAATGTGGTGTACGGATTTTTCCCATACGCATTAATCTAATTTTTACGGCCACGAAGGCTTTCTCCTTGTTTTAAGCGGTGCTAATTCTCTTGCGACAGTGGGAGCGTCACTCGAAAAATAAAACCTGTTTTCAAAATATCTTCCGCCTATTGGTGAAGATCGCTTGGGGGTAGAGGGCCCCTTGCAGGGTGCCAATCTTGCCAGCCCTGCGCTCATTACCCAAATTCAGCTCTCTAGCCCTCTAGCGCCCGCTTCGCTGGATTTCCTGAACGAGATTTCTTCTTATTCACAACTTTTGCAGCGCCCTGCTGTGGCATGCCTTGTGGCATCTGCATTCCAGGAGGTATCTGCATTCCCGGAGGCATGGCCCCTTTTCCGCTGCGCATCTGCTTCATAACTTTCTGGGCTTGAGTAAATCTATCTACAAGTGAATTGACATCTGACACCTGACGGCCAGAACCATTTGCAATTCGCATTCTTCTAGATCCATTTAAAACTTTTGGATCATTTCGCTCGAGCGGCGTCATTGACTGCACGATCGATTGCGTCTTCACCAGTTCGCCTTCATCAAATTGTTCTAGCTGCTTCTTCATGGCACCAGAATTTGCTCCGGGAATCATTCCTAGCAATTTTGTCATCGAGCCCATTTTTTTCATTGCCTCTAGCTGAGCCAAGAAATCATCCAATGTGAAATCTTCGCCACTAACGAATTTAGTTTCTAACTTGGAAGCGGTATCACTATCGAATGCGCCTTTAGCTTGTTCGGCAAGGGTTTGAATATCGCCTAGTCCCAGAATTCGAGAGGCCATTCGATCCGGGTGAAAGAGATCAAAATCAGTAACGTTCTCGCCAGTTGCGGCGAACATAATTGGCTTACCAGTGACTTGGGTTATTGAAAGCGCAGCACCACCACGGGCATCACCATCTAATTTAGTAAGAACAATTGCGTCGAAACCAACACCTTCAAAGAACGCTTGTGCGGTGCGGACTGCATCTTGGCCAACCATTGCATCAACAACATAAAGAACTTCGTCCGGCGAAACTGCATCTCTAATCTGCTTCGCTTGCTCCATAAGTTGGGCATCAACACCAAGGCGACCTGCAGTATCAACAATTACAATGTTATGTAATTTATCTTCAGCAAATTTCACACCAGCTTTGGCAACTTTGACTGGATCGCCCACACCATTTCCAGGTTCTGGTGCAAATACCGGAACCCTGATGCTCTCGCCAACAACTTGAAGTTGAGTAACAGCATTTGGGCGTTGCAGATCTGAAGCAACCAAGAGCGGAGTATTTCCTTGGGCCTTCAAATAATTTGCGAGCTTTCCGGCCAGCGAAGTCTTACCCGCGCCTTGTAAACCTGTAAGCAAAATAACTGTTGGTGGCTTCTTGGCAAGTCGAATTCTTCGGGCGCTGCCACCAAGGATTTCAATTAAAAGTGAGTTAACTATTTCAAAGATGGCATTTGCAGGGTTTGTTGACTTGTTTAAATCTGTCAACACTTCATCGGTGCGAGACTTCAACTGCTCGATAAAGAAATCTACAACGCTTAATGCAACGTCCGAATCCAAGAGTGCGCTTCGAATTTCTGAAGCAATCTCATCGATATCGGCGGGCTTTAACCTTCCCTTACTGCGAAGTGAGGCGAATGCGCCTTGGAACTTTGCGGATAAGGATTCAAACATGGGTGGAGATTACTAGTTAAAGGTGAGTGATTAAAATATTTTCAACTTTTGTCGCAAGTAATTGCGCACGCTCTCCGGTCAGAGGTTGCCCCTCCAGATCGGTCACATAAAGGGTGTCAAAGGCCTCTGCTCCCAAGGTCGAAACAATTGCCGATTTGATATCCACGCCGAACCTAGAGATGGCGCGAGTTACATTAAATAAGATTCCGGGACGATCGTGCATTCGAACCTCAATTATTGTTGCATTGGTCGCAAGATCATTTGCAGCAAACACAACCGGCGGCGGAGTAGGAATACCGGGATGCTTACGATAATTCTCATTTCGCTCCTCAATCTTGCGTCCGAGATCTAGTTCGCCCGATAGCGCCTTCTTTAATTGGTCAGTCAACTTCTCAGCCGAAGGCAGTTGAGCATTTGCATCTAGTTCAACAATCCAGCGCATGACTGCAATTTCATTTGTGGTTCGAGTCTTGGCGGAACGGACATTAAATCTAGAAATTGTCATCAGACCTGCGACAGCAGAAAGCAGACCAGTCTGGTCCTTTGCAATAATCTCAATTTCAATGTTATCTAGAGATTCCGCGCTATTTTCGCTACTTAAGATGGTTATCGAAATATCATCAACCAAGCTTTTAGTCGGAACCAAATCTGGTTGAGAGACCGGTTTAATTCCAGCCATGGCCGCAAGACATTTGCCTACCAAAGTCGAAACTAGGCCCGCCTTCCAATCACTCCATGCGCTCTTGCCGGTCGCTTCGCCATCAGAAATACTTAGCGCGTGAAGAAGTTGTAGCGCTTCTGGCTCTTTGATTTTTTCAACGACAAAACCAATAGTCGCAGGATCTTCCAGATCACGACGAGTTGCAACAGCTGATAACAATAAATGTTCTTTGACGAGCAAAGCGATGGTCTCGCAATCTTTCTCGTCGAAACCCAGCCGCTCAGCAAGTGGTCTGATTAATTCCTCGCCGTAATCGCAATGGTCTTTATCAGGAAAGCCTTTTCCAATGTCATGAAAAAGTGCGGCGACGAGAAGTAAATCAGGCCTGGTAACTGTTCTAGTTAAAGCGGCAGCATGAACAGCAGTTTCGAGCATGTGTCGATCAACTGTGTGGCGATGCAAAACATTTCGCTGGGGCAAGAATCTGACATGCGACCATTCCGGAATCCATTTTTCAATAAGCCCATCTTGGTCCAGTGCTTCAAAAACTCGAATCATTGATGAGCCAGCACCAATCAGCGAGACCAGATCATTTAAAACTGACTTCGGCCATGGATTGGGAAGAGCGGAAAATTTCTCGGACAAGAGAACACAAGCATCAATCGAAAGTGGCAACCCACGCTGGGCGGCAGCAGCAGCCGCTCTTAAACCAATTGCTGAGTCCTTTGATATGTCATAACCATCTTCGATGGTTACTTCAGAATTTAGAATTACTAACCCTTGATCAATCTTCTGATCTTTTCTTCGGCGAAGCCAGCTCTGCCCACTTTTTGAATCTATGCGATGCCAAGTTGAATCCATTAAATAGTCAACAGCGCGAGCTGCTTTAGCTACATCTAGCATCAGGGCATCTGCATCTGCATATCCCATTATCGAAGCAACCCGGTCTTGTTCGGTTAGCAACAACAAATCCCGGGCTTTTAAATTATCGCCATGTAATACATCTCTGACATTTGCAAGTAGCGCTTCCGATTCAGCGACCCGAGTGAGAGAGACTGATATAGCGCCCGATATTTCAATTGCACGGAGTGCGTTGATGTCTCGAAGTCCCCCGCGAGCTTCTTTCAAGTCGGGCTCCAAAAGAAATGCTAGTTCGCCAGATCGGTTTTCACGTTCTTGAATGGATTTTCGCAACTTCGGTAGAAACTTTTCTCGACTCTTCCGCCAATTTTCGAGCGCATCAGATGCAACCTGATTCGAAAGTTCTGATTCACCAGCAATATGGCGCAAATCTAATAAGCCAAGTGCGACCCGGATATCTTCAATTGCAACCTCACGAGTTTCGCTCCGGGTTCGGACCGCATGATCAATTGCCCGGCCTTGATCCCAAAGTGGGTAGAGAAATGCATTAACAAATTCAGAAATTGCTTGCGGTTTTTCGCTGCCATTATGCAGAATTAATAAGTCTAAATCAGATGCTGGAGAAAGCTCGCCTCGACCATATCCTCCGACTGCTGCTAATGAAACAAGCTCAGGTTTGGCTAGATATTTACTTGCGCAATCTAAAAACGAAACCCGGAGCGCCTTATCGATCTGATTGGATCGATCGCGACGCTCACGGGTTCCCACGGAGTTACTCTACTTATTCTTAAATAGCGTCAGTGCCGCGCTCTCCAGTGCGAACACGAACGATATTGTCTACCGGCGAAGACCAAACTTTTCCATCGCCAATAGCGCCAGTTGATGCAGCCTTTACGATTACATCTATTACTTTCTCTACATCACTGCTATCGACTAATACTTCTAATCGAATCTTTGGAATCAGATCTACGGTGTATTCAGCGCCACGATAGACCTCGGTATGTCCACCTTGACGACCAAAACCGCTGGCCTCTGAAACTGTCATTCCGGTTATTCCGAAGGCAGTTAGTGCCTCCTTCACATCATCTAACTTAAATGGCTTGATGATCGCAGTAATTAGTTTCATAGTGATGATCCTCCCCTTGAAGAGCTATAGGTTTCGTAGGCTGATTCAGCATGGAGCTTGAGGTCGATTCCTTCGACTTCAATCTCTCTACTAACTCGCAAGCCGATTGTCTTATCTAGCGCGTAGCCAATTATCAGAGTTGCAATGAAGGAATATCCAAGCACTGCACCTGCGCCGATAATCTGCTTTATTAGTTGTTCGGTTCCGCCACCGTTGAATAGTCCAACATCTACGCCAACGACTCCGATCATCACTGTTCCAACAATTCCACCAACTAGGTGAACTGCTACAACATCAAGTGAATCATCGATGCCAAGCTTGAACTTTAAGCCAACTGATAGCGAACAAAGAACACCAGCTAGAGCACCAATAATTAGCGCACCGCTTGCATTTACTGCTGCACATGCTGGAGTAATTGCTACCAGGCCTGCCACAACACCTGATGCGGCGCCAAGGCTTGTTGCATGTCCATCACGAATCTTCTCTACTAGCAACCAGGCCAGTAGTGCGGCAACTGTTGCACCAATTGTATTTAGCAGTGCTAGTCCAGCAGTTCCATTAGATCCAACTGCAGATCCAGCGTTGAAGCCAAACCAACCAAACCAGAGAAGTGCGGCTCCGAGCATTACCAGTGGAAGTGAATGTGGACGCATTGCTTCTTTGCGCCAGCCAACACGCTTTCCAAGAATAATTGCTAGAGCTAAGCCAGCAGCGCCCGCATTGATGTGAACTGCGGTTCCACCTGCAAAGTCGAGTGCACCAAGATCATTTGCAATCCAACCACCTGTCTTTGCGACAAAGTCATCGAAGGCAAAGACCCAGTGTGCAACTGGGAAGTAAACGAGTGTGGCCCAAATTGCAGCGAAGACCATCCAAGATCCAAACTTTGCGCGATCGGCAATCGATCCTGAAATCAGTGCAACTGTTATTGCTGCGAAGATACCTTGGAAGGCGATAAACACCGCGGCCGGAATTGTTCCAATTGCTGCATCGGCATTATCTAAACCATTTAAGAATAAGAACTGAGTTGGATCACCAACTAAACCACTTCCACCAAGTGAATCACCAAAGACCACTGAGAAACCAACGATAATCCAGAGCACAAAAACTATTGCGAGTGCGCCAAATGACATCATCATCATATTTAGAACGCTCTTTACTCGGACCATGCCACCGTAAAAAAGTGCCAAGCCTGGGATCATTAGTGTTACAAGTCCTGTACTTATAAGCATCCAAGCTGTGTCACCAGAATTGATAACAACTTCTTCCATTACAAACCCCTTTCACACATAAGCCTCGCCATTGAGATATCCGTAGGGTCGTGGGGTCTGGTTACATCAGATGCCTTGGCAGATTACGAAATGGTGAAAGCTTTGGGTCTTGTGTTACAAATTGGTTACATCAGGGCTGGGCTAGCTAAAGAGCCCGTTCAGATACCGCTCTGGGTCAAAGGCTTCTAAATCAGCTGCGCTCTCCCCGGTCCCAATGAATTTAATCGGGATCCCACACTCGCGCTCGATCGCTAGGGCAATTCCGCCCTTGGCCGAACCATCCATCTTGGTCAAAATTAATCCAGTTACCGCAACACTCTCCATAAAAATTTTAGCCTGAACAATTCCGTTCTGACCGGTCGTGGCATCTACAACCAATAAAACTTCATCGACCGGTAAGACTTTTTCAATAACTCGTCGAATCTTCCCAAGTTCATCCATCAATCCAGACTTTGTGTGCAGACGTCCAGCGGTATCAATAATTAAATAATCAATATTTGCAGCCTTCGCCTTAGTGGCAGCTTCAAATGCAACTGATGCCGGATCGCCATTTGCAGGTCCAGTAACAACGTCTACTTCAAGACGGCTTCCCCAGGTTGCCAACTGTTCAACGGCAGCTGCGCGAAAAGTATCCGCTGCTGCAACTAAAACCGAGTGCTTGTTCTGCTTTAGGAATGAAATTAGTTTTGCTGTTGATGTCGTTTTACCAGTGCCATTTACGCCCACTATCAATACAGTTGTTGGACGATCACTATTGAATGGAAGTTCGCGATTTGCATTACTTAACCAAGCACTGAGCGCATTTGTTATTGCAGTATCAATCTCATCGCTCTTTGATCTCTTAGCTAACTCAATTATCTCTGCAGCACTTTTGGCTCCAAGATCAGAGGCAATTAGCGCCTCTTCAAATTCTTGCCAATCTCCGGCAGAGGTAGAGCCACCACGGATTTTCTGTAAGAGCTTGCTAAAGAGCGCCATTACTTTTCACTAGTAAAACTAGTTAGCGCTTTCAGATTCTCGGATGCGTTGCGAAATAACTTCCGAAACTCCATCGCCACGCATTGTCACTCCATACAAAGAGTCCGCAATTTCCATAGTGCGCTTCTGGTGAGTAATAACGATCAACTGTGACTTCTCACGGAGTTCTTCGAAGACACCTAGTAGGCGTCCAAGGTTTGTATCATCCAACGCTGCTTCAACTTCATCCATCACATAGAACGGACTTGGTCGGGCTTTGAAGATTGCAATAAGAAGTGCAACAGCTACGAGCGATCGTTCACCACCAGATAAAAGTGAGAGTCGCTTTACGCGCTTTCCAGGTGGTCGAGCTTCAACATCTACACCTGCCAATGTCATGTCCTCTGCATTAGTCAGAATTAATCGACCATCTCCACCTGGGAATAAACGCGCAAAAATCAATTCAAATTCGCGGGCAGTATCGTCATAAGCCTCTTTAAATATCTGCTGCACTTTGTCATCAACTTCTTTAATAATGTCTAAGAGATCGCGTTTGGTTTTCTTCAAATCTTCTAACTGTTCTGCCAAGTAACGAAGCCGCTCTTCTAGAGAGGAATACTCTTCCAGGGCCAATGGGTTAATTTTTCCAAGCAGCGCAAGTGAGCGCTCAGCTTGCGCAAGGCGCTTCTCTTGTTGATCGCGGCGATAAGGAATCAAATCTCCTGGAACAAAGTTTCCTTCTTCATCTTCAACGAAAGTTGGAACATCATTTGCCGGACCATATTCATTTACCAGAGTTGTTACATCCACACCAAGTTCTTCAATAGCTTTCTGCTCAAGTGTTTCGATCCGAAGTCGTTGTTCGGCTCGGGCTATTTCATCTCGGTGGACGCTAGAAGTTAGGACATCTAGTTCTGATGTTAATTCACGACTACGGACACGCAAAGCAAGAATTTCACTCTCGCGTTCAGAGCGAGAGATTTCTAATCTTTCGCGTTCAGTTGAAGCCTTAGCGATTGAAGATTCGATTTGAATTAGCGCTTCATATGAAGCATCAGCGACACCTTGGGCAGTGAGCGCTGCCAAACCACGTTGCTCTCTACGACTCACTGCGCGAGTTGCAGAATCTCGTTCGTTCTGAGCGGCAGCTTCCAATGCATCCGCTCTAGCAGCCAGAGCAGTAACGCGCTCTTCCAATGTTCTTAAATTTAATCGCGCTTCAACTTCAGCGGATCTAGCAGCAGAAACTTTGGAACGTAAATCTTCTAGGTGAGTTAAGTCTGGATTTGCTGGGGCCTGGTGTGATTCAAATTGAGAGATTGCCGCATTCAAATCTGCTTCATCAGATTCACGTTGTGAATTCGCCTCTGTTAGTGAGACCAAGATTCGCTCGACTTCGCTCTGCGCATTCTTTACATTTTGACCAGCTACAGCCATCTGCTCTGCAAGGCCCGAAATCTTGGCATCAGATTCATTTAACTTTGCCAGCGCCAGATCAAAGATATTCTTGCGCGAGGCAAGAGTCTCTGTAGCTCTAACCAATTCAAACTTAATGCGGTCACAATTATTAGTAACTTCTTGAAGCTCTTTCTCGGTCTTCTCAATAAGTGCTGAGATCTCAATTGCCGAACTCTGCGCACTAGAACCACCGCGAACTCGAATACTGCTGAGCACGTCACCTTCTCTTGTAATAGCAATCACTGAAGGATCAGCTCGCAAAGCGCTCTCAGCTTCGGCTAAATCTTCTACGGCAACAAATCCAGAGAGCAGCGATGAAATCGCGCTCGAAACTTCACTTGATGAGACCAGGCTTGCCAGTGAGGTAAACCCATTTGGAATTGAGCGATTAGAAGGCGTGAAACCAGAATCACCATCGACAACTAATAATTCAGATTGACCACCAGATTCGCGCTTAAGCATTGTTAGCGCTGACACTGCAGATGAAACATCAGAAACAACAACCGAATCTGCAAGAGGCCCTAGCGCGGCTGCCACCGCAACTTCCCATCCCGGAGAAATATTAATTAAAGAGGAGAGGCGACCACGAGTGCGAGTTCCACTAGATAAAACTATTCCGGATCCATCTCTATGAACCAGGCTCTCTTGAAGTGCACGTAAGCGACCTTCCAAGCCAGAGCGAACTCGTTGCGCTTCGCTCTGGCTTGTAACAAGTAAATCTAATTCAGTCTGCGCTGTTGCTAATTCTGACTTTGCAATTTCGAACTCGGAATCTAGGCCAGGCTCATTTGAATCAACAGAGGCTATCTGGGTTTCAAGTAGAGCGAATTCTTCCCGGAAATTTTGCAGTCGCTGTGATGCTTCATCACGTGCTTTGGTTAATCGAGTTATCTCAGCATTAGTAGCATCGATGCGAGATTTTAATCCATTGATATGACCCTCTTGACGAGCCGTGCCCTCTCTCTGATCTGCAATTGCACGGAGCGCTGCTGAAACACTATTTTCTTCTGCGGTTAGATTTGCTTCCAAAGTTTTTAGCTCACTTGAAAGCGTTGATAGTTTTTGATTTGATCCGCTAACTTCGTTACGAAGTGAACTCTCTTCACTACGCAGCACTTGAGCTTCTAAATCCATACTTTCAGGATCGCGACCACTTGCGCGAGCTTCATCAGCTTCTTCAGATAAAAATCTTGCCCGCTCGGAGGCCAAATTTTGAATTCCACGGAACTTCTCGCGTTGCGCAGTCAGTTGGTAATAATTTTCTTGGGCCTTAACTAGAAGTGGATTCTCAATGAGAGCTGTTGCATCAATTTGTTCTTCGCGATTTCGCGCGGTGTTTAGCGCCGCTTCTACTTCATCTTTACGTGCCCGCAGCGCTGATTCATCTGCGACTTCCGAATCAACTGTTGAGCGAAGCTGCAGCAAATCATCGGCAAGCAAACGTAACTTTGAATCGCGAACATCGGATTGAATTGTTGAGGCTTTGCGCGCTACTTCTGCCTGTTTACCAAGCGGCTTCAATTGGCGACGCAGCTCCACAGTTAAATCTTGAATTCGCGCTAAGTTGGCGGTCATAGAATCTAATTTACGGAGCGCCTTCTCTTTGCGTTTTCTGTGCTTTAAAACTCCAGCAGCTTCTTCAATAAAGGCACGTCGCTCTTCTGGATTTGCGAGCAGGATTGCATCCAACTGACCTTGTCCAACAATCACATGCATTTCGCGACCAATTCCAGAATCGCTTAACAGTTCTTGAATATCTAAAAGTCTTGTTGTTTCGCCATTTAGTTGATATTCACTTGCACCATTTCTAAAGAGAATTCTAGAAATAGTTACTTCTGTGAAATCAATCGGTAGAACACCATCGGAATTATCGATTGTTACCGAAACTTCTGCGCGACCAAGTGGAGCGCGGCCTGAAGTTCCAGCGAAAATAACATCTTCCATTTTTCCGCCGCGAAGGGACTTAGCCCCTTGCTCGCCCATAACCCAAGAGAGCGCATCGACCACATTGGATTTGCCTGAACCATTAGGACCCACGACGCAGGTAATGCCGGGCTCGAAATTGAGCGAGGTCGAGGAGGCAAAGGACTTAAATCCTTTAAGGGTCATGCTTTTCAAATACACAGGCGCAACCTATCGGAAAAGGGCTTACCGATTTCTGCTAGCACGCGGTGTGGGCTGACATTTTGGGCAAAAATGGGAAGATCTATTGGCAAATTTGATTCTTCTGATTTCCCGCCCACAACGTGGACAGCCCTCGCCTTCCTGGCCATAAACCGCAAGGGAGCGTTCGAAATACCCACTTTCGCCATTTACATTTATATACAGGTCATCAAAAGATGTGCCGCCAACTGATAGCGCCTCAGACATTACTGATGATGCATTTTCAATTAGCTCTTTGATGCGCGACACCTTCATCGTCTCAGTTCTGGATTCTGGATGAATTTTGCTACGCCAGAGCGCTTCATCTGCATAGATATTTCCGACACCGCTCATGACGCCCTGATCTAACAATGCGCGTTTGATTTCAGTCTTCTTCTTTTTAAATCTTTCGATGGTTTCATCCAAATTAAATTGGGAATCGAATGGATCTGCAGCAATATCTTTAACATAAGTTGGCAATCCATCTCGGGTTTCATCAACACCCAGCCAACCGAAGGTCCGTTGATCGATAAACCTTAAATCCAGCTTTCCAAGGCTGATCTTTACTCGCAAATGGCGCTCATCTGGAGCGCTTCTTGGCTGAATCAAAAACTGTCCGCTCATTCCTAAGTGGCCAACCAATACTTCCGGTCGATCCAACTTAAACCAGAGAAACTTTCCACGTCGGGCAACTTCTGTGACCCGGGCGCCCTTGAGTGAAGCTAAGGCTGCAATAGATTTTGGTGAGGTTGCACGTCGGTGTAGAACTGTTATCTCTTTGAACTTATTTCCAACTACGTGTTCGGCTAAACCACGCCTAACCGTTTCAACTTCAGGAAGTTCGGGCACTTAACTTGTCGTAAGCAAACTTAGCGGCGGCCTGTTCAGCTTCGCGTTTTGACTTACCCTCGCCAACTTCAAATTTTTCATTTGAGACAACTACGACAGCTTTAAAACTCTTATCGTGATCCGGACCGAATTCTGTTAACTCATACTCTGGTGGATTCAAGTTCATAACAGCAACAAGTTCTTGCAGCGCGGTCTTTGCATCCATTCCAAGATCGAGAGCATTTGAAGATTCAATTGCTGGCTTAAACCATTTAAGAATAATCGCTTCAGTAACTTCGTAACCCTTTTCTAAGTAAATCGCTCCGACCAGGGCTTCGAAGGCATTTGCGAGAATTGAATTCTTCTCCCGGCCGCCCGTAATTTCTTCGCCTTTGCCGATTCGCAGATACTGGCCAAGTTCTAACTCTTTTGCGATTGGGACTAGCGCTGGATTGTTTACTAACCCGGCTCGCATCTTGGAAAGTCTAGATTCATCTACATCCGGAAATTTTTTATAAAGCTCTCCGGTGATAATTAATTCAAGGACACTATCGCCTAAATGTTCGAGTCGTTCGTTTGTTGGCACTCCGCCGAATTCGCGTGAATAAGATCCGTGCGTAAAAGCAAGTTCAAGCAATTCAATTGAAAGCGTTGTTCCAAGTGATGCGAGCAAACGATCGTACAGATTAAACCTCTACAACTTGACGTGAGTTATAAGTACCGCAGGTTGGGCAAGCAGTGTGTTGCAATTTTGGTTGTTGACATTGTGAGCAATTCGCAATTGCAGCAGGCGTAGTCTTCCAAGCGCTACGACGATGACGAGTGCGTGAGCGAGACATCTTTCGCTTTGGTACTGGCACTTTGGGCACCCCTTTTTACTAATAAATTCATATCTAATCGATGAATTGCTAAGGGCGTAAGTATCCCCCAAACCCGCAGATATTCAAAAACGAGGGTTATTTCTCGGTGGGACCTGGCTCGCTCTTGCCACCTGACCAATTTTCCAAGCCCGCCCAACGGATATCTGCCGGGGCGTGTTCATGCTCCTCGGGTAGTTCAATCCATTTCATTCCGCAATCTGGGCAGAGGCCCGGACAATCTGGTTCGCAGAGTGGGTTGATTGGAAGATTCAAAATAATTGCATCACGAATTGGTCCATCTAAATCAATTAACTCACCATCCATCTGGCGAACTAAATCTTCATCCAAATCTTCTTCTTCAGCTTTATTTACTCGCTTCTTACCTGGCTTATTCTTTTTGCGGGCCTGGCGCGGATCTTCTACATACTCATAAAGTTCTTGGAAGCTCTCATTTACATCGTAATAAACCGCATCAAGGCAGCGCCCACATTCACCACTTGCTTCGGTTCGAACTGTGGCTGTTGCGAGTATTCCTTCAGCGACAGATTCAATCCGCAAATCAATATCGATTGGTTCGTCAGCTGCGATGGCGAGAACTTCAAAACCAAGGGCTTCGTGCTCATCAAAAGTTAATTCATATTCCCGCATCTCTCCCGGACGGCGCGGTAAATCATGGGTATTAAAGAGGAAGGGATTTTTACTCATCTAAGAATTACTTATCGCCCAATTCTGAGAGTGCAGATTTAGCATCGACACCAGCTAGTTGGTCGCGACCACGATTTACAACTTCCATAGTCTTGTGAAGGATTACTTCAAGAGTTGCAAGTCTAGAATCCACATAGGCATCGATTTCATTCTGCTGGCTAGCAGCCTCTTCGGCAACTTCATCCAAAATTCTTCGCGCCTCTTTCTTGGCAGCTGCAACAATTTCAGTCTGCGAAATCATTGATTCAACTTCTTCACGAGCATGGGCGATGATTTGATCAGCCTGAACCCGAGCATCTTCAATTACGTTATCTTGTTGGCGCAAAATCTCTTGAGCGTTCGCTAAATCTGCTGGAAAGGCAGCGCGGGCACTATCTAATAATTCTAGGATTTCGCCGCGATGCAACACGCAGCTTGCTGAAAGTGGAACGCCTCTAGCCTCTTCAACCATGGCTATTGCAGTTTCTATGCGCTCGATAACTTCCATTTATCTCTCCTTTACTTTCCAGCCAAGCGATCTTTCAACCGCTTTAAAAGTGTTGCCGGGATATAACTAGAAACGTCGCCACCGTGGCTAGCAATTTCTTTGACGAGTGAAGATGAAAGAAACGAATGCGCTGGCGCGGTTGAAAGAAATAGGGTTTCGACGCCTTGTAATTGCAAATTAATTTGGGACATCTGTAGCTCATAATCAAAGTCAGTCACCGCACGCAAGCCCTTAACGATTATCGAAATATCATTCGTCTTGCAGTAATCGACCAAGAGGCCAGACCATGAATCGACTTTAACATTCGGAAATTTACTTGTAACTTCCTTCGTCATTTCAATTCGTTCTTCGACGGTAAAGAGCGTCTGCTTGGTCTTGTTAACCATCACTGCAATTACCACTTCATCAAAAATTGAACTGGCGCGCTCGACAATATCGAGATGTCCAAAGGTTATGGGATCGAAAGATCCGGGGCAGACGACGCGTTTCACGGCAAAACGCTAGCAGAGTATCCGCCGTAGAAGATACTTCCCTGTCCATATGAGCGGACTTTCTCCTCGATAAATGGCGCAGGCCAAGCGAATTGCGCCTTCTTGGTCTCACGTTCGATTGCGATAATTCCGTTGCGCTTTAGCAAATTATTTGAATGAATCTCAGATAGTAATTTCTCGATAACACTATTTTCTACTTCATAAGGTGGATCCATAAAAATAATGTCGAACGATGTCTGATGTGGTGTGGCTACAAATCGTTCAGCTGTTGAAGTTATAACAGTGAATTTACCTGACTCACTTTTTACTAAACCAAAATTCTTTGCTGCGATTGCGGCTGTAGGGGCATGATCTTCAATTGAGTAAACGCTTGCTGCACCTCGCGAAAGCGCCTCAACGCCCACAGCGCCAGATCCAGAGAATAGATCAAGAAAATTCAACTCCGACATCGAACCGAATTCGGATTCGAGAGAAGAGAACAGACCTTCGCGAGCCCGATCTGAGGTCGGACGTGTTTTACCCGTGGGCGAAAAAAGGCTCTTGCCTTTACTGCTTCCGGCAATGATTCTCATTGGAGAACCGTAACCTGCTAGCCCTTATCTAAGAAAGCCGAACGTTCTTCTTCCTTCAAAATAGCTACTTGAGTGGCTAAAGCTGGATGGCTCGCCAACTTTGAATCCTTCGCAATTAAATCAACTGCAACTCTTCGCGCTTCTTCAATAAGTGCTTCGTCACGCAAAACCCTTAACAATCTCAAGTGTGATTTTGTTCCTGATTGTGCCCGACCCAATACATCACCTTCACGGCGTTGGTCCAAATCAATTCTTGAAAGCTCGAACCCATCAAGGGTGCCAGCTACAGCGCTTAACCTTGCCATCGCAGGTGAATCTTCAGCCGCGCCAGAAACTAATAAGCAGAGACCCGGAGTTGTTCCACGACCTACGCGACCACGCAACTGGTGTAATTGTGAAACACCAAATCTATCGGCATCCATAATCACCATCATCGATGCATTAGGAACGTCTACGCCAACTTCAATTACCGTTGTTGCAACAAGAACATCGATTTGACCCTTCGAAAATGCAGTCATGGTTTCATCTTTTAACTCTGCGCTTTGGCGCCCATGAAGCGGTGCCAGCTTTAATCCTTTGAGTGCGCTAGTCGCTAATTTTGGAGCAAGTTCCTCAACGCTTGTCATCTTCTCGGTGCCAGCTAATTCTTCGCTAGTAATTTCATCGCCCATCATCTTTGCCATCGCAATATCTGCCGCTGAAATCTTTGCCTTAGGTGAATCTTCACTGGATTCTGAAATCCGTGGCGCAACGATATAAACCTGATGCCCTTTCGCGACTTCCTCCTTCACACGCTCCCATGCGCGATCTAAATAGTGCGGCTTCTCCAAAACCGGAATCACATGAGTCGTAATCGGACTTCTTCCACTTGGCAATTGGCGCAAAGTAGAAACATCCAAATCTCCGAAGATTGTCATTGCGACTGTTCTTGGAATCGGAGTTGCAGTCATAACTAATAAGTGCGGTGGCTTAGTTGCCTTCATTCGCAGCGCATCGCGCTGCTCGACTCCGAATCTATGTTGTTCATCAACAACTACAAGTGCTAAATCGTGGAACTCAACTCCCTCACTGATTAGTGCATGCGTTCCGATAACAATTCCGGCTTCACCGTTTGCAATTCTTCCTAGCACTTCACGTTTCTGATTAGCGTTCAAAGATCCAGTGAGGAGCGCAAGTTGGGTTCCTTCACCACTTCCCTGCAACGTTCCAGCCTGCGCTAAATCACCGAGCAGATTTGAGATTGTTTTAAAGTGTTGCGCAGCCAATACCTCTGTTGGAGCAAGAAGCGCAGCTTGTCCTCCAGATTCGATGACCGAGAGCATTGCTCGAAGTGCGATAACAGTTTTACCCGAACCAACTTCACCTTGTAACAAGCGATGCATTGGATGCGGTTGCAGCATATCGCTTTCGATCTCACGATTTACTTCGATCTGTCCACTTGTATATTTAAAGGGCAGCTTCGATTCAAAGGTGCTAACTAGGCCATTTGTAGCAATTTTGCGCGGAGTTGCATCAAGAGCTTTTAATTCTGCGCGTCGACCAGCAAGTAAAAGTTGAAGCAAGATCGCCTCATCAAAAGTTAATCGTAATCTTGCTAAATCGGCGGCTTCTAGAGATTCCGGTTTATGAATTGATGTGAAGGCACCTTTAAGCGTCGGGTATCCAAATTCTTTTATGACATCTGCTGGTAAATAATCTTCAACCTCACCGAGTGAATCCAGAACTAATTCAACACATTGCGAGATTTTCCATGATGGCATCTTGCCGCCAGCTGGATAGACCGGAAGATATTTTCCGGCAAAAGCTGCGAGCGCAGAATCCACATCATCGCCATCAGGAATTAATTGATAATCCGGATGTGAAAGTTGGCGCTTGCCATTAAATGATCCGACCTTGCCAGCAAACATTCCGGTCTTACCAATCTTTAATTCCTTCTCACGCCAAGGCTGGTTGAAGAAGGTAAGTGACATAACTGCGCTACCATCAGTGACGTTAACTTCCAAAATATTTCGACCATTTGCCCGCCGAGTTTTTACGGCTGCAATTTCTGCTAACACTGTCACTTCATCGCCTTCAATCAGGCTTGAAATATCCGAAAATTCACCGCGCACCACATAGCGCCTTGGGTAATGTCGAAGCAGGTCCTCAACCGTAGACATCCCAAATACCGCGGCCAAGGCATCGGCAGTCCGGTCTCCGATGATGCCCTTTAGGCGATCTGAAAGTGTTGCCATGGTTGCCATGGGCCTATCTTCTCGCGCGGATTAGCCAATCCCCGTGTAGACGGGGTAATCTTTGCGACTTATTGCGAAACCCGTAATTTAACTTGATTCAAGGGAGAAACACCGTGTCCTCTAACTGCGATATCTGCGGCAAAGGTCCTAGCTTCGGCAACAAGGTCTCCCACTCAATGCGCAAGACCCGTCGCCGTTGGAATCCAAATATCCAACGCGTTCGCACCCTTGTAGGCGGAACACCTAAGCGTCAGAACGTTTGTGCTTCATGCCTTAAGGCTGGAAAAGTAACTCGTTAATTAATTTTTAAAAGTGGCGGAAGCCAGTTGCAGGTAATTTCGAAATTCCAGAAACCTTTACGCCTGTTCCTGAGACAACCTTGCCAATCACATGCGCACCCTCGGGGATGTCTCTAGATGTGGTGGCAACAAATACATGATCTTCGCCGCCTGATAAAACAACTTCCCAAATATCACCTTTAGTTGCTGCTTCCAAATCTTTGAACCCAGGTGTTTCTGCAATCAATTTAGAATCTAATTCGATTCCAACGCCCGAGGCGCTCGCAATATGGTTTAGCTCTGAGAGCAGGCCATCACTGACATCGCACATTGCATTTACGCCTTGAAACTTCTTAGCTAATTTATAGTTAACTGTTGGTTTTTTATGGGCTGATACGAAAGATGATTCCGTGATGCCGCTTTGAAGTTGGATCAGTCCAGCAGCAGATTTCCCGGGTAACCCAGAGATAATTACCGAATCTCCTACCTTCGCTCCGGAACGGGTTATCGGATTTTCGACTTCACCGAATACCGATATCGAAATCACTAATTGATCGGCTCTCGAAATGTCTCCGCCCACAACAGATGCACCAACTAGCGCGGCTTCATCTGCAATCCCAGTTGCAAGTTCGGTAATTTCAGTAATTCCAAAATCAGCAGTTAAACCCGCGCTTACCAATAAATATTTTGGCTCGCCACCCATTGCATAAATATCAGCCAAGTTAGCTGCGGTAATCTTCGCGCCGATTTCGCGCAAGGTTGACCAATTGCGATTGAAGTGCACACCTTCGACCGCCATATCTGCAGCGAGAACCGACTTGTGCGAGCTCGGTGCGATTACCGCTCCGTCATCGCCAATTCCAATTAGAACGCTCTCACGAACATTGGCATCCGAGAGCTTAAAAACCGCAGTAAGCGCCGCAATTAACTCGGACTCGCTAGCCATGGTCGGTTCTCCCTAAAATATTAATTCCCAAACCAACTCTAGAGGCGGTAGCCTTTAACTCTGCAATCACGACGCTGTGGCCAGCAGGAAAATTTAGGAGCAATTCAAATGTCAGTTCAGGTATACATTCTTATTCAAACTGAAGTCGGCAAGGCCTCTGGTGTAGCAAAAGCAGTCTCAGCCATAGCTGGTGTAACTCTCGCTGAGGGTGTTACCGGACCTTACGATGTAATCATGCGTGCCGAATCACCAAGTATGGAAGAACTCGGTCGCGCGATCTTGGCGAAGGTTCAAGCTGTGCCGGGAATTACTCGCACCTTGACCTGCCCAGTAACTACTTACTAAAAACTATTTAACTTATTAAGTCAGCGCGTCACATTTAATGGGCGCGCTATTGCGGCCTCAATTAAGTTTGTAATCAACTCGGCATATCCAATTCCACCGGCCGCCCAGAGCTTTGGAAATACCGATGTAGCCGTAAATCCAGGCATTGTGTTTATTTCATTAATAATGATCGAATCTCCGGTAAAAAAGAAATCGACTCGGGCAAGCCCTTCGCAACCTAGTGCATCAAATGCCTGGGTGGCATAATTTTGAATCTCTTCCTGAACTCCAAAAGGCAGAACTGCTGGAACCACTAATTGGGTTGAATCATCTAGATACTTAGCATCAAAATCATAAAACTCGTGGTCACCTAAAATCTTTATCTCGCCAACCGGAGAGGCGACTGCAACCCCATTTAATTGAAGAATTG
This sequence comes from Bifidobacterium breve, assembly GCA_945876865.1. Classification (GTDB taxonomy): domain Bacteria; phylum Actinomycetota; class Actinomycetes; order Nanopelagicales; family Nanopelagicaceae; genus AAA044-D11. Next base: position 4,875 of record CAMCPZ010000007.1, on the reverse strand, counting down.
CGCACTCGATTTCGCGCCCAACTACTGCGCTTTCAACTAATACTTTTGTGTCAAACTGCAGCGCAAAATTTATCGCACTCTTTAACTCTTTAACGTTTTTGACTTTGCTTGTGCCACGACTTGATCCGCTGCGCGCTGGCTTAACAAAGAGCGGATTACCAAATTTCGTCGCACTGGCCAGAATTCGCACTTCATCAATCTGCCAATCACGTTCGTGAATTACCATTCCTGGCGCAACTTCTAAGCCATGTGATTGAAAGATTGGCTTAGCAAAAGATTTATCCATACCGGCTGCGCTGGCTAACACGCCAGAGCCAACATATTTAATTCCCGCCATTTCGCATTGCCCCTGGAAAGTTCCATCTTCGCCATAAGGTCCGTGAAGCACTGGGAACAATAAATCGATATCTAATTTTTCAATGCTGGTTTCTGGAAGTCCATCTTTGATTTCAGGTAGAACGCCACCTTGAATTGTTAATTGGTAATCCGCAGGCGGAAGAACCCAGGTCCCGGACTTTGTGATTCCAATTAAAAGTGGCTCGTATTTATCAAGATCTATTGCAGATAGAACGCCTGCGGCAGAGATGCATGAAATTTCATGCTCACTAGATTTTCCACCACATACAATCCCGACTTTAATTTTGTTCATTACAGCTCGGCAGCCATGCTTACAGTCATTAATCGAACCATAGCTTCAGATGGCGAGATGCGATCGCCCACTACATCTGCAACAACTTCAATAATCGGAACTTCTACTCCGACTCGGTGCGCAAGTTCAAGAATCGCAGGAGCAGATGCGACGCCTTCTACGGTCTTTGCAACTTCAATTCGTGCTTGTGCCATTGTGCCGCTTCTGCCGAGCGCTTCACCAAAAGTTCTATTTCGAGATAAACCAGATCCGCAAGATGCAACAAGATCGCCCATTCCGGCGAGGCCAAGGTTGGTAAGTGGATTTGCTCCGTAACCATTTCCGAATCTTGCAACTTCACTTAGGCCGCGAGTAATAATCATTGCTTGGGTATTTTCGCCAAGTCCAAGTCCGATTGCCATACCAACTGCAAGTGCAATAACGCTCTTTGCAGCGCCTGCTAGTTCGCAGCCCACTAAATCTTCTGATGGATAAATTCGGAAGTAAGGGGTAGTAAACGCATCAATCATTAACTGTGAAATTTCAGCGTTCGAAGATGCAGCAACCGCGCCTGCTGGTTGGCGCAAGGAGAGTTCACCTGCCAAGTTTGGTCCAGTAATTAAACCGATTCTTGCTGGTGGGATTCCTAATATTTCTGTGACAACTTCGGTCATACGAAGTTGGGTTTTGGCTTCGATGCCTTTTAGCGTGCTAATTACTGGTTTATCACTTGGGAAGTTATTGACCCAGCCCGATAGATTCTCGCGGAGAGATTGCGCAGGAATAGCCAGAACGAGTGAGTCTCCGAAATCAAAGGCCTCTTGAATATCGACGCCTGCACGAAGTTGGGAAGGAAGAACAACACCTGGCAGATATTTACTATTTGTATTCTTGCTATTTATTTCATTTACAACATCAGAATTACGGCCCCAAATTAAAACATCTTGGCCAGAATCACAGAGAACTTGTGCCAGGGTTGTTCCCCAGGCACCAGAACCAAGGACTGTAACTTTTGACATTTATTTAATTCCTTTTCTTCTCTGTTTCTTGAAGTTTCCGGTTCTAGGTAGATCTGAATTGTGCGGATCGAAGATTTGCTCAGGCGCTGATTCTCCCCTAATTTCTTCTAACAATTTGGTAATTTCCGCCATTGCATACGCGGTGGCCTCGATAAGCGCAGCCTGATCTTCCTCTTTCCCTGCCCACTTGCTGAAATCTAGCGGCGACCCAGCCAGATATGTAATTTTAGTTCGCTTCCAAAGAACCACCTTCTTTGAATACGGGGCCAGTAAATTCTGATCTCCCCATTGCGCCACCGGAATTACTGGGGCTTTGCTGATAATTGCCAACCTAGCAATTCCGGTCTTGGCAACCATTGGCCATAAATTTTCATCTCGAGTCAGAGTTCCCTCTGGATAAATTCCAACACAATGTCCCGCTTCCAATAATCCCAGAGCGCTATCAAGTGCATGTGAAGCCTTGTCGGACTCTCGTGCAACTGGAATCTGTCCAGAACTTAGAATAATTTTTCCTAAAATAGGAATCCTAAAGACCGAATCTTTTCCTAGATATCTAACCGCCCTGCCGTTTCCATATAGATAATGGGCGAAGACAAGAGCATCTGCATAGGAGACGTGATTTGAAATAACAATTACCGGGCCAGATTTAGGAATATTTTTCGCCCCGCGCCAATCACGTTTTGTAAGTATCGTTAAAAGTGGAATTAGAAAAGTGGCCGCAATTTTAAAAGCCTTATTCGTTCCAAGCGGATAACCGCTGGGTGCTTCAAATTGCATGACTACATCCTAATTCGCAATAACTAAATTGCATTAAAAAGAGGGAACCATTTCTGGCTCCCTCTTTAGAATTGTTTAACGACTAGCGACGCTTTGCAGCCTTCTTCGCTGGCTTCTTCTTAGCAGCTGGCTTCTTCTTAGCAGCTTTCTTTGGAGCAGCCTTCTTTGGAGCAGCCTTCTTAGCAGCTGGCTTTGCAACTACCTTTGCAGGTGGCTTTGGAGCAGCTTCAAGCTTGCGTGCGCCTGAGATAACTTCCTTCAGCGCCTTTGCTGGCAAGAAACGAACTTTCTTGCTTGCCTTGATTTGAATTGTTTCACCAGTGAAAGGGTTACGACCCTTACGTGCTGGGCGATCAACTTTCTTAAACTTACCGAAATCGTTGATCATTACATCTTCGCCCTTTGAAATGTTGCGAACGATGGTGTCAAAAACTACATCTACTGCACGAGCAGCTTCCTTCTTGCTATCGCCGAAGTGAGGTGCCAATGCTGCGATGAACTGGGCCTTGTTCATTTAAATCCCCTTATTTACGCGTAAATGTTAGACATTCGCCTAACGTGGTTAGAAATCTACGCGTGGAAACAAATAACTTGCTACATATAAAGTGGCGTGTCGGAATTTAATTTTTTAAAGCAAATGCAAAAAAGCGCACTTTTTATGCGAGAAAAACTCTAGATAATTACTTTAGAGTTTTATCGTTTGCTGAGATTAAGAGAGCGCAGGAAGTGTTTTAGGCTTAAAACTTGGGCGTGATTCTTCAAAAGAGCTTACAGAATCAATGTTTTTGAGTGTAAGTCCGATGTCATCCAAGCCTTCCATCAAGCGCCATCTGGTGTAATCATCGATAGCAAATGGAATTGATTTAGAACCGTAGGTCACAGTTTTCGCCTCAAGGTCTACTTTTACTTGGGTTTTAGGATCTGCTTCTACTGCGCTCCAGATCGCCTCAATTTCTGATTGATCGATTACAACTGTAAGCAATCCGGCCTTCTGCGAATTGCCACGGAAGATGTCTGCGAATCTGCTTGATAGAACTACCTTGAAACCATAGTTCTGAAGTGCCCATACTGCGTGTTCGCGAGATGAACCAGTTCCAAAATCGACACCTGCAACCAGAATCGTTGCACCAGCAAATTCTGGTTTGTTAAGAACAAATTCTGGATCATTTCGCCAGGCACCAAAGAGGCCATCTTCGAAGCCGCTCTTGGTTACGCGCTTCAGGTATACCGCAGGAATAATCTGGTCGGTATCAACATTGCTGCGACGGAGCGGAAGAACGCTTCCAGTGTGGCTTAAATATTTCTCCATGTTATTTCTCCTTACAAATCTGCCGGTGAGGAAAGAGTGCCTCGAATTGCAGTGGCTGCTGCAACTAGTGGACTTACTAAGTGGGTGCGACCGCCTTTACCTTGGCGACCTTCAAAGTTTCTATTAGAAGTTGATGCGGATCTCTCGCCAACAGCAAGTTGATCAGGATTCATTCCCAAACACATTGAACAACCTGCAGTGCGCCATTCAGCTCCAGCATCTAGAAAGACTTTATCTAGGCCCTCAGCTTCTGCCTGCAATCTAACGCGCGCAGATCCTGGCACAACCAACATCCGCACTTCTTTGGAAATTCGTTTTCCCTTAAGAACATCAGCAGCAGATCGCAAATCTTCAATGCGGCCATTTGTGCAAGAACCTAAAAAGATAGTGTCTACCTTTATCTCTTTAAGCGGGGTGCCTGCAACAAGTCCCATGTAAGTAAGTGCGCGTTCTGCGGCACCTCTAGCTTCGGGATCACTGATTTCTGCTGGGTTTGGAACCTTTGAGTTAAGCGGAAGTCCCTGTCCTGGGTTGGTTCCCCACGTGACAAATGGTTCAAGGTCATCTGCATTTAGCGAAATCTCAACGTCGAACTTTGCATCAGAATCACTTTGAAGAGTCTTCCAGTATGAAACTGCAGCATCCCAATCGGCGCCCTTAGGTGCGTGTGGCTTTGACTTTAGGTATTCGAAGGTAATTTCATCTGGCGCAATTAATCCAGCGCGAGCTCCGGCTTCAATCGACATATTGCAAACTGTCATTCGAGATTCCATTGAAAGCGCGCGAATAGCCGAACCGCGATATTCAAGAACGTATCCTTGACCGCCGCCAGTGCCAATCTTTGCAATGATCGCCAAAATAATATCTTTACTAGTTACACCTGGCTTTAGCTTTCCTTCAACGTTAATCGCCATTGTCTTTGGGCGAACTAGTGGCAGGGTCTGAGTAGCCAGAACATGCTCGACCTCTGAAGTTCCGATACCAAATGCGAGTGCGCCAAATGCGCCGTGGGTTGAGGTATGTGAATCGCCGCAAACAATCGTCATCCCAGGTTGAGTAATTCCAAGTTGTGGGCCAACAACGTGAACAATTCCCTGTTCAACATCACCAAGTGAGTGCAGGCGAACTCCAAATTCTTCACA
>CAMCPZ010000006.1 GCA_945876865.1 Bifidobacterium breve | reverse complement strand
GCAATGAATTGATAGAAATCGACAAGCCTTGGACCCCAACGGGATGGAATATCGTCCGGCAGTGAAACGACGTTCTGGTTTTTAACTGCTGCAATTCCACTCCAACCTGGGCGCTTAGTAAGCGTGGCAAGTGATTCGCCATATTGCGCATCTGCAAGAAATACTATTTTTGGATTTGATTTGATGACGAATTCAGATTGCAATTGCGGATAACCAGCAGAATCTGCTGTTGCAGCAGGGTCTGCGATGTTAATCAGATTGAAGTCTTTGTATACCTTGCCAATGAATGTATCTGACGTCGCGGTATAAAGGCTGTTATCTAATTCGTGGAAGAACGAGATTTTCTTGGAAGTTCTACCACTCTTGACGGCGGCAGCTATTTTTCTCTTCATGCCCGATACGACGCTCTGGGCGCCTGATATTTTTCCGGTAGCTCTGCCCAGTGCGGTTATTTCAAGATAGGCCTCACGTAGCGTTTTTGGCGCCCGTTCTAGGAATACTTTTATCTTCAATTTCTCAAGCGCCGCCTTAACTTCTAAAGCTTTCGTTGCATCTGCATTCAAGATAATTAAATCTGGTTTGTAGTTTAGGAGCGCCTCGACATTTGGATTAAAAGCCGAAAGTTTTGTCATCGGAGCTTCACTTGGATAGTTTGAAAGATCGTCCACTGCGATTACTTGCTTGCCTGAACCGATTGCATAAAGGATTTCAGTGGCACTTGGTGAAAGCGAGATAATTCGCTTTGGGATGTTGGAGTTGGCTTGTGTCGGATAGACCGTCAAAAGCGAAATTACAGTTGTTGCAATGACTAACTTAGTTAAAACTTTTCTAACTTTAAGCATAAAAAATCTCCCTCGAGAGTTTGAGGGAGGAAGTTTGGGCAAAATAGAAAATAAATTCTCTAGAAGCCCGACCTTCCTCCGAGGTCGGATACATCAATAATGTGTTAGGCGACCTGGCTCGGATTTGGATTTAAATTCCTTCAAATCAAATCTCTACAGTTGCGGGACAGCGCCGGGTTTTCACCGGACTTCGCTAAACGCATTACTACTGATGAAGCACGAGGCTTTTCTCAGCGGCGCAAAATTAGCACTACTTCAGTGCTTTTGCCAGAACGTTGACCAGCGATGCGCCAACTGTGAACAATTGGCAAATCTGAAGCTAGGCTCTTGTCCATGGAATATCGTCGCCTCGGCTCATCAGGAATGTATGTCTCAGAGATCGCCTATGGAAATTGGGTTACCCACGGCTTGCAAGTCGAGCAAGATGCAGCCATCAAATGCGTTCACGCCGCACTTGATGTTGGAATAACAACATTCGATACCGCTGATGTTTATGCTGGAACCAAGGCCGAGAGCGTTCTGGGAAAAGCACTTAAAGGTGTTAAGCGTGAGGGCTATGAATTATTCACAAAAGTTTATTGGCCAACCGGGCCAGGAAAGAATGATCGCGGTCTTTCCCGCAAACACATTATGGAATCAGTGAATGCGTCATTAAAGCGACTCAATACCGATCACATAGATCTTTATCAGATGCATCGCTTTGATTATGAAACTCCATTAGAAGAATCGTTACGTGCATTCGACGATTTAATCCGCCAAGGGAAAGTTAATTACATTGGCTTCTCGGAATGGACCTCATCTCAGATAAATCAAGCGCTAAAGATTCAGAAGGCTAATAACTTTGATCGCTTCGTTTCTAGCCAACCTCAATATTCGATGCTCTGGCGAGTAATTGAATCGAAAGTTGTTCCACTTTGCATCGAAGAGGGGATTGGCCAGATAGTTTGGTCACCAGTAGCTCAAGGAGTTTTAACTGGCAAGTATCTGCCAGGCAAGAAGCCGCCAACCGGTTCACGAGCCACTGATAAGAAGAGCGGCGCCGAAATGATTTCTCGTTGGATGCGCGATGAGGTTCTCGAAGCAGTCGCGAAATTAAAGCCAATCGCACAAGGCCTAGATTTAACAATGTCACAACTCGCCCTTGCCTGGGCGCTGGCCAATCCAAATGTTTCGTCAGTGATTATGGGTGCCTCTAGGCCAGCACAAGTAAAAGAGAACGTTAAGGCTTCTGGAGTGAAGCTCTCACCGCAAACTCTTGCCGAAATAGATAAGGCCCTCGGCTCGATTCCGGAAACTAATCCAGAACGAACAGAGAGCCCAAATCCAAGAGCTTAATAATCGAATAGATTATTTAAGCGCGGTCACCAAGTTTTTTCTGTGGTGCTGGTGCTCGCAATTTGCGCATCTGAGTAGAGCGTAACCAGCCATACATGCCGATGCCTTTAGTCGATTCGCCAGGAAACTTTTCGGAGACAATCGCTTTGATTTTTTTGCTAACGAAATATCCATAGACGACCGAATAGAGCATCGCGCCATACATAACGAGAATGGCAAGTGTTCTAATTTCTTGAGATGGAATCAGCGTAAGAGCTAAAACAAAAATCATGAGCGGCAAGAAATATTCGCCAAGTGATCGTCGGGAATCGACATAGTCACGGACAAATCTCTTCACCGGTCCGCGGTCTCGAGCAGGCATTGCACTCTCGTCGCCACGCATGTAGGCAGCGCGCGCTTCAGCTCGCGCAGCTTTAAGCGCCGAGCGGTTCTTTGAGCGATCGGCTTTAGTTACTGGAGCAGTGATTGAATTTACCTTTGTGGCAGCAACTGCGTCTTTTCGCTTAGGTGTTGCCTTGCCCTTTTTATCTGGGCTCTTTGCAGGATTCTTATCGTCGGCTTTTGTCATGTCACTACGGTAGAGCGAGCATTCGCTCTAGCGCAACTTTTGCATAAGTCGCTGTCTGCGAATCTACTGAGATTTGATTAACCAAACGTCCAGCTACTAAGGACTCCATCACCCAGACCAGATGGGGAAGGTCGATTCGATTCATGGTAGAGCAATAGCAGACGGTTTTATCCAAGAAATGGACTTCGCGATCCGAAAATCTATTTGCCAGTCGCTGGACCAGATTCAATTCGGTTCCTACCGCCCATTTGCTACCCGGGGCCGAATTTTCTATGGTCTGAATAATCATCTCGGTGCTGCCAACAACATCGGCATTTGAAACAACTTCATGCTGACATTCTGGGTGAACCAAAATCTGAACGCCAGGAAGTTTCGCCCGCATCTGAGTTATATTTTCAAGTGAAAATCTTCCATGAACCGAGCAATGTCCGCGCCAGAGAATTACCTTTGCCGCAATAATTTGGGCATCAGTAAGTCCACCATTTGGTTTCCAGGGATTCCAGAGAACGCAATCTTCAAGTTTTAATCCTAGGTTTAATACTGCTGTGTTGCGTCCCAAATGTTGGTCGGGCAGGAATAAGACTTTCTCGCCCTTCTCAAAAGCCCAGTTCATTGCACGCATCGCATTTGAGGATGTGCAGACTGCGCCACCATTTTTTCCGGTAAAGGACTTAATCGCAGCTGATGAATTCATATACGTAATTGGAGTTGTCTTACTTGCTACGCCTACTTTCTCCAGCGCTTTCCAGCAATCGTCAACTTGTTTAGCAGTTGCCATATCAGCCATCGAGCAACCCGCAGCTAAATCGGGAAGAATTATTTTTTGGTTTGGCGAGGTAAGGATGTCGGCGCTCTCTGCCATGAAGTGCACGCCACAGAAGAAGATAAACTCGGCAGAGTCATTGGATTGTGCGGCCTGAGCCAACTTAAATGAATCGCCAGTTATGTCGGCAAATTGGATTACTTCATCGCGCTGATAATGGTGGCCTAACACCATCGCACGATCGCCGAGTGCGGCTCTTGCTACCCGAGCTCGCTCTACTAATTGTGGGTCACTTGCTGCGGGCAGTTCGCCATCGCATGACACTCCACGTTCGCTCTTCGGATCGGCACCTTGGCCGAGCAAGAGCAATTCGGAAAGTCTTGATGAGCCCATAGGGACATTATGGAGTAGCCTTTACTCATTATCTAATTTAGATGGGGAGAACGATGAGCACAGAGACTTCACAAGAGGTAACAATTTCCAATGCGCCTGCAACTGGAATTGGACTCACCGATGTAGCTGCCGCAAAGGTTGCTGCGCTTCTAGCTCAAGAGGGTCGCGATGACCTAAGCCTGCGTGTTGCAGTGCAACCTGGTGGATGTTCCGGCCTGAAATACCAACTCTATTTTGATGATCGTTCATTAGATGGCGACACTGTTACTAAGTTTGGTGCAGTAAGTGTTGTTACCGACAAGATGAGCACGCCTTATTTGATGGGCGCATCAATTGATTTCGTTGACACTATCGAAAAGCAAGGATTCACAATCGATAATCCAAATGCCCAGGGTTCATGCGCCTGTGGCGACTCTTTTAACTAACTAAACAGTTACTTAAAAAAGTTATGAAGATTGCCTGCGCCGGTTCTGTCGGGCGCGATCATTTAATGACTTTTCCCGGAAAGTTCACTGACTCTTTGGTAGTTGGTTCTCTGGATAAAGTCTCACTCTCTTTCTTAGTCGATGGTCTTGATATCAGACGCGGTGGAACCGCAGCGAATATTGCATTTGGAATCGGTGCGCTAGGTCTAAACCCATATCTCATCGCGGCAGTAGGAACGGATTGGTCGGATTACGATTCTTGGCTAACTAGGCATGGCGTTGATACCACTCACGTAAAGGTCTCTAAAGAGCTACTAACCGCCTCCTTTATGGTCACAACCGATGAAGAGTTAAATCAGATTGCATCCTTCTTTCCTGGTGCCATGAGTGAAGCTAGAGAGATTGAGCTCGCACCGATAGTTGAGAAAACTGGAAAATTCGATTTACTAATAATTTCACCGGATGACCCGGATGCGATGCTGAGCCACAGCCAGAGTGCTCGAACCATGGGAATTCCATTCGCTGCTGATCCATCTCAACAATTGGCTCGAATGGATGGCGAAGCAATCAAGCAGTTAATCGAAGGCGCACGGTATTTATTTTTAAATGAATACGAACTTGCTTTGACCATTCAAAAAACTGGTTGGAGCGATGCCGAAATCTTTAGCAAAGTTGCGGTTCGGGTAATCACGCTTGGTTCCGAAGGTGCGCGTGTTGAAGAGCATGGCAAAGCACCAATAACTGTTGGAGTGCCAAAAGAGAAGTTGAAGATTGATCCGACTGGTGTTGGTGATTGTTTCCGTTCCGGTTTTATTGCAGGTCTTGCTTGGGGCCTTAGCCATGAACGATGTGCCCAAATAGGTTCGATGCTCGCAACATTTTGTATTGAAATTAAAGGAACTCAGGAATACCGATTTACAAAAGCTGAATTTATTACAAGATTTACCGAGGCCTATGGCGGAGCTGCTGCCGGCGAAGTAAGCGCGAAGCTTGAGCCAAGATTAGTTGGCTAACTTAGTTATCTGAAAAGTGTTTGCCCCGCTGGTTTCAACAGAATTTCCGGTCATCCGTGACCATGCGATCAGGTCAGGCTGGGAGGCGGGATCATCGCTCAAGAGCGTTAACGTGAAGCCAATCGGTTTATCTGCCAGAGCCTTTGCAAGTTCAATAATTGGAAGTGGGCAACGTTTTCCTAAGCAATCTAGGATCATTATTTATCACGCAATTCGCTAACAGTTTGGGATAAAACTTCTAGAAATTCTTTGACCTCTTCAAAGGTGATTGCGTGATGAATTGTAAGTCGAATATTTCCTTGGGTCAGCACGCCGAGTGCAGCCAGAACATGACTTGGTTGCATATTGATAGAACTACATGCAGAGCCCGAATCCACGGGATACCCCTTGTCCGCAAGCTTTGTCACTAGCTGTTCAGCATTTACATACAGGAATGAAGCGCTAATTAAATGGTCGGCCCCGCCGGGTGCAAGATCTGAATCTGGAATATTGCTTGAAATGTAACTTCGAATCTCGCTATTTATCGCTGCAATTTTCGCTGCCAGATTCTTCTCATCTGCAACCCAACTATCTATCGCAAGTGCGCTGGCAACAATTAAAGCAAGAGATGCTGGTCCAGGATTGATTCGGCCATCTAAATGGGGGAGCGGATTGCTCCAATTAGCGCTCTTCGAAACGGCAAACACTCCAAGCCCACTTGGTCCGCCCCATGCAGTCGAATCCCAGAGTGCGGTGCTCCAATTTGCCGGAAGTTTGATTCTGGTGCCGGAGGCAGTTGCATCGACAAACAATCCTGCGAGCAGATCTGGCGATTTTGGTCGTCCATTTTGAATGGTTCCGGTTTCGCGGTTGCAAAGCTGCAGAGCGAGAACGTCATCCTTCATTAGTTCTGGGAAATTGATCTGACCATTTGGGTCAACCTCAAGCATTTCGGATGTATGGCCCTCGGCTACTGCAAAGACTTCCATCCGATCGATGTTGCTATAAACCAATCTTCTCTGACTCGACATCAATCCGCTGAGCCCCAAGTGAAAACCTAGATTCGGTTCGCCCAAAAAATGGATTTCATCAGTGCGAATTCCCAGATGGCTAGCAAAGGTTTCTCGGGCTTCATTTAAAAGAAGGGCAGCACTCTTTGAATCGGCGCCAAGTTTTGATGGATCTGGCCAAGTGACCTCAAAAATATGGGGAAGTGCCATCCGAGCAGCATCATGGAGTCGGGGTTCGGATTGGAAACTTGGGGTGATGGAAACCACGCATCGAACGCTACTCCCGCATGGTTAAAGAGGCGAATCCGAGGGATATTCTTATCCAATGAGTTCTAGACCCACCAAGAAATCTTTAGCCAGAGCCCTCTTCACGGGGATTTCAATCGGGTCGATTTCCTTTCTGACATCTTGCTCCACAGAAAACATATCTGGCATGGGATTTCCTAAGGGCGTTTCAAGCGTGAATGACACAACAATCCCACTTTGGCAGGGCGCTTGGATTGCAGCCGCAGTTGTTGGAGTCTTCACCGCGATCTTAATTATGTGGCCAGTGTTCCGACATCGCCGCAAGGGCGACGAAGTTCCAAAGCAAACTCAGTACAACGTGCCAGTCGAAGTTGCTTACACGGTTATTCCATTCATCATCGTTGCAGTTCTCTTCTACTTCACCGCAGTTAAACAATCTGAAATTGTAAAAGTCACACCGGATAGCCAAGCCAGTCATTTAATTGATGTAAATGCTTTTCAATGGTCATGGCAATTCACCTATCGTGACAATCCGGAAGCCCCAATAGTTACTGGAACTACGGCAAAGCCTCCGACCCTAGTACTTCCTCTAGGTGAGCGCGTTAAATTTAAAATAACCTCAACAGATGTTGTTCATGGTTTCTGGATTCCAGCATTCATGATTCAGATCCAAAATCTTCCTGGAGTGACCAACAATATTGAGTTCAGTGCAAACAAACTCGGCACCTATCCTGGTTTCTGCAATATTTTATGTGGTCGTTCCCACTCCCAGATGCGCTTTAGCGTGAAAGTAGTAACTCCAAGTGAATACCAAGAATATATCTCCAGTTTGAAGGTGGCTTAATATGACTACATACGCAACCAGAACAGCAGTCGAGGGTGCTCCTGTTAAGAGAGAGCTCACCAAAGGCCAACTTTTCGTAAAAATCATTACATCTACTGATCACAAGATGATTGGTTATCTCTATCTATATACAACATTTGCCTGGTTCCTTATTGCTGGACTATTGGCGCTAATTTTGCGTGCCGAACTTGCACGCCCTGGTCTGCAATTTATTTCTAACGAGCAATACAACCAAGTATTCACTATGCACGGAACGATTATGTTGCTTATGTTTGCAACACCATTGTTCGTTGGTTTTGCGAATGTAATCATGCCGCTGCAAATTGGTGCAGCAGATGTCGCCTTCCCAAGAATGAATATGCTCTCGTATTGGCTCTTCCTCTTCGGAGGAATAATGGCTTTTGCCGGATTCTTAACACCAGGCGGAGCAGCATCATTTGGTTGGACTGCTTATGCGCCACTTTCAAATGCACAGTATTCACCAGGCATCGGTGGGGATTTATGGATTGTTGGATTAGCAATTAGCGGTATTGGAACAATTCTTGGTGGCGTTAACTTCATTACAACTATTTTTACAATGCGCGCCCCTGGAATGACGATGTTCCGAATGTCAATCTTTACCTGGAACGTTCTTCTGACTTCAATTTTAGTTCTGCTCGCTTTCCCACCACTAGCAGCAGCATTTTTAGCTCTGGAATCTGACAGATTATTTGGCTCGCATATCTTTGATCCGGCTAACGGAGGAGCGATGCTCTGGCAGCATCTCTTCTGGTTCTTCGGGCACCCCGAGGTTTATATCTTGGCGCTTCCATTCTTCGGAATTGCCACTGAAATTCTTCCGGTATTTAGCCGCAAACCGATCTTCGGTTATAAAGGACTTATCGCAGCGACAATCGCAATCTCTGCGCTCTCAGTGTCGGTTTGGGCGCACCACATGTTTGCTAGCGGGCAGGTTCTGCTTCCATTCTTCTCATTCATGACATTTCTAATCGGTGTTCCAACTGGCGTTAAGTTCTTTAACTGGATCGGAACGATGTGGCGCGGAAGCGTTTCATTCGAAACCCCGATGCTCTGGGTAATGGGCTTCTTGATTACCTTCCTCTTTGGCGGAATTACTGGAATTATTCTCGCTTCACCTCCACTTGACTTTGCAGTCTCTGCTTCCTACTTCGTAGTTGCCCACTTCCATTACGTTCTCTTTGGAACTGTGGTCTTTGCGATGTTTGCTGGTTTCTATTTCTGGTGGCCAAAGATGACAGGCAAGATGTTGAACGAGCGCCTTGGAAAGATCCACTTCTGGACTCTGTTCTTCGGCTTCCATATGACATTCCTTATTCAACACTGGCTCGGAATTAAGGGAATGCCACGACGTTATGCAGATTATTTAGCTACCGATGGTTTTACAACAATGAATACAATTTCAACAATAGGCTCGGTTCTCTTGGCACTTTCAATGATTCCATTCTTCATGAATGTCTGGATCACCAGAAAGTCTCCGATGGTTGGTGTGGATGATCCGTGGGGATATGGCGCCTCGCTTGAATGGGCGACATCGTGTCCGCCACCACGTCACAACTTCATATCAATGCCTCGTATTCGCAGCGAGCGCCCAGCATTCGATCTCAATTACCCTCACATAAAGACTGAAGGACATTAAGGATGAAAACTGGTTACTGGTTATTTATTGGTCTTGCAGCTTTTTACGCAATCGTCACAGTAATTTACTGGTTGCTTGGCGGTGAAGCGGTTGGAATTACAGCCATGGCTCTCTCTGGTGGATTGGCTGGCTTGATTGGTTTCTACCTCTGGTTTACAGATAAGCGTCTTGGAAATACTCTTCCAGAAGATAACGTCACTGGCGAAATTTCAGACTCTGCAGGTGAACTCGGTTTCTATTCACCACATTCATGGTGGCCACTTCCACTTGCATTCTTCATGGTGCTATCAGGTTTAGGCCTGATCATCGGTTGGTGGTTAACGCTGATAGCTGTAGGTGGATTAGTTGTTAGCATTTTTGGTTTCGTCCTTGAATACGAAAAACCATCTAACAACGCTCATTAATTAATTCCTAAGTATCAGTCCCTAAGGTTTAGTGGTGTCCACTTCCTAGCGCTTTCGCTTCACTCTCAGTCGGTGCCGGAATCTGTTCGACATGTGCTTGACTAAATCGCGCCCGAATCTTGCCCTTGATGCCTTGCGGGTTTTTTACACCATTCGCATCGGTATCCGGAACAACAAGTGCCTTTGGTTGCAGGTGCTGGGTAAGCGTGAACTTTTCAGCAGGCGTTAGCTCTTCGTGAATTTCAACGAATTCGCCATGAGGGAGCATCACTAAGCGACCAGTTTCGCGGCCATGCAGAACTTTTTCGCGATCAGCGCGCTGCAGTGATAGACAGATTCTCTTAGTTATAACGAAGACCAGCGGTGGGATAACAATTACGCCGATTCTGCTAAACCACATGATCTGATTGATAGTGAGGTCAAAGTGGGTGGCGAGAAGGTCATTTCCACCATTAATTAAGGTAACTAAGACGAAGGACAATGACATCGCGCCAATAGCAGTGCGGTTTGGATTATTGCGTGGTCGATCTAGCAAGTGGTGTTCGCTCTTATCTCCGGTCATCCAAGATTCGATAAATGGATAGAGCGCCATCAAGGTAAATAAAATGCCAGGAATAATTAGGCCTGGAATTAAAATGTTCCAGGAAATTGTGTAGCCGAGAACGTAACTCTCGAGTGGGGGGAACATTCGAACTAAACCATCGAGCCAACCCATATAAAAGTCCGGCTGTGAGCCGGCAGATACTTGCCCGGGGTTGTACGGTCCATAGAGCCAGATGGGGTTAATAGATGCAAGTGCGCCGAGTAAGGCAGTAACACCAAAGACTATGAAGAAGAAGCCACCGGCTTTCGCCATGTAGATCGGCATTAGCGGATAGCCAACAACATTCTTTTCAGTGCGCCCAGGGCCTGGATATTGGGTGTGCTTCTGATACCAAACCAACATCAAGTGAATTGTTATCAGCGCCAAGAACGCTGCGGGCAGTAAGAGCACATGCACCGTATAGATTCGAGGAATAAATGCCTCTCCTGGAAAGGCACCACCAAAGGCAAAGAACGCCAAGTAAGAACCGACAACGGGGAGTGCTTGAATAATTGCTTCGGCAATTCGCACACCAGTTCCTGAAAGTAAATCATCTGGAAGTGAGTAACCAAGGAAACCTTCAACAATTCCAAGTGTTACGAGTCCAACTCCAATTAACCAGTTAGCTTCACGAGGCTTGCGGAAAGCGCCGGTAAAGAAGACGCGCATCAAGTGGGCGATCATTCCAGCCATGAATAGGAGCGCAGACCAGTGGTGTATCTGGCGCATTAACAGACCACCGCGAACATCAAAGGAGATGTGAAGCGCGGATGCGTATGCTGCTGACATCTTTATATCTTGAAGCGGCTCGTAACTTCCTTCATAGACTACTTCGCGCTGGGAGGGATCGAACCAGAAAGTTAAGAATGTTCCTGAAAGAAGCAAAATAACAAAAGAATAGAGAACAATCTCGCCGAGCATGAAGGACCAATGATCTGGGAAGACCTTGGTTAAATTCTTGCGAAGCCACTTCGCAGCACCTGTGCGATCATCTACATAGCTCGCAACATTGCCGCCAATACGTTCTGCTTTTTTCATGATGAGCGCTCCCAAAAGCTAGGTCCGACAGGTTCGTTAAATGGTCTTTGTGCGACTAGATTTCCATCGCTATCAACCGTTATTGCAAGTTGTGGCAATGGCCTTGCAGCTGGTCCAAAGATAACCTTCGCTGCTCGCGTCACATCAAATGTTGATTGGTGGCAAGGACAGAGTAAATGTTTTGTCTGTTGTTCGTAGAGTGCAACGGCGCATCCCATATGAGAGCAAATCTTTGAGAATGCAATGATTCCGTCATAAGTCCATGAGAGCCGCTCGGCATCTAATTGAAATTCCGAAGGGCGAAGTCGGATAAGTAGAACCGCATCTTTTGCGATGTCATACAAGTGGCGCACCTTGCCAGGCTCTAACTCAGGAAGAACCTGCGCGACAGCACCAACTTCTAAATCTTCTGGACGGATAGGTCGATCGCCCGGATCTGTAACTAAACGAGTTCCAGTTTTCCAGGAAGTTTTCTCAAGTTCTTTTCCTGGCAACGGGCCTAAATCGCGAAGTAAAACAATTGGGGTAAGGGCAGAGGCGCCGAGCGCTAATCCGAGAGTCCTCTTGATTAGAGAGCGACGCCCTAATCCTGCAGCACCAGCTTGTTCCTTAACAGTTCTTACAAAATCTGCACGATCTTCATCGGGAGAACGAAATTCATGGCGCTCAGCAATAACTTCAGTATCGGGCATCAAATTTTTTGCCCAATGAACTAACCCAAGACCGATAAATAAAAGAGAGAAAGCCATGCCAAGACCGAGGAATAGTTGGTGGGCATTTGTGTCACCCATTATTGGAAGGAAGAAGAAAATTTCATCACTGATAAAAACATATGCGTAGATTGCTAAAGCGGTAGATAAGGCAGATAGAACAAAGAGAATTGATACTTGGCGCTCTGCGCGGTCTGCTGCCTTTGGATCTACATCTGTTTTGCGATGAACATGTTCAGGTAGGCCAGGGTCTTGAAACTTCTGAATCTCATTAGACATTTTTCGCTACCCTATTTCGCTTTCACTGTTAGCCAGACGGCTATTCCAATTAGTAAACCAAGACCAAGTGTCCAAACTAAGAGTCCTTCAGTAACTGGGCCAACACGACCTAGAGATGCACCGCCTAGGTTCGGCTCATTCTCTGCAGCTTTAATCCATTTAATAATTGAAAGCTTCTCTGCGGGTGTGATGGTCTTATCGCTAAAAACCGGCATTGATTGTGGACCTGTAATCATCGCTTCATAAATATGCTTAACATCTACTCCCATGACAGTTGGGGCATATTTTCCTTGAGTGAGCGCGCCACCTTGTCCAGCAAAGTTATGGCACATTGCGCAGTTGGTTCGAAATAGTTCGCCACCCTCTGCAGTATTTCCATCGCGCTCATAAGTTATTTGTGCTTCGTTAATTACAGCAGGGCCAGGAGCAAGTGATGCAACATATGCAGCAAGTGCAGCGGTTTCCTCTTCGGTGTAAACCGGCTCTTTACGCATAGCCTGTTGGCTCATATCGGCCATTGGCATACGGCCAGTTCCCACTTGGAAATCAACAGATGCGCCACCCACGCCAATCAAAGATGGAGCTATGCCACTTCCTTCAAGGTTTAATCCGTGACAGGTCGAACATCCGAAGTTGAATATTCGCTTACCTTCTTCAATCAAAGTTGACTTCGGCGCAATCTCTTTCTCGCTTGAACTAGGAACCGCACTGGCAACTTGAAAGGTAGTTCCAAGAGTTATCAGCGCAACAATTAAAAGCGCTGGGCCAGCAAAGCGATGGCGGCGATATCTGGAGATCTTCTTGATTCCTGAATTCATTTTTTCCATTCTCGTTATTTCACCCTAGCCCATTACTTAATCAGATAAATCGTTGCGAATAGCGCGATCCAAACAACGTCAACAAAGTGCCAGTAATAGGAGACCACAATTGCTGTTTGCGCTTGCTTATGTCCAAATCTTTGGGCGCGAAAGGTTCGAATCATTACGATCAAGAATGCAATTAAGCCACCCGTTACGTGCAACCCATGGAAACCAGTTGTCATATAGAAAACCGAACCATAAGCATTTGATGAGAGTGTTAAGTTCTCTTGGACTAAGTGTGCATATTCATAAACTTGACCACCGATGAAGAAGGCTCCCATAAGGAATGTCAGCGCGAACCATTCACGCATTCCCCACTTACTAAATTGAAAGATCGAACCAGTTCGCTTAGCTTGGAAACGTTCAGCAGCGAAAACACCAAACTGACATGTAACGGATGAAAGAACCAAGATTGTTGTATTCGCAGCAGCAAAAGGAATAGCTAATAGCTCAGTTGATTCAAGCCAAATTTGTGGACCCTGAACTGCGCGCGTTGTGAAATACATTGCAAAGAGCGCGGCGAAGAACATCAACTCACTTGCAAGCCAGACAATTGTTCCGACCGCAACCAGATTAGGACGGTTTATCTTCTGGGGTGGCAGAACGGCAGTTGTCATGAGGCGATTATTCCCGATTCGTGAGGGAAATGAGATATTTATAGGCCAGGGCGGCACTCACTTCTGGTGAATCTCATCACCAATTCACACCCTCGTTTTCAGCTTTTTCTGGGATTTTTCTGGCGCTTTGGTGGCTAGAATTCTGACCATGTCTTCTGAGAAAAATCTCACCAATCTGAAAATAGCCCTCTATTCGGATGACTCATCCGTTCGTTCATCAATCATCACCGCCCTTGGTCGTCGGGTATCAGCGGATCTTCCAGAACACAAGATTGTTGAATTTGCCACCGGCCCAGCCCTTCGGCTCTATCTAGATTCCAAGCAGAGCGTCGATCTCTTTATCCTCGATGGTGAAGCAGTCCCTGAAGGTGGATTAGGTCTGGCCCGCCAGTTAAAAGATGAGGTTTTTAATTGCCCACCAGTCTTAGTCATCACCGGTCGGGTCCAAGACAACTGGCTCGCCGCCTGGTCGAAGGCAGATGATGCGATTCTTCATCCCATCGACCCTTTCACTCTTGCCTCAAAAGTGGCGAAGTTACTGAAGGATAAGGCTGAAGTTAGCGCATAAATTTCTTTAGCTGCGAGATGCTGAAAACTTCAAAGCCAGCAAGTCGCTCGATCAATCGATGTAGAACTTCAACCGTAGTTTTCACATCATCCAGTGCTCTGTGATTTGGTAGCGCCTTGGTATCGAAAAACTGAGAAAGAGTGCCAAGTTTATAATTCTGAATTTCAGAGCGATCAATTACCCGCCTTGCCAGTTTCACGGTATCGATAACCTCATATTTGGGCCAGTCATGCGAAAGCGATTGCGCTGCGGCTTTTAGGAAACCGATATCAAATGGTGCGTTATGGGCAACTAGATAAACATCTTCATGGCGGTTAATGAATTCGATGAACTCAGGGAAGGCCTGGTCGATAAGTGGGGCACCCTCTAACATTTCATCGGTTATGCCAGTTAGATTAATTATGTATTCCGGTAATGCAACTTGCGGGTTCACAAAGGTTGAGAACTCTTCCAGAAGCTCGCCACCACGAACTGCGATCGCCCCGATTTCAGTTATGCCGCAACCATTGGCAGGAGAGGCGCCTGTAGTTTCTAAATCCAACACTATAAATGTGATCTCAGCCAACGAGGCTTGATTTTTAGGTGTCATTCGGATTGCCATTTGAAAATACTAAGGAGGCGCACTGACATTTAGCGGTTGGCCTTAATGCCAATAATTGATTGCGCCAGAATAAGAGCGGCAATCAAATATGTTGCAATCAGCCAACTATTTGAAGCTTCATAGGTGTAACCAATCAGGACTGGAAATATGGCAGCGATGCAATAACCAATTCCTTGGGCCATCGAAGATAAATGACTAGTGGCCCCAACGCTGGGGGACTTCATTGCAATGAGGCCAAGTGCCAGCGGAAGTGCTGCGTGGGTTGTCGAAATCAAAAGCAAGGCCGGGATGGTCCAGCTATTTGAGAGATGGTTTAGCAGCAAGAACCCTATGATTCCTGGAACTGATGTTGCGAGAATCGCAAGTTTTAAATCTTCACCACGACTAAAAACCAGAGGCAGAATTAGAGTCAGAGCAAAACCGCAGAGAGTTGAAAGGCCAAAGAGTGCGCCGGCCTCGGCGGCTGAATAACCTTTGTCAATCAATATCTTCGGCATCCACGCTACCTGGGTATAAAAGATTGCGGATTGAACTCCCATGTATATCGAGACCAACCAAGCCTTCTTTGACCGAAATAATTCTTTGAAATGATTTTCATGGTTATCTGGCATTGGCTTCGCTTTTCGAAGCAGCGGAATCCAAATCAGCGCTACTAATATCGCTGGTATTGCCCACACCGAAATTCCAATTTTCCAATTGTCTCCGAAGTAAGAAGCGATTGGAATCGAAAGACCAGCGCCAAGTGATGCCATGAGTGCAAGAACTGCAGAGTAAATCGGCATGACAGTTGTTATCTTCTTTGGATAATCCCGTCGGACAAGTGCTGGTGTAACGATATTTAGAATCGCAATACTGATACCAAGAATGATCGTTGATCCAAAGAGCAGAGAGTTAGAGCCAAGTGTTCGCAAGATTGTGGCTGCTGCAAGGGCTAGGAGTGAGAAAACTATAAGTTGCTCGGTCTTGATTTTGCGAAAGGCTCGAAGACTTGGAAGTGGCGCCGCAAGGGCAAAGCAAATTACCGGAATGGCTGTGAGAAATCCGAATTGAACTATCCCTAAATTTTGGCCTTTGCTAATCGCAGTTATTTGAGGACCGATACTTGTAATAGGAGCGCGGATGCACCCAGCGATTGCCAGAAGTGCAATTAGCTGAAAATGACGGGTTGCTCGCATTCCGGCAGTATAAATCCCATTATTTGCTCATATTTCATTTAACTTTAAACCGCTAGTTGAGACTTTGTTACCGAAACATGAGCCCGTGAAACTTGCAAGCAATATGCGAAAGAGTAGGGTTTAGCTCACATCAATCCCTTAAAAAAAGGGTGAATCCGGGAGGCGCTTTGAAAAAGTCATTAAAGCTTATTGCGGTAGCCGCATCTCTAACACTTATTACAGGTGTTTCAGTTGCTCCTTCAGCACAAGCAGCAAAAATTAAGTTATGTCTCGCCCTAGATACTGGCGGCGTGGACGATCGTTCATTCAACCAAGGTGCATGGGACGGTGCTAGAACTTCGAAGGTAGCAACTGCTGAATATCTTGCAGCTGCTTCATCCGCAGACTTTGCTCCAAATATCAAAGCATTTGTTGATAAGGGTTGCGAATTAATCATCGGTGTTGGCTTTGCTATAAGCAGTGAAATAGTTAAATCAGCGAAAGCAAATCCAAAGATTTCATACGCAGTGGTTGACGATGCGGGCGCAGATTGCGATGCAAACTTCAACTGTAAGCCAGTTAAGAATGTTAAAGGTCTTACCTTCCAGACAGATGAAGCTGCTTTCTTGGCTGGCTACCTTTCTGCAGGCATGACTAAGACCGGCAAGGTCGCAACCTATGGCGGCGCTCCTTATCCAACAGTTACAATTTTCATGGATGGATATGTGCGTGGCGTTGACTACTACAACAAGGTCAAGGGCAAGAAAGTTTCAGTTCTAGGCTGGGATACAAAGACCAAGACTGGTTCTTTCGTAGGTAACTTCACTGACCAAAATGCTGCACTAACACTGTCAAAGGGATTTGAACAACAGGGAGCAGATATTATTCTTCCAGTTGGTGGAAACCTCGGCGCACCTTACGCAGCAGCTAACGATAAGACTAAGAAAGCGCTAACAATCTGGGTTGACTCAGATGGTTACGGTCTACTTCCAGCAGGAAAATCAACACTTCTAACAACTGTAGTCAAGGAAATTGGCGCATCAATCAAGTCAGTTGCTAAGGATGTTGCGGCTAAGAAGTTCGACGGAAGCCTCTATGTTGGGACACTTAAAAACAAGGGTGTTTCACTTGCTCCATATCACGATCTAAGTTCACGCGTTCCAGGCCAATTGAAGCTTGAAGTTCGTAAACTAAGAGATCAAATTATCGCGGGAACCTTGAAGGTAAACGGATAAGTAAGCAGTTCAAAACAGGAGGTTCCGAGCAATCGGGCCTCCTGTTTTTTTGCACTATTAATCGATAGGATTCCAAAGTGTCATTAGAACTACGGGGAATCACTAAAACTTTTGGTTCTTTTACCGCCAATGATTCCATTGATTTAAAAGTTGAAACTGGCCAGATTCATGCAATTCTGGGCGAAAATGGCGCCGGTAAATCCACCTTAATGAATATTGTGTATGGTTTATTGAAGGCCGATTCTGGTGAGATTTTAATCGACGGAAAAGTTGTAGATATTTCAAATCCAAGTGATGCCCTAAATGTTGGCATCGGTATGGTGCACCAGCACTTCATGTTGATTCCAGTTTTCACTGTAGCCGAGAACATAATGTTGGGACATGAGAAATCAAGTAAGTTGAGAGTTTTGGATTTAGACCAAGCGCGTGCAGCAATTCGCGCTATTTCCGAGGACTTCGGGTTACAAGTGGATCCAGATGCAATCGTCGAAACTCTTCCTGTTGGTATCCAGCAGAAAGTAGAAATCATTAAAGCTTTGATTTATGAAGCAAAAGTATTGATTCTGGATGAACCAACCGCGGTTCTAACTCCACAAGAGACCGATGAACTTCTAAACACTATGCGGGATTTGAAGAACAAAGGAACGTCGATCATTTTCATCACGCACAAGTTGCGCGAGGTTCGTGCCGTTGCAGATCAGATAACAATTATTCGTCGCGGCAAAGTTGTTGCTGCGGTTTCTCCGGAAACTTCAGAAGGCGAATTGGCGTCGATGATGGTTGGTCGCGCCGTAGATCTGTCCCCAGAGAAGTATCAGCACGAAATGGGTGGCGCAATTTTAGAAGTTAAGAATTTAACGGTTAGAGATGCTCTTGGTGCAGCAATAGTTAAAGGCGTAAATTTTCATGTAAATGCCGGAGAAGTTCTTGCTGTCGCTGGAGTTCAGGGAAATGGTCAATCCGAGCTTGCGCGGGCGCTTATTAATTTAGAAGACCATATCGAAGGTTCCATTCTCTTAGATGGAGAAGAAATTAGGGGTGCCAGCATTAAGGATTCGCTCCATGCAGGTATTGCATTCATTCCGGAGTCCCGCGAGCTTGATGGGGTTATTGGAAGCTTCTCGATAGCCGAAAACTTGATTCTGGATTTGCACGAACTATCACCATATTCTAAGGGGATAAATCTTTCAGCAAAGGTTATGCAGTCCGAAGCTGAAAAGCGGGTTGCTGAATTTGACATTAGAACTCAATCAATACTGGACGCGGTTTCCACATTGTCTGGTGGAAATAAGCAGAAAGTTGTAATCGCGCGAGAGCTTTCGCGGCCAATTAAAGTTCTTGTTGCTTCGCAGCCAACGCGTGGGCTAGATGTTGGCTCTATTGAATTCGTTCATGAACGCATACTTGCCGAACGAGATGCCGGCCGTGGCGTGATTCTTTTCAGCACGGAACTGGATGAAGTAATAGCGCTAGCAGATCGAATTGCTGTGATGTATCGCGGTGAAATTCTTGGCATCGTTGATTCGAAAGTAACCAGAGAAGAACTTGGTCTGTTGATGGCTGGCGTAACCTCTGCAAAAGTGGGCGCCGAATGAAAAATACAATTTCAAGAATTGGTCAGTCAATAAAACTTCCTGGCCTATCTTTCTTAATGGCCTTTACAATTACTGGAATCATCATTGCGGTATCCGATGAAAAAGTAATGAATAAAATTGGATCTCCGATTGAATTCCTGAAGAGTGCAGGGGCAAGTGTCGGGAATGCCTATTTGGCGCTTTTCCAGGGTTCGATATATGACAATAGATTGGCTAAGAGCAATTTCTTCGAGGGCTTCTATCCATTTTTTGAAACCCTAGTCACCGCAACACCACTTATCTTGACCGGGCTTTCGGTTGCTCTAGCTTTTAAATCAGGTCTTTTTAACATCGGAGCTCAAGGACAATTTATATTCGGTGCAATCGGCGCTTCTTATGTTGGTTTCAGATTTGAGCTTCCTGTAGGTATTCACATATTAGCCGCGGCTCTAGCCGGAATTGTTCTCGCTGCCATCTGGGGCGGTCTCGTAGGCTTCCTGAAAGCCAAAACTGGTGCCCACGAAGTTATTTTGACAATTATGTTGAATTACATCGCTGCTTTTTTTATTCTATGGCTGCTGAAAACAAAAACTTTCCTGCGGCCAGGGCGTATCGATCCAATTGCCCCAGAAGTCGCTGACAGTGCGAAACTCCCACTTTTAGCTGGAGAAAACTTCCGCATCCACGCAGGTATTTTCATCGCACTTGCTGCTGCACTCTTTGTCTGGTGGCTTCTTACAAAAACTACAATCGGTTACAAGTTTCGTGCAGTTGGCGCAAATAGCCAGGCCGCTAGGACCGCGGGCATCTCGGTCCCATTCGTAATCACATCAACAATGATGATTTGTGGTGCACTGGCTGGTCTTGGAGGCGCGGTTCATGTTCTTGGTAGTGAGCATGCGCTAAATACGGACGTAGCAGGATCATTTGGATTTGACGCAATTACCGTTGCGCTGCTTGGGCGCGCTCAGCCTCTGGGAACTGTATTCGCTGCACTTCTATTTGGTGCACTTCACACTGGTGGCCGCATGATGCAATCAAATACCGGGGTCCCACTCGATATCGTTGTTGTTACCCAAGGCTTAATCGTGCTCTTTATCGCAGCACCTATGTTCGTTCGTTACATCTTTAGATTGAAGAAGTTAAATGCTTCAACATCTCTAACTTCGAAGGGATGGAACGGATGAGAAAGATTCGTTCAAATGTAGAGAAGCGAAGGCTTCAGGGAGTTGTAATAATTTCAACGCTTGCGTCACTTTCATTCCTGTATTTCGGAATTCTAAAACCAGGCAAAGAAGCAACAACTTTTGGCTTTGTGTTAAACAATGAGTGGGTAATAATTAAAGAGTGGGTTATTTCGTCACAGACGGGCGCCCGAATTTTCTCAATAATCTCATTACTGGCTAGCGCAATCGCAATCGCTGCCCTTAAAAAGGGACGGTCTATCTCAGTCCCGGTAGCGGTCGCGAGCTTTGGAATTCTTATGTCCTTCCTCACCTGGATTGCATCTGGAAAATTCATTCCATTCACCGGACTTTTACAAGGTGGGTTGCTGCTTTCGATTCCTTTGATTTTTGGTGCGATGTCAGGTTTAGTCTGCGAACGCTCTGGAGTAATTAACATCGCAATTGAAGGCCAGCTCCTTGCTAGCGCTTTTGTCTCCGCTGTCGTTGCAAGCCTTACAGGTTTGTCTTGGTGGGGCTTGCTAGCAGCACCATTTGCCGGCGCAGCCATTTCTTTCTTGCTAGCAACTTTTGCCATCAAGTTTTCGGTAGATCAAGTGATCCTTGGTTTCGTGATAAATGTTCTGGTAATTGGACTTACTGACTTTTTATACAAGAAACTTCTGATTCCATTTCAGAATACCTGGAATTCACCTCCAACATTTGAAGTCATTCCAATTCCAATACTTTCTAAAATTCCAGTGGTCGGTCCCATCCTTTTCACACATACAATCGTCGTTTATCTCATGTTTGTGATTGTTTCAGGTGTCACCTTCACTCTTTACAAAACTAAATGGGGATTGCGCACGAGAGCGGTAGGCGAGCACCCAACCGCAGCAGACACTGTTGGAATTGATGTAAATAAACTTCGCTTCCGAAATGTAATGATCGCCGGATTTATTGCGGGAGTGGGCGGTGCCTTTTACACCGTTGGTTCAGTAGGCGCTTTTGGTAAAGAGATGACAGCGGGGGCAGGTTTCATCGCACTCGCAGCTCTTATCTTCGGCAAATGGAGTCCAATCGGCGCTCTCTTTGCAGCGCTCTTGTTTGGCTTCGCAACTAACTTACAGAGCACGCTCTCAATTATTGGTGTCGCAATCCCATCAGAATTTATGTTGATGGTTCCCTACATTGCAACAATCATTGCGGTTACCGGATTGGTCGGAAGAGTGAGAGCCCCGGCCGCGGATGGAATTCCATATCGTCGTGGCGGTGCCCATTAATTATGAATATCGATTGGGAAGCACTGCACTCAGAAGCCAAGTTGATTATGAAGAAAGCGTATGCGCCTTACTCGAAGTTTCCGGTTGGCGTTGCCGCGCTAGTAGATGATGGTCGAATTGTTTCTGGTTGTAACGTTGAAAATGCAAGTTACGGACTTGGGCTCTGCGCCGAATGTGGTCTAGTTTCGAATTTAATCTCCACTGGTGGTGGACGTTTAATCGCTGCGGTTTGTGTAGATGCAGATGGAAATTATCTTTCACCCTGTGGTCGATGCCGTCAATTGCTATTTGAACATGGCGGAAACGAGATGCTATTGATGACACCGGATGGTCCATCGCCAATGTCAGTGATATTGCCTTGGGCTTTTGGTCCAGATGATTTAGAAAAATGAGTGAGGCCTTTGACGCGGTCGAAATAATTGGCGCAAAACGCGACAACAATGAGCTAACTGATCCGCAGATTGATTGGGTTATTGACGCCTACACAAAGGGCGTTGTTGCTGATGAACAAATGTCTGCGCTGCTTATGGCGATTCTGTTGAATGGTATGAACTCTCGCGAAATTTCTCGCTGGACTGATGCAATGATCAACAGTGGCGAACGCATGGAATGGTCGATGCTCGATCGTAAGACTGTTGACAAGCATTCGACTGGTGGAGTCGGCGACAAAATTACTTTGCCATTGGCGCCATTAGTTGCAGCTTGCGGGGGAGCAGTGCCACAACTTTCTGGTCGCGGACTCGGTCACACTGGTGGAACGTTAGACAAATTGGAATCAATTCCTGGTTGGCGAGCTTCGCTAAGTAATGCCGAGATGTTAGAAGTAATTAAGAGTTGTGGCGCAGTTATTTGTGCCGCAGGTGCGGGACTAGCGCCAGCCGATAAGAAACTTTATGCGCTACGAGATGTGACCGGAACCGTTCGAGCGATTCCTCTAATTGCATCAAGCATCATGAGTAAGAAAATTGCCGAAGGAACCAGCGCATTGGTTCTCGATGTAAAAACAGGTTCTGGTGCTTTTATGTCAGATCCGAAAAAAGCTAGTGAACTTGCCAGAGTTATGGTTGATTTAGGAACCCGCGCTGGAGTAAAGACCCGTGCACTTGTAACAGCAATGGATGTTCCACTTGGTTTAACTGCAGGAAACGCGCTGGAAGTTCGGGAGAGTGTTGAAGTATTAGCTGGCGGCGGACCGTCCGATGTTGTTGAGCTGACGCTAGTTTTAGCTCGCGAGATGTTAGATGCCGCTGGAATTAAGCAGCTTATGGATCCAGCTGATGCCTTGAAAAACGGCGCCGCAATGGATAGCTGGAAGAAAATGATTCGCGCACAAGGCGGAGATCCTGATGCAAAACTTCCAGTAGCTAAAGAGAGCGCAAAAATTCTTGCTGATAAAGATGGAACGCTTTCATCGATGGATGCAATGAGCGTTGGAATTGCAGCTTGGCGCTTAGGAGCTGGCCGTTCTAAACAAGGTGAAAAAGTTTCATTTGGCGCTGGAATCGAAATTCATGCAAAGCCAGGTGCACAGGTAAAGAAGGGCGATCTGATTTACACGCTACATGCTGATGAATCGGCGCGCTTCGAACGTGCTCAGAGCGCACTTCAAAATTCATTTGTTATTGGCCAAGATGGTTCGGTAGCACCTCGATTGCCTCTTATAATTGAGAAAATTGAGGGATGAGATGACACTTACAAAGATTCCAACGGCAGAACAGATTAAGCGGTTACCAAAAGCGTTGATTCATGATCATCTAGATGGCGGACTTCGGCCCCAAACAATCATTGATTTAGCAGCGAAGATTAATTACAAACTTCCAAAAAATACCGCTGACGAACTCGCTGACTGGTATTTCGATTCTTGTAATTCCGGATCTCTCGAGCTTTATCTCGAAACCTTCGAGCACGTTATTGCCGTGATGCAGACCCGAGAAGCAATCATTCGCGTCGCCAGCGAATGTGCATTAGATCTCGCTCGCGACGGTGTTGTTTATGCAGAAGTGCGCGGTGCGCCAGAACTTTTCACCCGCAAAGGTTTGTCGCTTGATGAAGTTATCGAAGCAACTATCGAAGGTTATCGTCAGGGCGAGAAAGCGGCGGCAGCCGAAGGACTAAAAATTCGAGTTGAATCTTTGTTATGCGCTCTTCGCCAGAATTCGATTGCGCAAGAAATTGCCGAAAAGGTAGTCAAGTATCGCGATCTTGGTGTTGTCGGCTTTGATATTGCTGGACCCGAAGATGGTTTTCCGCCAACGAATCAATTAGACACTTTTAATTATCTTCGTCAAGAGAACGCACACTTCACTATTCATGCCGGTGAGGCCTACGGATTACCTTCAATCTGGCAGGCGATTCAAATGTGTGGGGCAGAAAGATTAGGTCACGGCGTTCGGATAGTTGATGACATAGATTTTTCTGGCAGCAAACCAAAACTTGGCAGACTATCTGCTTACGTTCGTGATCGCCGGATTCCGCTAGAACTATGTCCAACATCCAATTTGCAGACTGGCGCAGCTAAGTCAATTGCATCTCATCCAATCGGCGCCCTCGCAAAGTTAAGATTCCGAGTAACAATTAACACCGATAACAGATTAATGAGCCGCACTTCAATGACAAATGAGATGGTCGAAGTTGTTAAGGCTTTTGATTGGACCTTTCAAGACTTGCAACGTGTGACTATAAATGCGCTAAAGAGTTCATTTATTCCTTTTGAGGAACGTCTAGCGATTATCGAAGAAGTTGTGAAGCCCGGTTATTTAGCTATAGCTAGCGAATAATTTCTTAAAGTCTTCCTTTATTTGCTCGACCAATTCATCGGCGGAGCTAACTTCACCAATTACTTCAATGTAGGTCTTTAGCTTTGGCTCAGTTCCGCTC
The DNA here is from genome assembly GCA_945876865.1 of Bifidobacterium breve. Classification (GTDB taxonomy): domain Bacteria; phylum Actinomycetota; class Actinomycetes; order Nanopelagicales; family Nanopelagicaceae; genus AAA044-D11. The sequence goes on along the minus strand of CAMCPZ010000006.1, from coordinate 25,508 downwards.
GGCCTGATGATAATTCGTGCGTTGCCACCACATCTAATTCGCAGGCCAACAGTTGAGGGTGAAATCCTGCTCAAGTCTTCGAAGCTAGTTACATCCAGGCCGGCAATCTGTTTAGGTGGATTCGCCACAACCTCGGAGATAGTTCTAGAAATTTCCGAAACATCCTCATACCTGATCGAAAGTTGTTCGGTTCGGTGATAACCGATTTCGCTCCAGATTTCATCAAGGTAGGCAAACAAGGTTGAACCTCGACGGATTAATTCAGAGTTAATCTGTGCGATTTTTAAGGCGGCAGAAATTCCATCCTTATCATTTACCTTTGAAGGATTGACGCAGTATCCGATTGCTTCTTCATATCCAAAAGCCAGATTGTTTATCTTGGATAGATTCTTGAAGCCGGTTAACGTCTCTTGAAAATCAGCGCCACAGTTTTTAGCAATCTTCGCCAGAGCACTTGAAGAAACAATTGTCGTAGCAAAGGTTCTGCCAGCAACGCTTTCGGTCTTTGAAATGTAATGGCCAAGGATGATTCCAAGTTCATCTCCTCGCAGGGTCCGCCAGTTTCCAGCTGAATCTTGTGCTGCTACTGCGCAACGATCTGCATCAGGGTCGCTAGCAATAACCAAATCCCCATTCTGCGAAATTGCCAATTTGATTGCTAAATCCATCGCACCAGGTTCTTCTGGATTGGGGAATGCAACTGTCGGAAAATCAGGATCTGGTTCACATTGCTGTTCGACCAACATTGGTTTTGAGAAGTTCGCTGCTTGAAATACCGATAGCAAAGTTTGTGTGCCAACACCGTGCATGGCCGTGTAAATGATTTTTTGAGCGGATGCTTCTTTGGCTCCACTAGCGCAGCTTGAAACGTAACCGTGGATTACTTCTTCGCCGACTATCTTCCAGTTCGATCCACGTGGACTTGGAAGCGCAATCCCGCTAATCAACTTCGAAATTTCTTTATCGATTGGGGCGATTATCTGGCTGCCTCGATATTCGACGCCATCAAGGTTTCCACCAAGATAAACCTTGTATCCGTTATCGGTTGCTGGGTTGTGACTTGCAGTCACCATGATTCCGCAATCCATTTTCATTTCATTTACTGCAAATGCTAATACCGGTGTTGGAAGTTCACGGGGGAGCAGGTAAACATCTAGGCCCGCGCCCGAGAGAATCTCGGCGCTTTCTTGCATAAATTCTGCTGAACCATGCCTTGCATCTCGGCCAATAACAACTTTAGACAAACCTCTAGAAATTAAAAATGCAGAGATTCCGGCAGCGGTGCGTCCAACAACTGCGCGGTTCATTCCTGATGGCCCCGGTCGAACTGGTCCACGTAATCCTGCAGTGCCAAACTCTAGAAAACCGTTAAATGATTTGCGAAGTTCAACCTCGTTATTTTCAGAGAGCCATTTGGCAAGAAGAGACGCAGTATCTGAATCCGGATCCTTTGCAATCCAATCTAAAACTTCTAGCCGGAACTGCTCATCAATCACAGTTGTTTTAACACCTTCGCAAGCAATTCACCCATTCGCCCAGCAGCCGCTTGCCCGGCTTCCATAACTTCGGTGTGGCTCAATTTCTCTCCGGTGACACCGGCGGCAGCATTTGTTACAAGCGAAATTCCCAAAACTTCTGCACCCAGTGCATGTGCCGCGATTGCTTCTGGAACCGTAGACATTCCTACGAGATCTGCGCCAACTGTTCGCAACATATTTATCTCTGCTGGTGTTTCGTAAGCTGGCCCGCGCCAATGAACATAAACACCTTCAGCCAGCGATGGATCTTCACACTTCACAAGTTGGCGAATTCGCTTGCTATACAAGTCAGTTAAATCTACGAAGTCAGCACCAATCAGTGGACTTGTTGCAGTCATAGAAATATGGTCCCGAATCAGAACAGGTTGTCCAACTTTGTAGCCCCGATTTATTCCGCCACAGGCATTGGTTAACACAACTACTTTGCAACCAGCTTTTACCGCTGTGCGCGCCCCATGAACAACAGGTTCTAGACCTTTACCCTCGTATAAGTGGGTCCGACCAAGAAAGACGAGTGCTTGGATTTTCCCATTTGCGCCATCGATTACATAAGAGCGAATCAATCCGCCGTGTCCGACAACTGTCGGGGCCGGAAATCCTGGAACATCGGTCACAGCAAATTCGTGAGTTGGTTTCCCGAGTGCATCTGTTGCCGGCATCCATCCTGATCCCATTACAAGTGCAACATCGTGTTTTGGTTTCCCGGTTATCTCAGCAATTTTTGCTGCGGCTAAAACTGCGGTGCCAAGTGGATCAGAATATAAATCGCTCATTCGGCAAACCTACCTGTTCTCGTCGTGATCTTTAGAACTCATATTTGCCATATGGTGCTTTCGGCAGAGAACTTCGTAAACCACTTCAGCATCAGGCGAAGTGTCACCTGGGACCAATTGATCTCCCTCACGAGTCATGCGCCCATTAATAATTCTGGCGTTGTGTGTTGCACGAAGCCCGCACCAACAGAGCGCTTCAACCTGCAATGGGTTGACTCGATCTGCCAATTCAATAAGTCGCATCGAACCAGGGAATAGGGAAGTTCTGAAATCACTAAGGATTCCAAAGGCGAAAACATCTACATTCAAAATATCGACGATTCGAGCAAGTTGATCGATCTGTTCACTCTCATAAAACTGAGCTTCATCGAAGATTAAATAGTCTAACTTTCCACTTTTTGCTTGATGAGATTCCACAAACGAGAAGATATCCATCTCGCTACCAACTTCTATAGCTGGGCTTTGAAGACCTAATCTGGAGGAGATAATTCCAGTGCCGGCTCGATCTCGATTTGTAAAGACCAATCCATGGCGGCCGCGACTCTCATAGTTGTGAGCGGTCTGCAGCGCCAAAGTGGATTTTCCACTGTCCATTGTTCCGCAGTAATAAATTAGCTGAGCCATGGCGGCAGTTTGTCATAACCAGCGATAAAAGATCCGCGCGGCACGAGTTTTATTCGCCGGTGTAATACTCTCCGATTACTGCCAAGGATTTATCGAGAATTTCCAGACCAAGTCGGGCATCGGCTTCAGAGATATTGCACGGTGGGCACAAATGAATTCGGTTGAAATTCGTGAACGGCATCATGCCATTGGCTTTGCAAGCTGCAACCAGTTCATTCATCGCAGGGCTCGATCCACCGTAAGGCGCAAGTGGTTCGTGCGTCTTACGATTGCTGACCAGATCGACTCCCCAGAAAACACCAGCACCGCGGATATCCCCGATGACTTTATGTTTCTTAGCTAATTCATGTAGGCCAGGACCAAGAATTTTCTCACCAATTGATGTTGCGTTTTCAAGCATTTTCTCGTCTTTCATTACATCAATTGCTGCAACTGCGGTAGCGGCAGCGAGCGGGTGTCCCATATATGTAAGGCCACCAGGAAAAACTTGCTCATCGAATGTCTTTGAAATTTCCTTGCTGATAACAACTCCACCTAGTGGGACATAACCCGAAGTTACGCCTTTGGCGAAGGTAATTAAGTCCGGAACTACCTTTGATGATTGGAATGCAAACCATTTTCCAGTTCGGCCAAAGCCAGCCATAACTTCATCTGCAATCCACATAATTTTGTATTTGTCGCAGAGCGCACGAACACCTTCGAGATAACCTGTTGGTGGAACTAGAACTCCAGCAGTTCCGGGAACGCTTTCTAACAAAATTGCACCAATTGTGTGCGGGCCCTCAAAGATTATTGTTTGCTCTAGATGTTGCAGAGCCCGTTCACATTCTTGCTCTTCGCTGTTGGCCCAGAATGCAGACCGATATAGATAGGGCCCCCAGAAATGCACATGCCCAAATGCAAATTCATTCGGGAATCTGCGGGGATCGCCAGTTGCATTAATCGCAGCGCCAGTATTGCCATGATACGAACGGTAAGTTGAAAGCACCTTGTGTTTACGGGTGTGAATACGAGCCATGCGGATGGCGTTTTCAATTGCATCGGCGCCACCGTTGGTGAAGAAAACTTTTGCGAAGTTTAATCCTGCAAGTTCAACAATGCGCTCTGCAGCTTGGTTTCGGATATCGCTGGCATGTTGTGGTGCAAGCGCAGTTAAAGTTGCGGCTTGCTCTTGAATTGCAGCGACCACCTTTGGATGTTGGTGTCCGATATTTGTAAAAACTAATTGGGAGGAGAAATCCAAATACTCTTTGCCATCGTGATCCCAGAATCTAGATCCTGAACTCTTTGCAACGGGGATTGGTGAAATCGCACCTTGGGCCGACCAGGAGTGGAAAACAAAATTGTGGTCTGCCGCGCTTACTTCAGAATTACTCTTTGAACCTGTGCTCACCGATTGCCCCTAGCATTTGGACGACTTGGACATAACTGCCATCATTGATTGGCGCCATCATATTGCTCTGGCGTAGATTAACGCTATGACTCAGACAAAAATCATCACACATTGGATAAATGGCGCATTAGACACCGGGAAAACTGAACGCACTAGCGAGGTTTTTAATCCAGCGACCGGACAGGTTTCAGCAAACGTTGCACTTGCGAATGTAGCGATGGTTGATAAGGCAGTTACCGCCGCCAGCGATGCATTTGTTTCATGGCGCCACAGCTCATTAACAAAGCGCACCCAAGTTCTCTTTGCATTCCGCGAATTAGTTCTGCAGAACAAAGAGAAGATTGCTGCACTTATAACAGCTGAACACGGAAAAGTATTGAGCGATGCAGCGGGCGAAGTTACTCGTGGTCTTGAAGTTGTTGAATTTGCTTGCGGTATCCCACATCTTTTAAAGGGTGGCTTCTCTGAAGAAGTTTCTACCGGGGTAGATGTTTACTCAATCCGCCAACCTCTTGGCCCAGTCGCGATAATTTCTCCATTTAACTTCCCAGCGATGGTTCCGATGTGGTTCTTCCCAATTGCAATCGCCTGCGGTAACACAGTTGTTCTAAAGCCTTCCGAGAAAGATCCAAGTGCGGCGATGTTCTTGGCTGAACTTTGGAAAGAAGCCGGACTTCCTGACGGTGTCTTCAATGTTGTTCATGGCGATAAAGAATCAGTTGATGCGCTTCTAACTCACCCAGGAATCAAGTCAGTTTCATTCGTGGGATCAACACCAATCGCGAAATATGTTTATGAAACCGGAACCAATCATGGCAAGCGCGTTCAAGCACTTGGTGGCGCAAAGAACCACATGGTCGTTCTTCCGGATTCTGATCTAGAACTAGCTGCAGATGCTGCAATCAATGCTGGCTTCGGTTCAGCAGGAGAGCGCTGCATGGCAATTTCAGCAATCGTTGCAGTAGAACCAATCGCAAATGCCTTGGTCGCAAAAATTAAGTCGCGTATGGCAGATATCAAAACCGGCGATGGAACTAAGGGTTCAGATATGGGACCACTTGTTACCAAAGTTCATCGTGACAAAGTTGCGTCATATATTGAAGCTGGTGAAAAAGCTGGTGCCACTCTTGTCGAAGATGGTCGCAAAGTTAAAGTTGACGGGGAAGGTTTCTTCCTTGGACCAACACTTTTCGACAACGTAACACCTGACATGAGCATTTATAAAGAAGAAATTTTTGGACCAGTTCTAAGCATTCTGCGCGTGAATACTTACGATGAAGCACTTGCACTTGTAAATAGCCACCCTTATGGAAACGGAACAGCAATCTTCACGAACGACGGTGGTGCTGCACGCAGATTCCAGAATGAAGTAGAAGTTGGAATGGTCGGAATCAACGTTCCAATCCCAGTTCCAATGGCTTACTTCTCCTTCGGTGGTTGGAAGAATTCATTATTCGGCGACACCCATGCACACGGCACCGAAGGAGTTCACTTCTTCACTCGTGGCAAGGTTGTTACAAGCCGCTGGTTAGATCCAAGCCACGGCGGAATTAACTTAGGTTTCCCTCAGAACAACTAGTCAGTTGAAATTGTAAAACGCTAAGAACGCCGCAATTGAAAGCATGATTGCGGCGATTAGTGAATCAAGTATTTTCCAGAAAATAGGGCGTGACATAAACCGCGAGGCCGACTTAGCCCCGAAACCGATAGATGTAAACCAGAGAAAACTTGCGATGATCGCGCCTGTAACGAAGAACCACTTATCTGAACCAAATTGATTAGAGATACTTCCAAGCAAAATTACGGTATCGAGATAAACATGCGGGTTTAAAAAGGTAAGGGCCAGAACAGTTAGAACAACGCTCCTTTTATCAGCGGAAGCTTCTCCGGCAGAATTTAAGGCTGCACTTTTAAAGGCGGACCTTGCTGATTTAAATGCAAACCACAAAAGATAAGCAACTCCGAACCAGCGAACGAATTCGAGTAGATCCTTATTCGACTTAATTAAAGCGCCAAGGCCGCTAGCTCCCAGAGCAATCAATAAAGCGTCGGAACATGCGCATATCAAAACTGTTAATAAAACATATTTCTTAGTCAGTCCCTGACGAATTACAAAAGCATTTTGGGCACCAATAGCAATAATCAGTGAAAGCCCGGCTAGAAATCCCGGGACTATTGCAATCATGCCGAATTATCGAGTAGAGCGCGCAGACCGGTAATCGCAAATTTTTGTGCAAATTTAATCTCTTGCGCTGCGTCGTTGCCCGATTCAATTCGAACAGATGCAACATCGATAGTAGCTTGAACATAGGCGAGTCCCAATTTCACATCAGGTAAACCAATTTCACTTAGTGGCCTGATGATTGTTCCCATTAAATCTCGGTGGCCTTGCGCAATATCTGACTTGCGATAATTCGGGGTAGTGACTGTGTTCAAACTTTTAACAAGTAAATGCCGGCCATCAACTACATATTGCAGCGCTTCTTCAATCCAAAGTTTGATGTATTCGAATGGATCTTCGACGTTATCGACTGCCTTAAGCAAACGCTTGTTGTAGTAAGCCATTTCTTCCATTACAAGGTCTGCGATCAAATCAGCCGACGATGCGAAGTATTCGTAAATCGAAGAGCGGGCTAAGCCGGCGCGCTTTGCTACGGCAGAAACAGTTACCGAATCAACTCCATCTTCCATCGCAAGACTCAGCGCAGCATCCATCAATTGACGCTGACGCATCTGACGTTGCTCACGAATCGTGGCTTCTTGAATCCTTGGAGTCATGGTCGAACTCTACTTCAGTAGTAGTCCTGGATTCACTCCGAGCCCCATCGAGGCATCGAGAACTGCCCCATGCAATAACTTTCCGGCATCAGTTGTAAGGAAATAACCCAGTTCAGCAATCTCTCGGGGATCTATCAAACGGAATTTAGGAAGCGAAGCAATTACTTTCTTCTGCTCGTCAGCGTTTAAATGATTAAGTGTGCTTGCCTGGAACATTGGCGTATTGGTTGCTCCGGGACAGATCGTGAAAACATCAACACCAGTCTGGGCAAGATCTGCTCCTAAAGTTCTTCCCAAAAATGCAATTGCCGCTTTGCTCATGCCATCTGCATAGTTAAATCCTGGAAATTGGGTAACCCCACCGCCAACCGAGGAGAGGAGAATGATCTTTCCGCTTCCTCTTTCAAGCATCTTTGGTAGCAAGAGATTGTTAAGCCAAAGAGTTCCAATCGCATTCACTTTGATCAGCGCTTCCGCCTGACCTTGCGGTGTATTGGAAACCTTTTCGACTGTCTTTGAGCCGAGCCCAGCATTGTGAATTAAAACATCAGGAGTTGAAGGAAGCGCAGATGCAAGAGATTCGATAGATGCATAGTCGGCAAGATCTAGTTTGAATCCAGTAACAGATCCCTTTGGATATACCCCTGTTACTTCAGCTGGTTTTTCTCCCTCAGAGAAATAGGTAAACCAAACCTCAAAGCCATTCTTTGCAAATACATCTACAAATTCGCGACCGATACCACTTGTGCCACCAGTTACTAAAACCTTCTTAAGCATGTCGGCCCTCTTTCAATTCATGCAAGCATAACGCTAACTATTGAATACTTTGAGAACCCGCTGATAATTCTTTAGAACATATGGTGCTGCTTGCTTGTAGATATCTGCCTTACCAACCCCATAAGCCTTAATCATTGCGTCATTAAAACTTGGCGCAGTTCCTGTTGCATCCAACAGATCCAAGTATTTCTGAACACCATACTTCGCAACAAGCCATTCGAAGAGAACCGCACCAAGGTAATATCCGGCTTCAATGCTGACTTCGGCATCAGTTCTTTCTGCCTTCACTAGCAAATTCACTGCGTCAGCTTCAGTCTTCATCGGAACTTCGGTCGCGAAGTTGCTCAAGAATCTCATCAATTGATGATCTAGTTCATCGCTATACCAAGCGACATTAGACATTGGGATTCCAGAACCAAAAAGAACTGCGCTGCCTTCCCAAAGGGTTGGCGGCATATCGTTGTTATAACCGATGTTCTTTGATCTATCGATTTGCAGAATATGAGTTATTTCATGTGCTGTAGTTGTCGTAAAAACTTTCTGATCAGTCGTGAAAGAACCAACATGGTAGGTAACAAGGTAAATATCTTTCCCGTTAGAAATCAAAGTGTCTTTCCCAGGCATTCCTCCGCCAACAGGCCGAGCTTTCTCGTAGTCCTGCAGCTTTGAATATCTATCGAAGAAATTATTCATCATCTGCAAAGAACTTGGACCGTTCTGGGTTTCGGATAATCTCGTTTTAACTTCGGCCCGATCTTTCTCGGTGCCGATCAGCAATCGATAGGGAAGTGGGTTAGAGAGTTCCGCCTGCCAATAATTGATTGCATCGGTGTTTAGTTTCTTATACATCTTCAACAGAGATGGTTGAACATTCTTTGTTGGAACCCATTCGATAGTCGATGGAGCAGCCTTCTTGTTTGATCCAAAAGCCTTTATCGCTTTGAATGCTTGCGCTCTAATCGGATCAAAGCTCTTGGCGCTTCGCGCATCCTTGCTGGTCCAGGAACATGGGTTACATCCGTTGAAATCCTGCGATGGAAGAATTTGGCGTTGAAGTTTGTCGCCAACGTATTTGTAAGAGTAGTAATCCCATTTCGTGAACTTACGATTGTTTGTGTCTGCACTCTTCGCTGAAACCATTGACGGTTGCGAAACGAGGAGTAATGAGATTGCCGCAATAATTGCCAAAGACTTCTTGCCGGTGATTTTCATGCCTAAATTTTAAGGTTGGCCCACCGTATATACAACCCGAAATGAATGCTGCTACTTGTGTTTTTTGGTCTTGAACAAAATTTCATCAGCACCAATGCGGTGAGCCTTGAAAGAATTCACAGGTGAATCACTCGGGTATCCGATAGCCATTCCGCAAAGAAGTCGGTAATCCTTTGGGATCTCAAATTCTTTTCTGACTACGTCATCCCAGATATTTACTGCACCCTGTGCGCATGTGCCAAGCCCATGACCATGAGCAGATAGCATCAAGTTTTCCATCATCAAACCTGCATCAGATGCCGCGTAGACATTAAGACTTTTGTGGATATAGATAAACATTTCTACCGGTGCGCCAAAGAACGAATAGTTCTTTCCCCACTGTTTGTCTCGGGCATCGCGATCGCCGCGTTTTACACCAAATAATTCATAGAGTTCTTTACCAACTCTTTGGGCTCTTGGTCGAAGTTCTGGTACATACGGCTTAACAATCATTCGGTTGCTTGTTGGCAATCCGTAGCGTGAATAGATAAGGCGCAATTTGTTTTTCAAGCCCTTGCGCATAATTCTTGAAAGCACGCCCCAACGAGAAAGAAATTCGCCACTAATTCGGTCTCTTACATCGCCGGTGGCCACTGCAATTTTAAATGGTCTTGTATTTGACCAGCTTGGCGCGGTCAGAGCATCAGTCAGAATCTGATCAATTATTTCCTGCGGAACAGGAGTGGGAAGAAAATCGCGAGTGGACCTGCGAGAAGCTAGAAAATTAGAGACCCATGCTGCATCGCGACTGATTGAATCCGAACTCATTTGGGAATCTTACAACAGCGATATTTCAGTGGACCGTACTGGGATCGAACCAGTGACCCCCACAATGTCAATGTGGTGCTCTACCGCTGAGCCAACGATCCTTAAGTAACCTTAAGATGCCGAATATTACCCAACTTCTATTTCATGCGCGACCGAAGTCATCCTCCAAGCGCTCGATGTCATCTTCTCCAAAGTAACTTCCAGTCTGAACTTCAACGAAGATAATTTCATCTTTGCCGGTATTGGCAAGGCGGTGAAGAACTCCGACTTTGAATTCAACGGTGTCACCAGGCTTAACTTGCGAGATTGCGCCATCGATTGTCACTTCGCCTGTGCCTTGAACAATGAACCAATGTTCGGCGCGGTGCTTGTGACGCTGATATGAAAGTCTGGTTCCTGGTTTCATCCAGATGCATTTAACTTTATGCGTTGCAGATTCTTGAAGAACTTCATAACGACCCCAAGGTCGTTCTGATTTCTCTAACCCACTCATTGACATTCCTTACTTGTAAGAAGATCCATAATTTAAGTTAGTTAATTATGGAGGTCGGAACGGGATTTGAACCCGTGTAGCAGGATTTGCAGTCCTGAGCCTCGCCTCTCGGCCATCCGACCATCTTTTCCTGCAGCTTTCGTCACATGTGGTGCACCAGAGCGGACGACCGGGTTCGAACCGGCGACCTGAACCTTGGCAAGGTTCCGCGCTACCAACTGCGCTACGTCCGCATTCTTATATTCAACATTCCTGCAGAATCAAGAGGGCAAATCTAGCGCACCAAACGGGCAAGCGCCAAAGCGGGACGATTCGGTTCTGTTCATCTAGCGTTAGGGCGTGGATTTGAACCGACCTTTCTTCTGGATGAATGGGGTTCTGGCTACCGATTTAATCGAAGTAACCAGTGATCCGGATTCGCTAAACGACGGCGGATTCTGGGCGGTATCAACAACCTTTGAGGGTAAATATTTATTTGCAAAGTTTGCGACCGTTGTTCGAGGCGCAAGCTTCCCTGAGACCGGGGAGTGGAACGGGCTTTCTGAAGTTTGGCAGAGTTCAATGTTGCAGCCGGACTTTGAAGATTATGTAAACAAAATTCGCGAGCAGATCAAGTTAGGCAATGTTTATCAAGTAAATGCCTGCCGCATTCTTTCAACGAAGATCTCCAAGGAGATCTCAATCGCTCCATTGTTCTCGAAGATTCTGGATAAGAACCCAGCGCCCTTCGCTTCGTTTTTGAGATTGCCTGACATTGAGATTGCATCTGCGTCTCCGGAACTTTTCTTGGCTCGCGAAGGTTCGCACATTAAAACAAGTCCGATAAAGGGAACACGTAAATTATCTGAAACCGGAGCAGCTTTCTCGGATAAGGACAGAGCTGAAAATGTGATGATTGTTGATCTGATGCGCAACGACTTTGGACGAATCTGCAAAGCAGGAAGCGTCAAAGCTTCGCAGTTATTTAGAAGTGAGTTACATCCAGGGCTAGAACATTTGGTTTCTGATATTGTCGGAGAAGTGCGTGATGAATTAACTTGGCCACTAATCTTCACGGAAATTCTTGCGCCAGGATCAGTTAGCGGGGCTCCCAAAGAATCTGCAATGAACATTATTGCTGACAGCGAGCCAACTGATCGTGGCCCATATTGTGGAGCACTTGGTTGGATTGAAGGTGAATCGGCAAACCTTAGTGTTGCAATCCGAATCTTCTGGCGCAACGGGGAGAGATTGAAATTTGGAGCTGGTGCAGGAATTACTTGGTCGAGCGATGCGACGGCCGAATGGGAAGAGACCGAATTAAAGGCTGCGAGGCTGCTTTCAATAGCTGGTGGATTTCAAAGTGATCGCTGGCCCTTTGGTGTTGGCCTTTTTGAAACTATTCGAGTTGAAAATGGTAAGCCGCAATTACTTAAGGAACATCTAAACCGGGCACGCAAGAGCGCTGGGGAATTGGGATTTGAAATTCCAAGTGATTACGAAATTATGGATGCAATAGGTTCATTGGATCAGATTGAACTTGGAAGGCTGCGTTTAACCTTCGGCGAAAATTTCCAGGTCTCGATTGATCCTTATATTGACGCATCGCATTCGGCAAAGGTCGGTTTGAAGAGCCTTGATTTCTCGCCAGAAACAAAGCGGCATAAAAGGTTTCCATATACTTCAAATCTAAATCTTTTAACGCAAGCCAGAGTCGATGGCTTTGACGAGTTCGTCATTGTGAATCAAAATGGAAAGGTATGCGAGGGGGCAGTATCTAACTTCGTATTTCGAATTGATGGACTTTGGGTAACACCTGAGCTGGGTGCAGGAGTTCTGCCGGGAATTATTCGTGGCCTAATTATTTCTTCGGGCTTAGCGATAGAAGCTGAGGTTGATGAGTCGCAATTAAGTAGGGCTTCACATGCCTTTGCGCTATCGGCACTTAGAGTCGCACAACCTGTTGGTGAATTAGCAGGTCGAAAATTGCAAGAGGATGAAATAAGTAAGCAGTGGAGCGATAAATTGCGGGAAATTCTCCATGCGCATTCGATAGGCTAAGGACATGGCAATTATTTCGATTGTGGTTGACGGTAAACCGCAGTCAGTCGATTCTGAAGTTAAGCCGACTCAAATTTTTGCCGAAAATTCTGAAATTATCGTTTGCAAAGTAAATGGTGATTTAAAAGATCTCTGGACCGACCTCAAAGATAGCGATGCGGTTGAGGGAATTTCAATTGAATCTCCAGAGGGCCTTGCAGTCTTGCGCCACTCAACTGCTCACGTCTTAGCCCAGGCTGTTCAGGAAGTCTTTGCAGATACCAAGCTAGGAATTGGGCCACCAATCACAGATGGTTTCTATTATGACTTTGACCCACAGCGGCCATTCAATCCAGATGATCTTGAGAAACTTGAATCGGCAATGCGCAAGATTATTAAGTCGGGACAAAGATTTAAGCGTCGTGTTACAACAGAGAAAGAGGCACTTGCTGAATTGGCGCACGAGCCATACAAGTGCGAACTAATTGGGCTTAAATCAAATAACGCAGATGACGAATCAAGCGTTGAGGTGGGTGCCGGTGAATTAACCATTTATGACAACTTAGGACGCGATGGGCAACCAGTTTGGAGCGATCTCTGTCGTGGTCCGCATCTTCCTTCCACAAAACATATTCCTGCGTTTAAGTTGATGCGAACAGCTGCCGCATATTGGCGAGGTTCTGAGAAGAATCCAATGTTGCAACGTATTTACGGAACTGCGTGGCCGTCGCAAGAGAAATTAGATCGCTATTTGCATCTACTCGAAGAAGCAGAGAAGCGCGATCATCGCCGCCTTGGAACTGAATTAGATTTATTCTCATTTCCAGAAGAGGTTGGTTCAGGGCTCGCGGTTTTCCATCCAAAGGGTGGAATCATTCGTCGGGCGATGGAAGATTATTCGCGCAAGCGCCATGAAGAAGAAGATTATCAATTCGTTTATTCGCCACATCTAACCAAGGCAGCACTCTTCGAAACATCAGGCCATTTACAGTGGTATTCCGAAGGAATGTATCCACCGATGATTATGGATGAAGAGCTACATGCAGATGGCACCATAAAGCGGGCGGGCCAGAAGTACTACATGAAGCCTATGAACTGCCCATTTCATAATCTGATCTACAAGTCTTCTTCGCGTTCATATCGCCAATTGCCGCTCCGGTTATTCGAATTCGGAACTGTTTATCGCTACGAAAAATCTGGTGTAATTCATGGTCTTACCAGAGCCCGCGGGTTTACCCAAGATGATGCGCATATTTACTGCACAAAAGATCAGATGCTTGGTGAACTCGATAGCCTCTTAACTTTCGTTCTTAATCTCTTGCGAGATTATGGATTAGAAGATTTTTATCTAGAGCTTTCTACTCGCAATCCCGAGAAATCTGTTGGTTCTGAAGCTGATTGGGAGGCTGCTACCGAGGCACTTCGAATTGCAGCTACTAAACAGAATCTGGAACTTGTGTTGGATCCTGAGGGAGCTGCGTTCTACGGTCCAAAGATTTCGGTGCAGGCAAAAGATGCAATCGGTCGCACCTGGCAGATGTCTACGATTCAAGTTGATTTCCAATTGCCACAAAGATTTGATCTGGAATATCAAGCTTCAGATGGTTCAAGACAACAACCTGTGATGATTCACCGCGCATTGTTTGGATCTATCGAACGCTTCTTCGGTGTCTTAACTGAACATTATGCAGGAGCTTTCCCACCGTGGCTTGCACCAGTTCAGGTTCGAGCAATTCCAGTAGCAGATACCTTCGTTCCTTACTTAGATGAAGTCGTCTCGAAGATGCGCAAGGCTGGAATACGAGTTGATATTGATGCTTCTGATGATCGTATGCAGAAGAAAGTTCGAAGCGCTCAGCTAGAGAAAATTCCTTTCATGATGATTGCTGGCGAAGAGGATCAAAAGTCTGGTGCAGTTTCATTCAGATATCGCAATGGTGAACAGAAGAATGGAATTTCAGTTGATGATGCTATTGCTGAAGTTCTTTCGGCTGTGGCAAATCGAATTCAGATTTAGATTACAAAATGAGCGATCAAGAATTCTCCAGCGGCGTGGGCATGCCAGATCGTTGGCAGCGTTTATGGGCGCCGCACCGCATGTCTTACCTTTCGGGGGAGAATCGTCCGCTTCCAAATAACTCAATTGAATGTCCGTTCTGCAGAATTATTGGATTAAATGACGAAGATGGTTTGATTGTTGCCCGTGGCCGAGAAGCTTATGTAGTCATGAATCTTTATCCATACAACGCAGGGCATCTGCTAATTTGTAGCAATCGACATGTGGGAGATCTAACCGATTTAACAACTAGTGAACGAAATGAAATCTCCGAACTCTCGGCACATGCGATGAAGACGATTCGAGCGGTAAGTGGTGCAAGTGGTTTCAATCTGGGAATGAACCAAGGTGCTGTTTCTGGCGCGGGCGTCGCAGACCATATCCATCAACATGTAATTCCGCGCTGGTCCGGAGATGCAAACTTCATGCCACTAATTGGTCAGACCAAAGTGCTTCCGCAGCTGTTATCTCAAACCCGCGCCGAGCTAGCTGCGGCTTGGTAATTTATTTAACAAAGAGGCTATCTCGAAACTGCCGAGACCGTTCACAGAAATAAACGGAATAGCTGGAAAGCTAAGTGCTTCTTCAAAACTATTCGGCCCAAATTCTTCAATTGCTTCTAAAAATTCTTTGCGAAAATCGAAGACTAGAACTTTATGTTCAGGATCGCTCTCTAGCTCGACTCGAGAACCCGTTGAATAGTCAGACAACTTTAAAGTTTCTAGATCGATAAGAGCGGTTGGATTTCCGGCATCATCATGTAGAACCAGGAATGGAGTTTGAACCGGATCTAAGATTCGCCCGGCAATCGCACTCATGTCATCGAAATCAGTTTCGCCATTGCTTAGTTCTGAAATTAACACCATAGAAGGAACATAAAGTTCACGAGCAGTGTTCCAAATCTCGATGTCACCTGCTGAAATTCCATCAACAGCGCTAACGATAAACATAGCTCCATCAGCTTGCTCTAAGGGAGCCTGATTGAGATTGAAATACTCGGCTATCTCGCCACTTGATTTTCCGACAACACAAACCTTCAATTCGGGCTTAATCAGCGGGTAGATTTGGGTGCTCACGACAACTAAGCCTACGATGGGAAAGATGTTACAAGAATCATTACGCGCCCCAGTTACCAAGTTAATTACGCCGATTTGTCGCGGATTAATTCGAATTGGCGTGAGCGCAAATATGGTCACAGCCGCAGGAGCTCTCTTTACTATGGCGGCTGCGCTTCTTACCTTTCCAAAAGGAGAGCTCTTCCTTGGAACGTTATTGATTGTTTTCTTCGTTCTCTTTGATTTACTTGATGGAACTATCGCAAGACTTTCGGCAAAAGGTTCGAATGCTTGGGGAGCCCTTCTAGATTCAACCCTTGATCGACTTACTGATGCAGTGATACTTGGTTCAGTGCTCTGGTACTTGATTTCAGAAGATGACGCGCTGGTGCCGTTGGTCTTAGCAACAATCGTTCTCGGATTTCTAATCTCATATATAAAAGCTAGATCCGAATCTTTAGGCATTGAATGCAATGGGGGTCTCGCGGAACGAACTGAGCGATTGATAATCGTTCTTACAACTACTGGTTTTGCCGGTCTTGGTGTTCCTTACATCATGGGTATTGGCTTCTGGATTTTAGCAATAGCAAGTCTTCTTACAGTTTTACAACGACTCCGAATTGTTTATGTGGGCGCAAAATAGATGGGCGAAACTTTTGTTTATTGGGGTTATAACCTGGCATGGAAAGTAATTCGTTGGATTCCAGAGCGTAAGGCTTACTCTCTAGCAGATCGTTTCGCGGATTTTCTCTATGCTAGAAATGGCAAGGGAGTTAATAGGTTGCGCTCTAATTTTCGACGAGTCCGTCCCGAACTCGATGACGCGCAATTAGAATTTTTGGTTAATGCTGGTATGCGTTCTTACTTGCGGTATTGGTGTGACACCTTTAGGTTTCCGGCGTGGAGCAAAGAGCGGCTACTTTCGACAACGGTTTGTGAGAATGAAAATTACTTAAGAGATCCAATCGCTGCAAAGCGAGGTTGCATAGTTGCGCTTCCGCATGCCGGAAATTGGGATCACGCCGGGGCTTATTTCTGCGCGACTGGTATCCCGCTTACTACTGTTGCAGAGCATTTAAAGCCCGAGAAATTGTTTCGAAAGTTCCTGGAATATCGCACAGCGATAGGTATGGAAGTTCTGGATTTAGATTCTCGAAGCATCGCTGTTCTTTCTCAGAGATTGCGCGCCGGGAAATTGGTTGCTCTTGTTGCAGACCGGGACTTATCTAAGAATGGAATCCCAGTCAATTTCTTTGGCACTGGTGGACAAATGCCAGCGGGCCCCGCGCTCCTTGCCATACAAACCGGCGCCGATTTGATCACTGCTTTTGTTAAGTATGAAGAAGTTGGAATCCGAATTATTTTCGGTGAAGCTATTCCAGTCCCAGAGACCGGAAGTGTTTCAGAGAAGGCCGCGGCTATGACGCAAGTGATTGCAGATCGTTTTGCTGAGCAGTTAGTGGTCAACACTGTTGATTGGCATATGTTGCAGCGAATCTGGCGAGATGATGCAAATGCGTAGCTTAAAAATTGGAATCGTCTGTCCTTATGGATGGGATACCCCTGGCGGCGTTCAGATTCATATAAAGGAACTAACGCAATGGTTAATTGCAAAGGGACATGAAGTATCGGTCTTGGCACCGGTTACAGATGAAGGCGGACATATCGAGCCTTGGGTGGTCTCTGCTGGTCGCCCGATTTCGATTCCTTACAACGGAGCAATCGCAAAAGTAATTTTCGGGCCACTAGCTTCGTCAAGAGTCAAGCAGTGGATTGCAAATGGAGACTTCGACTTGTTGCATCTGCATGAACCAGCGATTCCATCTTTATCACTGCTCGCTGGTTGGGCTGGAGATGGACCGATGGTTGCAACATTTCATGCAGCAGCCAATCCGCAAAAAGTTGCGAATGCCATTGGCGCCATGCTCGATCCTTTAATCGAGAGAATCACTGCGAAGATTGCAGTTAGCGAAATTGCACGCGAAACACTGAAAGATAGATTTAATACCGAAGCAGTTGTGATTCCAAATGGAATAGATACCAGCAAGTTTGAAGGCATCGGAGTTCGTTCAGAATGGGCGCTGCCAAATACTCTTGGATTTATCGGAAGATTTGATGAGCCAAGAAAAGGTCTGGCTGTTCTTTTAGCCGCGATTCCACAAATTGCTCACAAGGTTTCGAACTTAAGAATCTTGGTCGCTGGTCCTGGTAATGCAAGTGATTTTGAAAAGCTAATCCCTTCTGAACTACGTGATCGAATTACGTTCTTGGGACGAATCTCGGAGATTGAGAAAGCCCAATTCTTTAAATCAATCTCACTATATATCGCGCCAAATACGGGAAGCGAATCCTTTGGAATAATTCTCGCCGAAGCGATGGCCGCAAAGACTCCGATTGTCGCTAGCAATCTGCCGGCATTCGTGAAACTTCTTGATGAAGGAGAATCGGGAGCAATATTCGCTTCAGAAGATTCAGATGACCTGGCCGATACGATTCTTAATCTGCTCGAAAATCAAAAGAAGCGCGAGAAAATTGCAGTCGCAGGGTATGAAAAGGCAAAGAGTTTCGATTGGAATTCAGTGGGAGATCAGATCTTGTCTGTTTATGAAATGGCACTTGCTGGAAACACAAAGGTAAGCCTGGCATCAGAGAATCGATTCTGGAATAGGTTGCGTTCAAATGATTGAAATTATCGCAACTGCTCTCTTTGTGATTCTGTTGGCTGGTTGGTATTTATCTTTCCTTGCATCGAGATTAGATGTGCTCCATCACAGAGTAGAAACATCTTGGGCTCACCTAGATGCTTTGTTACAACGTCGAGCAGCGCTGGCACTCGAAATTGCAAACTCTAAAGGAGTCGATGCTGCAACAAGTTTGGTATTAACGGCTGCTGCTTATCAAGCCCGGGAAGCAAATATTGTTGAACGAAGTGATGCGGAGATCGCACTGTCGCAAAGCTTGAATTTGATTCTTCTAGACGAAGTGACGCTTCCTGGCGGTATTGAAAGCGATTTAGTAGAGTCTTTAAAATCTCTCTCTGAAAAAATTTCAGTTGGGATCACGATTCATACTGAAGCGGTTCAGAGCGCTCAATCCCTTCGTAGTAAAGTTCTATTCAGGGTCTTCCGACTAGCCGGACATGCTCCGCTACCCATGCGCTATTCATTTGAGGATCACA
This sequence comes from Bifidobacterium breve, assembly GCA_945876865.1. Taxonomy (GTDB): domain Bacteria; phylum Actinomycetota; class Actinomycetes; order Nanopelagicales; family Nanopelagicaceae; genus AAA044-D11. The sequence continues at coordinate 6,805 of CAMCPZ010000006.1, read as the reverse complement.
TTTTATGAAGAAGTTTGTTGCTGCAGTTTCAATCTTGATAGTATTAAGTTCGTGCGCGTCGCCATCCAGTTTGGTAAACAAGTCCGCAGAGAAGCAGGTTGAGAGGAATGTTTTAACCAATCTACCGGGCACAAATGGTCCACTGCTTGCGGTTAAAATCGACGACACCAATGCTGCGCACCCGCAGGTTGGTTTAAATAGTGCAGATGTTGTTTACATCGAACAGGTCGAAGGCGGTCTTACTCGGCTTGCTGCGATTTTCACCGACAAAGTTCCCGATTTAATTGGGCCAGTTCGGTCGGCTCGAATTAGTGATATTGAAATTCTCGCACAATATGGTCGTGTTGGATTTGCCTATAGTGGAGCACAGAGCAAGATGCGCCCAGTTTTGGCAGCAGCAAATTTGGAGAATATGTCGGCAGAGCGAAATCCACCATCGATCTATCAGAGCGATGAAAGTAAATATGCACCGACCAATATGATGGTCGACGCTAATGCACTTCTAAAGAAGGCTATTGAAGATGAAGGCAAAAAGATCGATATTGTTAAATCGGTTGGCTGGCAGTTTGGTAAGGTAAGTAGCGAAGCAAAGAAGTTGAAATCGGCAATTGTTAAATGGCCAGCGGCGAAATATGGAATGACTTGGTCGGTCTCAGAGAAACGCTGGCTTCTGACGTTTAACGGAAAACCAAATTTGGATTCGAATGGTCGCCAGCTTGGCTCGCCAAACTTTGTGATCCAAAAAGTTTCAATCACAGATTCAATTTACGGGGATAAATTCGGAGGAGTAACTCCGATGAGCAATACCGTTGGCAGCGGAACCGGATACTTGCTCCGAAACGGCAAAATTGTGGCAATAAATTGGCAGCGCCCTAGTGCGGAGGTGGGAACAATATGGACCCTAGCCGATGGGACCGTGGCTAACTTTGCGGATGGTCAAGTCTGGATTGCCCTTACCGACATCGAGCCTGAACTTGAATATCCCACCCCAGCCAAAAGTGCGAGCCCGTAAAAGTCGAAGTAGACTCTGTGACCTAGACGGCTTTCCAATAATCAGAATTTAAGATTTACAAAGACAATTCAAAGACAACAGGAGTAGACAATGTCTAAAGCGAATGAAGCCCAAGTCGGTGGCGCACGCGTAAAGCGTGGCATGGCCGAGATGCTAAAGGGCGGCGTCATCATGGATGTTGTTAATGTTGAACAAGCAAAGATTGCTGAAGATGCAGGTGCAGTTGCAGTAATGGCGCTAGAGCGCGTTCCTGCAGATATTCGTGCCCAAGGTGGCGTTTCTAGAATGTCAGATCCTGACATGATTGAAAAGATTCAAGCTGCAGTTTCAATTCCGGTTATGGCTAAGGTTCGAATCGGACACTTTGCAGAGGCACAGATTTTGCAAACTTTAAACGTTGATTACATTGATGAATCCGAAGTTCTTACTCCAGCGGATTACGAACACCATATTGATAAGTGGAATTTCACAATCCCATTCGTCTGCGGTGCAACTAATCTCGGTGAAGCACTTCGTCGCATCAATGAAGGTGCAGCAATGATTCGTTCTAAGGGCGAAGCTGGCACTGGCGATGTTTCAAACGCCACAACCCACATGCGCAAAATTGGTTCAGAGATTCGCCGACTAACTTCAATGCGTGAAGACGAACTTTATGTAGCTGCTAAAGAACTACAGGCGCCTTATGCACTTGTTAAAGAAGTTGCTGAAACTGGAAAGCTTCCCGTTGTTCTCTTCACTGCAGGTGGAATCGCTACTCCAGCAGATGCTGCAATGATGATGCAGCTTGGCGCCGATGGCGTATTTATTGGTTCCGGAATTTTCAAATCAGGCGATGCTGCGAAGCGTGCTGCGGCTTGCGTGAAGGCAACGACTTTCTACACCGATGCAAAGGTTGTCGCAGATGCTTCTCGCGGTTTAGGTGAAGCGATGGTTGGCATAAATGTTGCTGACATACCTGTGCCACATCGATTGGCCGAACGGGGCTGGTAGAAATGAACGTTGGAGTTTTAGCGCTCCAAGGCGATTTTCGAGAACATATCATCGCTCTCGGTGAGTGCGGCGTTACCGGAAAATTAGTAAAGACCGAATCCGATATCAAGGCGGTAGATGCTCTTATTATCCCGGGCGGAGAATCAACAACCATTAGCAAGTTAGCTAGCGCCTTTGGTTTATCTGATTTAATCTCAAATCGAATCGCTGATGGCATGCCTACTTATGGATCATGCGCAGGGATGATTCTGGTTGCGAAATCAATTATTGATCCAGCATCTGATCAGGAAACCTTTGGTGGAATTGATATGCAAGTCCGCCGTAACGCTTTTGGCAGACAGACCGAATCCTTTGAAATGGACTTAGCTTTTAAATCTATTTCAGGTGCCCCAATCAGAGGAGTCTTTATCCGAGCACCATGGGTCGAGTCACATGGTCCCGATGTAGAAGTTCTATCGAGCATTGAAATCTCAGGTGTCACACATCCGGTAGCTGTAAGGCAGGGCCGCGCAATGGCGACGGCTTTTCACCCAGAATTGACCGGGGATAACCGCATTCATCGATTTTTCTTGGAAGATGTTTGTAAAAAGTAATTCAAGATAAACTACAGCAATTGATTTATAGGGGGTTTCACCGTGTCAGGCCATTCCAAGTGGGCAACGACTAAGCACAAGAAGGCAATCATTGATTCTAGACGTGCCAAAAACTTTGCAAAACTGATTAAAGGGATTGAAGTTGCTGCTCGAAATGGTGGTGCTGACATCACCGGAAACCCAACGCTCTTTGATGCAATTGCAAAGGCAAAGAAGAATTCGATGCCAGCAGACAATATTGATCGTGCGGTTAAGCGTGGCGCTGGACTTGAATCAGGCGGCGCTGATTGGCAGACGATTATGTATGAAGGCTATGGACCAAATGGTGTCGCATTAATGATTGAGTGTTTATCTGACAATCGAAACCGCGCTGCATCTGAAGTTCGGGTTGCTGTTACTCGCAACGGGGGCTCGATGGCTGATCCTGGTTCGGTTTCCTATATGTTTAATCGCAAGGGAGTTGTAATTGTTTCAAAGGCAGCGGGGATTACCGAGGATAAAATCTTGGAACATGTTTTAGATGCTGGGGCAGAAGATGTAACTGATCTTGGCGATTCATTTGAGATTGTTAGCGAACCTAGCGATTTAGTCGCCGTAAGAACAGCTCTTCAAAGCGCTGGTATCGATTACGAATCTGCTGACACTTCATTTCTTCCATCAGTTTCGGTTCCGTTAGATGCTGAAGGGGCAACGAAAGTTTTCGCCCTAATTGATGCAATCGAAGAGCTAGACGACGTTCAGAACGTCTTTGGAAACTTCGATGTATCAGATGAGGTAATGGCTACTCTTTAAGATGCGCGTTCTCGGGGTCGATCCAGGTTTAACAAGATGCGGTCTCGGAATTGTTGAGAATGGAGCTGCGCAGAAATTAGTCATGGTCGGTGTTGGAGTCATTCAAACCTCCACTGATATTGAACTCGCCCAAAGATTGTTAGAACTTGAAACTCAATTACTGCTTTGGATTAAAGAATACAAGCCTGATGTAATTGCGGTTGAACGAGTCTTTTCACAGTTGAATATCAGAACTGCAATGTCTACCGGTCAAGCTGCTGGAGTTGCGCTATTGATTGCTGCACGCTCAGGTATTCCGGTTGCCATGCATACACCGACCGAGGTTAAAGCCGCGGTTACCGGATCAGGTCGTGCAGATAAGAAACAAGTTGCACTCATGGTTCAAAAATTGCTCTCGTTAAAAGAAATTCCGAAACCCGTCGACAGCACCGATGCTTTGGCGCTTGCTATCTGTCATCATTGGCGAGGTTCTGGCAACGCTCGTATTGAATTAGCAGTTGCCAAGGAGAGAGCTCGATTAGCAAAGGTGGCCAAGAAGTGATTGCTTCAGTTTCAGGAGTTGTGAAGGCAACGACTCTTAATTCTGCAGTCATTGAAGTTGGTGGAGTTGGTATCCAAGTTTCACTTCCAGCAAGATTCGCCGCTGCGCTGATAGTTGGAACGCATGCCGATATTTTCACAACTCTTGTTGTTAGAGAAGATTCATTAACCCTCTTTGGCTTTGATCGCTCAAATTCACGTGACTTCTTCGAGCTGTTGCAGTCTGTTAGTGGAATTGGTCCGAAAGTTGCGCAATCTGCACTTTCAATTTACGAGCCAGAGGAATTGGCAAGTGCAATCGCTAGCGAGAATTCAGCAGCGCTGGAACGAATTCCCGGGTTAGGCAAGAAGGGTGCACAGCGAACTGTTCTTGAGCTTAAGGATAAAGTTTCTGACTTGGCTAGAAATCAAAGTGCTGGTTCAAGTAGTAAGTCGCATTGGCGAACCCAACTGCAGAGCGCCCTGATTGGTCTTGGATTCACAGCGCGTGATGCCGAGGCAACTATTGATTCGGTTGCAAGTGATCTCGGTGCAAAGGTGGATGAAACCGATATCTCCGAGCTTCTTAAGTTAGCCCTTCAAAATCGAGGTCGTGGTTAAAAAATGAGCGACGAGCAGAGATTGGTTGATTCAAGTTCTGATGATTTCGAACGCGCACAAGAATTGGCGCTACGTCCAAAGACACTTCAAGAATTCGTTGGTCAGAAACGCGTCGCTAATCAATTAGATCTATTGCTCTCGGCAGCGAGAAACCGAAATTCACCTGCGGATCATGTTCTGCTTTCAGGTCCACCAGGACTCGGAAAAACGACGTTAGCAATGATTATTGCCTCCGAGATGAGCGCTCCAATTCGAATAACTAGCGGACCAGCTATTCAACATGCTGGGGATTTGGCATCAATTCTCTCTTCGTTGGTAGAGGGTGAGATTCTCTTTTTAGATGAAATCCATCGAATGTCCCGTCCAGCAGAGGAACTTCTCTATCTTGCCATGGAAGATTTTCGAGTTGATGTAATTGTTGGAAAGGGCGCAGGAGCAACTGCGATTCCATTAGAACTTCCACATTTCACTCTCGTTGGCGCAACAACTCGTGCAGGTTTATTGCCAAGTCCCTTGCGTGATCGATTTGGATTCACCGCGCAACTTGATTTCTATGAAGATGCCGAACTTTCTGTAATCGTTAAACGAAGCGCAGCTTTAATGGGAATCGAAATTAGTGAAGCTGCTATTCAAGAACTTGGATCGAGATCTCGAGGGACACCACGTGTGGCGAACCGCTTGTTACGACGAGTTCGTGACTATGCCCAGGTTCATTCAAATGGAAAAGTTGATATTAAGGAAGCAAAAGCTGCGCTCGAATTGTATGAAGTTGATGCGATCGGCTTAGACCGTCTGGATTTGGCTGTATTGGAAACTTTGGTCAAGAGATTCAATGGCGGCCCGGTTGGAATTTCGACCCTCGCCATGGCAATTGGGGAAGAAGCTGAGACCATCGAATCTTTGGCTGAGCCATTTCTGGTCCGGATGGGATTTATCTCACGCACTCCACGCGGACGCATTGCAACACCTGCGGGATTCGAACATCTGGGCTTAAAGGCACCCATAGGCTCGCCTGGACAGTTGGATTTTTTCGACACACCCGCCTCTGATGCCTAGACTTGCGCCTCATGTCCGCCATAAATAATTCTCAGAGCCCGAGCGCCAGTTCCAAGAGCGCAAAATCTTCAGGTAAGCCTGCAAAGTCGATGGCGATTCTTGGTTTAGTGCTAATTGCCTTCAGCGCAGTTGCAGTAATTCAAGGTGCAACCAAAGTAAAACTTGGTCTGGATCTTCGAGGTGGCACGAGCGTAACGCTCACACCACGTGCAACTGAAGGTGCGAATGTAACGCCAGAAGCTATTTCGCAAGCAGTTGAAATTATTAGACAGCGTGTTAACTCAATCGGAGTTGCAGAGAGCGAAGTTGCTTCACAGGGTTCTGGAAACAACCGTCAGATTGTAATTTCGGTTCCGGGTGAAACTGGTGAAGAGATTGTTCAACTTGTTGGACAGACTGCCGAGCTGCGTTTCCGTCAAGTGTTAGTTGAAGCAGCGCCAAATGCTGTATCTATTTCCGGAGATACCCAGACTGTAACTCTTCCAAATGGTGTCACACCTGAACTCAGCGCAAAGTTTTCAGCTCTTGATTGCACGAACAAGATCAATCTGCAGGGCGGAACAACAGAATCGCCCGATGTAGCAGTCGTTTCTTGCGATCGTGGGGGAAGCGCAAAATTTATTCTTGCACCAGCACAAGTATTAGGAAATATGATTTCAGAGGCATCTGCCGCTATTGATCAACAGAGCGGAGCCGGTTGGTTTGTCTCTCTTGATTTCAATGGTGAAGGCGCAACTAAGTTCGGTGCGCTTACACAAGCGGTAACTGGACTTGCTGCTCCGCAGAATCAAGTTGCGATTGTTCTAGACGGTCTTGTTGTATCGGCCCCAAGAATTAATGAAGCAATTACCGGCGGAAGCGCACAAATCACGGGAAGCTTTAGCCAGCAAGAGGCTTCGAATTTAGCGAATGTCTTGAAGTACGGCGCGCTACCTCTTGCTTTCGACCAAGGGGAAGTTCTGCAAGTTTCTCCGACTCTAGGTTCTGATCAGTTGGAAGCTGGATTACTAGCTGGTCTTATTGGATTTATTCTCGTCTTTATATACTCACTCTTCTATTACAAGGCTTTAGGTGTGGTTACGATTTTGTCGCTCTTAGTAGCTTCAGGTATCGCTTACCTTTCCATCCTTCTTCTTGGCGAGTGGCTTGGCTTTACGCTGACACTGGCCGGCATTGCAGGAATCATTGTCGCGGTTGGTATTACAGCCGACTCGTTCGTTGT
>CAMCPZ010000005.1 GCA_945876865.1 Bifidobacterium breve | reverse complement strand
ACAGGAGCAGATTGCAAGCGCTGCCGTCGCGAAAAAGTAAAACTCTTTCTTAAGGGTTCTAAGTGCGATGGACCAAAGTGTCCGATCGAATCACGTCCTTATCCACCAGGACAGCACGGCCGCGGTCGTTCAAAAGAATCTGAATACTTGTTGCAGATGCGTGAAAAGCAGAAGTGCGCTCGCATTTACGGTGTTCTAGAGAAGCAATTCCGCGGATATTACGAAGAGGCAAACCGTCTTCAAGGTAAGACTGGTGAAAACCTTCTAATCATTCTTGAAACTCGTCTAGATAACGTTGTTTATCGCGCTGGCTTTGCAAAGAGCCGCGATATGGCACGTCAACTAGTTCGTCACGGTCACTTCCTTGTTAACGGCAAGAAGGTAAACATTCCTTCATTCCGCGTAACTCCAATGGATGTAATCGATGTTCTTCCAGGATCACAAGATGCCACACCATTTATCGTGGCAAGTGCTGAACTTGGTGAAAAAGCAGTCCCAGCGTGGATGGAAGTTGTTGGATCAAAGTTACGTATTTTGGTTCATGCAACCCCAACTCGCACAGTGATTGATACCCAAGTGCAAGAGCAATTAATCGTTGAACTTTATTCCAAGTAAGAAGAACCACCAGCTTTAAAAAAACTAAAAACGAACTATCAACCGAGAGATCAAATAGTGGATCTCCCAGACAGACGGAGGAACTAAGTGCTAATTGCACAACGCCCCATCCTCACCGAGGAAGTAGTAAGCGAATACCGTTCACGGTTCATAATCGAGCCACTAGAACCAGGCTTCGGTTACACCCTTGGTAATTCATTACGTCGCACTCTCTTGTCATCGATTCCTGGTGCAGCTGTTACCAGTATTCGTGTCAATGGCGCGCTACACGAATTTGCCACCCTTGATGGCGTTAAGGAAGATCTCACAGAGGTCGTTCTTAATATCAAGAATCTAGTTCTCTCATCCGACAACGATGAGCCTTCACTTCTTTACATCCGCAAGAGCGCAGAAGGTGTCGTAACTGGCGCTGACATTGCTGCTCCTGCTGGCGTAGTGGTTCACAACCCAGAACTTCACATCGCAACACTTAACTCAAAGGCCAGCTTCGAAGTTGAACTTACAGTTGAACGTGGTCGCGGTTATGTAACAGCAGTTCAGAACAAAGCAGCAGGCGGAGAAATTGGTCGTATTCCAGTTGACTCTATCTACTCACCTGTTCTTCGCGTTACCTACAAAGTTGAAGCAACTCGTGTTGAACAACGCACAGACTTCGATCGTTTGATCGTTGATGTTGAGACCAAGCAATCAATGAAGCCAGGAGATGCGATGGCATCTGCCGGTAAGACTCTGGTTGAACTATTCGGTCTTGCTCGCGAATTAAACGTTGATGCTGAAGGCGTTGAAATGGGACCTTCTATTCAAGACACAGCGCTAGCTGCAGATTTAGCTCTTCCAATCGAAGATCTTGATCTAACAGTTCGTTCATACAACTGCCTAAAGCGTGAAGGTATTCACACAGTAGGCGAACTTGTTGGACGTTCAGAAGCTGATCTAATGGATATCCGTAACTTTGGTTCGAAGTCAATTGATGAAGTGAAAGCAAAACTTGTATCAATGTCACTTCAACTGAAGGACAGCCCAGTCGGCTTTGATCCAACAAAGCACGCTAACTATGGAACAAACGTTGACGATGATCTCGTCGATGCTGAATAAGTCAGGAGAAAAAAATGCCACGTCCAAGTAAGGGTCCTCGCCTCGGTAGCGGACCTTCTCACGAAAGATTGTTGCTAGGCACTCTGGCTGAACAACTTTTCGAACACGGCAAAATCACAACCACTGAGACCAAGGCAAAGCGTCTTCGTCCATTGGCTGAAAAGTTAATCACTGCTGCAAAGGTTGGAGATCTTCCAGCTCGTCGTCGCGTAATGGAGACAATCCAGAACAAGTCAGTAGTGCACTCACTTTTCACTGAGATTGCGCCAACATTCGCTACTCGCGAAGGTGGATACACACGTATCACCAAGATCGGTCCACGTAACGGTGACAATGCGCCAATGGCGGTAATTGAACTCGTTAAGTAAACCTAATTAGTTATGTCAGAGCCCACTGTCTTTCTTGCCAGTGGGTTCTGTCGTTTAAGAATTGATTTAACTTACGACGGCACAAACTACGCCGGCTGGGCGCCACAGCCAGATCAACGCACAATTGAAGGTGAACTTACTAGCGCAATTTCAAAGCTAGCAGGCGTTCAAGTTGAGCCAGTAGTTGCTGGGCGAACCGATGCCGGAGTTCATGCGACCGCACAAGTTATGCATGTTGATGTTCCAAAAGCTGCTGACGATATTCCAAATTGGGTATTTCGATTAAATCGAATCTTGAATCCTGATATCCGGATCTTAAAAGTTAGCGTCGCCGCTTATGATTTTCATGCCCGTTTTTCAGCGGTGGAGCGCGAATACCAATATCGCTTGGCCGACAATAATCAGATAGTTCTGCCACTTGAAAGATATAACACCGCCACTTGGTTTAGAGCGCTCGATGTTGACCGATTAAATGAGGCGAGTTCATTACTGCTTGGCGAACATGATTTCGTTGCATTCTGTAAATTCCGCGAGGATCAAAAGACTGTGCGCACCTTAAGGAAATTTCACTGGTCCAGGCTAGATACTGGGATCTTGACTGCGGATGTTGCGGCAAATGCTTTCTGTTATTCGATGGTCCGAAATCTTGTTGGGGCTGCAGTTGCAGTTGGCGAAGGGCGCTTTGAAAAAGAGTGGGCACAAGCAATCTTGGATAATAAAGAGCGAGTATCTGATTCATATGTCTTTCCAGCCAATGGTTTAACCTTGGTGAAAGTCAGTTATTAAAGGGCGAGAATCATGATTTTCAGTGGTGGGCCTGGCTTTTAGGGCCAATGCGCCCGCGTGGGAATAGCGATTTTGACCCATTTCCCGTTCACGGGTAATCTAGCCCTCTGCTCAAATGGCCATAGGGTCAGCGAGCTAAACCGAATAACACTTTAGGAAGAGAGATACCTCGTGCGCACTTTCACACCAAAGGCTGGTGATGTTGCTCGTAAATGGCATGTCATCGATGCAGAAGGAGTTGTACTTGGTCGTCTCGCAAGCCATGCAGCTGTTCTACTTCGCGGAAAGCACAAGACAACATTCGCACCACATATCGACATGGGTGACTTCGTAGTTGTTATCAACGCAGAGAAGGTTGTTCTTACCGGACAAAAAGCTGGACAGAAGTTTGCTCACCACCACTCTGGTTTCCCAGGCGGTATGACTTCTATTGTTTACTCAGATCTTATTAATTCAGATCCAACACGTATCGTTGAAAAAGCAATTCTTGGAATGATTCCAAAGAATAAGTTGGGCCGCACTGTTGGTTCAAAGCTAAAGGTTTACGCAGGTCCAGCACATCCACATGCTGCGCAGAACCCAACACCATTCGTATTCACCCAAGTTTCCCAAATGACAAAGTAAGTAACAGGAGCCATATAAATGTCTGATTTTGATACCGCTATCGATACCGATCAAGACGAAGCCCCAACTTCGTACTCATCATCAACACCTGGTATTGCACCTGGCCGTAAAGGTGTTCTTGCACCTGGTGGCGGAACTGGTCGTCGTAAAGAAGCAGTTGCCCGTGTTCGCTTCGTTCCTGGTTCGGGAAAGTGGATCGTTAACGGTAAAGAATTAGCAGTTTATTTCCCAAATAAAGTTCACCAACAATTAGTGTCAGAACCATTCCGCACTGTTGGTGCAGAAAATGAATTCGATGTTGTCGCACGTATCAACGGTGGCGGAACATCAGGACAAGCTGGCGCACTTCGTTTAGGTGTTGCTCGTGCTCTTAATGAAATCGATCGTGATGCAAATCGCCCTTCACTAAAGAAGGCTGGATTCCTTGCACGTGATGCTCGTGTTATCGAACGTAAGAAATACGGCCTAAAGAAGGCACGTAAGCGTTCTCAATACAGCAAGCGTTAATTCACCCTTCGCAATCATGGCTCTCTTTGGCACTGATGGTGTCAGAGGCGTCGCAAATGTCGATCTCACCGCAGAACTAGCTCTCGATTTAGCAGTTGCTGCTGCGCATGTATTAGGCGAAGTTGGCGCAATCTCCAAGAATCGTCCGAAAGCAATTGTCGGCCAAGATTCACGCGCATCTGGTGAATTTTTAGAGGCGGCAATTGTCGCAGGATTAGCAAGCGCCGGAGTAGATGTTTATAAAGTTGGTGTTCTCCCAACACCAGCAATTGCACATTTAGTTGCATCAAGTGGCGCAGATCTTGGCGTAATGATTAGCGCTTCACATAATCCAATGCCTGATAACGGGATTAAATTCTTCGCCAAAGGTGGCGGAAAATTAGATGATGCTCTCGAATTAGCAATTGAATCCCGACTAAATGAGCCCTGGGATCGGCCAGTTGGTAAAGGTGTTGGCCGAGTAATTATTGATGAATCAGCTGCTGAAAGATATATCTATCACTTGCTTTCATCGCTTTCAGTGAACTTATCTGGAATCAAAGTAGTTGTTGATTGCGCAAATGGCGCAGCTTCAGAAGTTGCTCCAGAGGTTTATGCCCGAGCCGGTGCCGAAGTAATAGCAATTTCAAACCAACCTAATGGCTTAAATATCAATGAGAATTGTGGATCTACTCATCTTGGGAATTTGATTGCTGAAGTAAAGAAGCAAGGTGCAGATTTGGGTATCGCTCATGATGGTGATGCCGATCGATGCCTGGCGATTGATGCTGATGGAAATTTGATTGATGGCGATTATATTTTGGCGATCTTGGCAAAGGAATGGCGAGTGCAGACCGTTGTCGGAACTGTGATGACCAACCTTGGATTTATCAAGGCAATGACTGAAAATGGAATTGCATTTGAAAAGACACCAGTAGGCGATCGCTATGTTTTAGAGAATATGTTGACCAACGGACACAAACTTGGTGGCGAACAATCTGGCCACATAATTATGAGGGATTTTGCGAATACCGGAGATGGTTTACTAACAGCGCTTCAACTCATGTCCGTCATGGCAAAGTCTAAGAAATCTCTAAAAGAACTTGCAAAAATTATGGTTCGTTTCCCACAAGTATTGATAAATGTCGATGGGGTAAATAAAGCAAATCTCACAACCTCAAAAGCGATTGCTGCTGCAATCGGAGATAATGAATCAAAGCTCGGAGCAAATGGTCGAATTTTGCTACGCGCATCAGGGACTGAACCTTTGGTAAGAGTTATGGTGGAAGCCGAGAGCGAGGTTGTGGCTGGCGAAATCGCTCAGAAACTAGCAACGCTAGTAAGATTAGAACTCTCTTAACTCTCCTAAATCTACGAAGGAGCTTTTTCTATGTGTGGCATTGTTGGTTACACCGGCAAAGAACTCGCACTTGCTCCAGTTTTAGAAGGACTACGCAAACTCGAATATCGCGGGTATGACTCTGCCGGAATTGCGCTCATAACTGGCGCCGGTGAAAAACTTTGGATTGAAAAACGCGCCGGAAAATTGGGAAATCTAGAAGAGATCTTGGGAGATAAAACTCCAAATTCGCATAGCGGAATCGGCCACACGAGATGGGCTACACATGGCGGACCTACAGATGCGAATGCACATCCACATTTAGATAACGAAGGAAAATTAGCGGTAATTCATAATGGAATTATTGAAAATTACCTAGAACTTCGCCAGCAGCTAGAAAAAGCTGGACATACATTTAAATCTGAGACAGATAGCGAATCTGTTGCGCATCTTTTAAGTGATTCACGCAAAAAACATGGTGGTGATTTAGCCGCTGCAATGCGCGAAGTCTGCCAACTTCTTCGGGGCTCTTTTACATTGCTTGCAATCCACAGCGATCAGCCAGGGCGTATCGTCGGAGCCCGCAGAAATTCACCTTTAGTTGTTGGCGTTGGAGATGGCGAGAACTTTTTAGCATCAGATGTATCGGCATTTATCTCACACACCAAGCGTGCACTAGAACTTGGGCAAGATGAAGTCGCAGATATCACTGCAGATGAAATCATCATCACAAATCTTGCTGGAAAAGTTCTCCCACACAATGAATATGAAATTTCCTGGGATGCAAGTGCGGCCGAACGTGGTGGATTTGAACATTTCATGCTTAAGGAAATTTTCGAACAACCAAAAGCGATTGCTGACACCTTACTTGGACGAATTTCTGGCCTGGGCAGTGATGTAACAAAGGGGATTGATTTAAAGGATATAGATAAAGTTGTAATCATTGCTTGCGGAACGGCTTACCACGCAGGTTTAGTCGGGAAATATGCAATTGAGAAATGGGCAAACATTGCTGTTGATGTTGAACTCGCATCTGAATATCGCTATCGCGAGCCGAGCGTTAATAAGAAAACTTTGTTGATTCCAATTTCACAATCAGGTGAAACTATGGACACCTTGATGGCAATGAGATATGCCAAAGAGAAGGGCGCAAAAGTATTTTCAGTTTGCAATACAAATGGTTCAACGATTCCTCGCGAATCAGATGCGGTTCTTTATACTCATGCTGGTCCAGAGATTGCAGTTGCATCAACTAAGGCGTTCGAAACCCAGCTAATCGCTATGTATTTGATGGGGCTGCACTTAGGTCGGATCCGGGGCACGATTTCTGCAAGCTTGATGGCGGAAATTGAAAATGAACTTTCAGAGCTTCCTGCAAAGGTTGAACAAGTATTAGAAACAGTAGAACCACTGCGCGAATTAACCAGAAAGTTTAGTAAATCAACTTCGATGTTGTTTTTAGGAAGACATGTTGGTTATCCAACTGCTCTAGAAGGTGCACTTAAGTTGAAAGAGTTGGCCTACATGCATGCCGAGGGCTTTGCTGGTGGCGAGTTAAAGCACGGACCAATTGCTTTAATTGAATCAGGGACTCCGGTTGTGGCGATAATGCCGGCAGCTGGTTCGCTGTTGGCTGAGAAAATGGCATCTAATATTCAAGAGGTAAAGGCCAGAGGCGCAGTCATTATTGCGATTGCAGATTCTCCGTTAGCCGCTGCCGACTACTTAGTCCGAATCCCAGCCACTCATGAATTCCTACAACCAGTGCTTTCAGTTGTTCCATTACAAGTAATCGCATATGAAATGGCAATTGCTCGCGACAATGATGTTGATCAGCCCCGCAATCTTGCTAAGTCGGTAACCGTTGAATGAAATGAAGACCGAACTTTTAGATAAAAGGCGTGCTGAAATGTTTCACGCGCTTCGAGTATCAGGATTATTGCTGTTGGGATTTCTCTTCATAACTCAACAAGTATTAACCCGAGGTTGGATTTATGATTTAGATCATTACATTTTGAATCTTAAGAATCCAAAATTTACAGGACTCGCAGGACATATTTTAATTGCGCTAGATGACCTAGGTCTGCGTTGGTTTACGGCAACCGTGCTCTTGATTTGTGCCAGCGTTATTGGTTGGAGATTTAAATCATTTCGCCCAATAAATCTCTCACTTCTTGCTTTATTGGCCCTCAACGTCGTTGTTGGTGGCACTAAAATCTTTATTGGCAGAACAAAACCACGGCTCTCTGTTGATGTGTTGTTTGCAAATGGCATGTCATATCCGAGCGGGCATGCTTCGAATGCTCTTGTAAGTTGGGGTTTGCTGGCTTATTTAATCTATCGATATACAAATCGTGCACCATTCATCGGGATTAATCTGTATCCGATAGTTGGGTTAATAACTTTTATCGTAGTAATGGTCTCTCTGATCAGAAACACCCATTGGTTCTCAGATTTAATCGGTGGGGTATTTATTGGTGGTTCGCTGCTTGTGGCAGTCATTGCAATTGATCGCTTCTTCCCCTCGAAGAAGCAGCCCTCGTGATGAGCTCTATTTTGGGAATCGGTATTGATGTTGTTGCAATTGATCGTTTTCAAGAATCACTCGAGCGCACACCAGGACTTTTAAAGCGAGTTTTTACACCTAACGAGGCAAAATTAAATGCATCAAGTTTGGCCGCCAGATTCGCAGCGAAAGAGGCCTTAGCAAAGGCCCTTAATGCAAAAGCAGCATTTAATTGGCAAGAGGCTGAAGTCGTAAATGAAGTTACAGGTAAGCCCGTCTTCGAGTTCTCTGGTGAAATGGCGGTTCGACTTGCCGGACATAACGTTCATCTAACACTCTCACATGATGCCGGAATTGCTTCAGCAATGGTGATTGTCGAGATCCAATAGTGCGCGCATTTGTTGAGGTAAATCTAAAGGCAATTTCAAATAATATTAAGTTGGTTAAGTCCAAGACCCCGGCCGAAGTTCTTGCCGTCGTAAAAGCTGATGCCTATGGTCACGGACTTGTTCCAGTGGCCAAATGCGCAATCGATGCCGGTGCTACTTGGCTTGGAACCGCACTACTCGAAGAAGCATTTCTTTTGAGAGAAGCCGGTTTAAAAGTTCCAATTATTTCTTGGTTGACTCCACCAAGTTCAGATTTTAAAAGAGCGATCGAACTAGATATTGATCTAGCAATTCCTTCGCTTAAACATTTAGAGTTGATCGTCGCAGCAGGCAAGGCGGTGGGCAAGAAGCCAAGAGTTCATATTGAAGTGGATACCGGAATGTCGCGCGGTGGTCTGTTGGGTGAGTGGTCCGAGTTTCTGATCGCAGCGACTGGAGCCGAGATAGATGTTGTTGGATTCTGGTCGCATTTTGCTCGAGCAGATGAACCTGACGAAATCGCGAATCAGAATCAATTAAATGATTTTGAAAAAAAGTTATCAGAATTAATTGAAGTTGGGATTACTCCAAAATATGTCCATCTAGCAAATTCGGCAGCCACTCTTACCAATCCAAGTTCCCATAAGAATATTGTCCGCTTAGGGATTGCTATGTATGGCCTAAGTCCTGATGTAAAAACGATGGGCCCTTCTCAGGATTTAGAACTTGAACCCGCTATGACTCTAAAAGCCGAAATCCAATTGGTAAAACGCGTTCCTGCCGGTTCTCCAGTTGGTTATGGCGGCACTCAAATCACTTCGAGTGATACCAAGCTTGCAATTATCACCATGGGATATTCCGACGGAATTCCACGCAATACAAGTAGCGCAGCTGGGGTTTATGCCGCAGGGCGAAGAGCCCCGATTATTGGCCGAGTTTCGATGGATCAATTTGTAGTAGACCTTGGGGCTGACTCCAATGCGGTTTCAGGTGAGATAGTTGAAGTATTTGGGCCACTTGGGTATTCGATAGATGATTGGGCGGCGGCATCAGGAACAATCAATTATGAAATTGTTACGCGAATTGCCACTCGCGTGCCTAGAATCTACGCGTGAACTCCAGCCAACTAGCCCTATCAAACCTCTCGGTTTCATTCGGGGGAGTTAAAGCGTTAACTGATGTCTCACTTACAGTTCCAAAAAATAGCGTTGTCGGATTGATTGGCCCGAATGGTGCCGGCAAGACCACAGTTTTTAACTGCATATCAGGACTTGTAAAAAGTGATTCTGGATCTTTTGAGTTTGATGGAGTTAAGAGAGCATTTCCTAAACCGCACGAATTAGTTGGCCTTGGAATTACCCGAACTCTTCAGGGAGTTGGGCTCTTTAATGAACTCTCAGTTCTGCAGAATGTAATGGTCGGTGCAGATAAAAAATACAGACCAAATTTTGTAAAAGAAATTCTAGGTTTATCTGGAAAGACTGAAGCAAACTTAGTACGGCGAGCCGAAGAAGCACTGGCCTGGGTTGGCGGCGCTTCATTAATTGGTCGCGAACCATCAGAGCTAAGTTATCCAGATTCTAAGCGAGTTGCTTTGGCTCGCGCTTTGGTAACAAATCCAACCTTGTTGATGTTGGATGAACCAGCTGCTGGATTAGGACAGGATGATATTGATTCGTTGGCGGTTTTAATTCGTCAATTGAAGAAACGTTGCGCTATCTTGATTGTGGAACACCATGTTGATTTTGTTCGTGATATTTCAGATTCGGTCAGTGTCTTGAACTTCGGAAAGTTGATTGCATCTGGCACTTATGATGAGGTCAAGCAGAATCCTGCGGTAATCGAAGCGTATTTGGGACATAGCGACAAATCCGATGAGAATTCAAAGTTGGGTGCCTGATGCTTAAAGTCTCTAATTTGGTAACTGAATTTGCATCAATTAAAGCGCTAAACGACATCTCGTTTCAGGCTAAGCCAGGCCGAATAACAACAGTTATCGGAGCCAATGGTGCAGGCAAGAGCACGTTGCTTAGAACTATTTCTGGACTCGAAAGACCAACAAGCGGATCGATTACGTGGTTCGACGAAGAGCTCACTGATAAGAGTGTTGAAGCGATTGTCAGAAGTGGAGTTGCTCAAGTTCCAGAAGGGCATGCAGTTATTTCACAACTTAGTGTTGCCGAAAATATTGAATTAGGTGGATTATTTCGAAAGCGCCAAGCTCGGGGTGATTTAGAGATAGCTACAAAAGATGTTTATGAACTATTTCCAATTCTCTTTGAACGTCGCCGTGAACCTGCTGGTTCGCTCTCCGGTGGCGAGCGACAGATGCTTGCGATCAGTCGCGCACTTGTTGCACGGCCAAAGTTGTTATTGCTGGACGAGCCCTCACTAGGTTTAGCGCCACTTATTTCAGCACAGATAATTAGCATCGTAGATGAATTATGTAAATCAACTGGGCTTACTGTTTTACTTGTCGAGCAGAATGCAAATACTGCGCTAGCTGTTGCAGACCATGGAATTTTGCTCGCTCTTGGAAAAGTCGTCGCAGATCTGCCGGCAAAGGAATTGATTGCTGATTCTGCCCTTCGAGCCGCTTACTTGGGGTATTAAATGAACTCATTTCTAACGGCCTTTTTCGCAGGGACCTCGCAAGGTGCAATTTATGCACTTGTTTCATTGGGGCTAGTTCTGGTTTGGCGGGGCGCTGGCGTAGTTAATTTTGCTCAAATGGGTCAGGCGATGTTCACCACCTATATCGCTTCACAATTAATCCAAAACGAGTACTCCTATTGGAGCGCCTTTGTAATTGCACTTATTTCTGGTGCGCTCCTGGGTGCACTTGTCGATCTTGGCATAATGCGACCACTTAGCTCACGCAAGAATTCACTCTTATTAAATAGTCAATCAATGCGAACAACAATTCCAGTTATTGCCTCACTTGGAATCCTTGGTGTCTTAAAAGCACTAGCGGGAATTTTCTGGGCCGGTGAAGAGCGAGGATTTCCAGCACCTGTTCCGACAACTGGTTTAAGGCTTGGTAACACTGACCTGGCAATTACTGGTTTTGATCTATTTGTAATTGGCGTTGTATTTCTTACCTTAGTTCTGACAACAATTTTCTTTACCAGAACTGGTATGGGACTTGCAATGCGAGCAAGTGCTTTAAATCCTGAGGTAACAAGACTTAGTGGAATTAGAGTCGGATCGGTCAGAACTTTAAGTTGGGCGATTTCAGGGACTGCTTCATCACTCGCGGGTCTCTTAGTTACGCCAAAGACAAATCTTTCGCCAAATACTTTAGATCTACTTTTGATTGTGGGCTTTACAGCTGCGGTAGTCGGTGGACTTACAAGTTTGGCTGGTTCAGTTCTGGGTGGATTTATTCTGGGCTATGTAATCGCATTTGTTAATGTTTACAGCGCGCCAGAGAATGTCTTTCTCGCAATTCTAATTTTCTTGTTATTGGCGCTCTTCCTTCGTCCGCAAGGAATTCTCGGCAGTAAGGAGGTGCGACGTGTCTAAAGTAAAGAGCCATAAAGTTATTGGATTTCGGAGCACCCGATTAGCAATTATTTTCTTCCTGTTTATACTTCTGCTCTCTATGCAATTTGGTCCTTATAACCAATTTCAATTAGCAAATATCTCTACTTTATTAATTGCAGTTCTTTCAATCACATTATTGACCGGTGCATCGGGTCAAATATCTTTAGGTCAAGGCGCAATCATGGCTGTTGGCGGCTACAGCGCTGCTCTTCTCGTGACCAGGCTAGAGATCTCAATGTGGCTGGCATTTGTGCTGGCAATATTTATCTCAGCGCTTTTTGGACTTTTCTTAGGACTTGCAGCCGCAAGGCTAAGTGGCCCGTATTTAGCTGGAACAACTCTGGTGATGGCACTCGCAATTCCATCTATTGCAATTCGGTTCGATTCTTTCTTCAGTGGCGATATTGGGTTTAGTGTTGATTACGGCTATCCACCTGATTGGCTAACAAATTTACTTGGTGAAATAAGTATTGAAGAGTGGTCGCTTTATGTCGCATTGCCATTTGCAGCGCTATCACTTTTTGCAGTGTTAAATCTTTCAAATACAAGATCTGGCCGAACCTGGCGCGCGGTTCGTGACAATGAAGTGGCGGCCTCGCTTGCTGGAATAAATATTGCAAGAACAAAGGTAATTGTATTTGTCTGCTCTTCTGCACTAGCTGGTCTGGCCGGGGCCATCTATGGATTCCGGGGATTGGTTGCACCGAGTGTGTATCCAACAGATCTTTCGCTCTTGCTTTTAACAGCAGCAGTAATCGGTGGGCTGCGCTCAATCGGCGGCGCAATTTTTGGGACATTCGTTATCGTTTTTCTTCCGGATGTAATTGAGAAAATCACTAAGTTTCTTGAATTGCCCGAAACCATCAGCATCTATCTACCAGCACTAATGATCGGCCTACTTCTTCTGATAACAGTAATTTTGAACCCTCGGGGATCGGCTGGCGCCCTCGAACATATCCGCCACCGCCATAAACACTAAATCGGCTCTAAATCTCAGTAAAAACCCAAGATTTGCGCTTGATAGATGCCAGATTGTTATGTAATTCCAACCGTATGGCTCTTCACTAGATGTTCACTTTTCGTTAATCTATGGGCAGATTCAGGCGCACCTGCCTGAGCCCATGGGCCGGAAACCTTGTCCATGGTAAGAGTGCAGTAGAAAGAGTGAATGCAGTGAATCTTCGCAAACCTCTGATTCTCACCGTAGTCGCATCAGCGCTGGTGGGGTCTCTAGTAATGAATAGTTTTTCGGCAACTGCCGCAAGCGTTCCAGGAGTTTCAAGTACTGAAATTGTTCTGGGTATGCAATTGCCACAAACTGGCCCAGCAAGCCCAGGCTATAACAAGATAGATGACGCAGCACGCGCCTATTTTGATTATGTAAATTCAAAAGGTGGTGTAAATGGCCGCAGCATCAAACTTGTAGTTAAAGATGACGAATATAAAGCTGGCCGCACAATTACCACTGCAAGAGAATTAATTAACAATGACAAGATTTTTGCATTCTTCGGATCAGTGGGAACCCAAACACACCTTTCAGTGGTTAAGGACATTAACCGCCGAGGAATTCCTGATCTCTTTGTAAACAGTGGCTACAGTGGTTTCTATACTGATCCAAAGAAGTATCCAAATACTTTTGGTGGCCTTGGAACTTACACAGTTGAAGCAAAGATCCTTGGTAAGTATCTAAAGGAAAAGTATCCAGATAAGAAGATTGGTATCTTGTGGCAATCTGATGACTTCGGCCGAAATGCTCTGGCTGGTCTGACTGCATCAGGGCTAAAGTTTGAAGCAAGAAAAACTTCAGCTTCATTCGTTGCCGGAACCCAAGGATCGATTGGTCTTGGAACCCAAATTGGTCAAATGAAGGCCAATGGTGTTGAAATCGTAATCATCGCCGCTGTTTCTTCCGCTACGGCCGTTGCATATGCAACAGCAGCAGCTCTTGCTTACAAGCCAACTAAATGGGCAGTAATCAGCGTTGGTGCAGATTCAACAACCTTCCAGACTATTCTTGGTGCAAGAGGTACTGCACCAGCTACAAGCGCTGCACTACTTGCCGGAACCATTTCGGCATCTCACGCGCCAGCTGCCGGTGATGCAGATGATGAATACATCAAGGCATTTAAGAAGATCAATGATGACTTCAACAAGGCCACCGGATCTGGAAAGGTTTGGGATAACAACGTATTTCAAGGTATGAACCTTGCTTATCTCGCAACTGCAGCTCTTCTGGGAGCAGGAAAAGA
Organism: Bifidobacterium breve; assembly: GCA_945876865.1. Taxonomy (GTDB): domain Bacteria; phylum Actinomycetota; class Actinomycetes; order Nanopelagicales; family Nanopelagicaceae; genus AAA044-D11. The sequence goes on along the minus strand of CAMCPZ010000005.1, from coordinate 42,513 downwards.
CCTGACTCGTGCAAAGCTGGTTTCTTACCTTAAGAACAATGGTTCGAAGTTAAGCAGCGCAGCATTTTCACCACTAGGTTATTCAAATACCACTCACGAAGCCTTCACTGGTTTCTGGTTAGGTGAATATGATGCTTCGTTAGTACTCAAGCCAATCGGTGGAACTCGCGTTGTTTACACAACCGATTCCGCAAATGGCCCAGTAACTGTCTCAAACTACAAGCGCCCAGCAATCGCTGCTGATGCACTTCCAAGGGTTGGGTAAGGATAAAATGAGAAACGTTAACTTGAAAAAACTAATTGCAACATTTGGCGCAGCTGCGCTGATTTCAACTGGCTTGGTAGTCGCAGTCGCGGCTCCAGCACAAGCATCAACTCCAGTCTGCGTCGAAGACGCAAAGAGTGGTGTCATAACTTGTGATGGAACCCTAGCCAACGGTGCAAAATACAGAACGATGGTTCCATCTAATTACGGCGGAACCTTCTTCTTCTGGCAGCACGGCGTGCGCCCTTCATATCCTTACCCAGGTTATATTGTGCCAACAGGTGTTGAACAAATGTCACCAACAAGCGTTAACCACAAAGTCAGCACAGTAAAACCAATGCTTCAACTTGGCTACGGAATTGCTGCATATGATTGTTCATCAAGTGGCTTGCGCGGCTGGAACACGGCCGATTGCGTTGAAATGCTAAATGAATTAGTAACCATTACCAAGAAGCGCGTTGGAATCACAAAGACAGTTGTCTACGGTGCTTCAATGGCTGGCGCAATTTTGACTCCATACATTGAAAAGTATCCTAATGGTGCAGATGCTGTCGGAGTTCTTGCCGGTGTATCGCCATCAATCGCTAACACACTTAAGTCTGGTTGCGACTTCCTCTATATCTTTAGTGTGTTCTTTGATCCAACAATCAAGGGCTGCACAGTTATGGGAACCAAGGGTGTACCTGGCCATATGGCAGTTCTAGGTGACTTTGCAAAGGTCGGCGCACTTCTTACCCAATGGAGCAAGGATTACGGCAGCTTGCCACTTGCTCACCCAGCAGCAATTGTTCCTGCTGGAATTCCACAACGTTCTGCGCTATTGATGGCAGGGCTAATTGCTGGTATCCCAACAAAGTCTTCTCACATGGATGGAATCTCAACAAGTGCAACTCTCGTTCCAGAGGGAAGTATTAACTCGACCGTTGCGATTCTTGAAAACGCTCAAGACTTTCTTGGAACCGCTTACTTTGGCGGCCAAGGTGTTGCTGAAGTCGTAGGTGCTGGTTTCTACGACAACACAAAGACAAATTACTCAGCGCTTCTTTCAGATGAAGATCTAGGCCGCTTTACTGTGGGTCTATCTGGCGAAGAAGCAGTCGGCGCGATGCTTGCAACACTTGCAGCAGCTCCTCGCGTTGTTGGAGTTCCAGCTGCAGTGGCAAAATTAGCTGCACTTGATAAGTCTAAATTCGACACCACAAAGCCAGTAGTTCTGCTTTCAAATGAGGCAGATCGTCTGGTGTTGTCTGGTAACCAGGTTCACTACGTAAACAAGGCGAAAGCTGTTTATGAAGCAAGAGTTGCTGCTTGGGAAAAGAGATTGGCTGAGGCAACAGATCAACCTGAAATAAGGTTCTTGCTAAAGAACAAGCCGGTCTGGAATACCGTGTCAATGTATGCGCTGACTCCTGAAACGTATACAAAGTTCACCGCAACTGGTGCACCTGATTTGACGGCTCCGGTCGCTATTTCTGGCGTCGGACACGAATCATTTACCAAAGAGCAGTTAATGACTTGGGTTCGAGTTCTAGCTTCTTCAGCTAAGACTGGAAAAGTTCCAAGCCAAACTGTCTTAGACACAATTCTGCCAAAGGTTCCGTATCTAAATACTGATCCGGATTACCAACCAGCCGAGTTGAAGTATCAGGACTAATTCCTGAATAAGTAGAAATTGCGGGGTCAGTTAATTCTGGCCCCGCTTTTTTTATGCTTTGACCTGAAAATAATTAGGTAACCTTCTCTTGTGTCTGGAAAAAGTGAAGTCAATATCCTCAATAGTCTGGCCGAGATGCACAAATTAGGTGCACAAATTGGCGAGCAATTGAAACCCGGAGATTTACTTCTGTTATCTGGACCTTTAGGTGCTGGCAAGACCGCACTTACTCAAGGTATTGGTCGGGCACTTGGAATTGAAAACATAACTTCGCCAACCTTTGTAATTTCTAGAATTCATCCCGGAAAAATTCCGCTAGTTCATGTCGATGCTTACCGATTGCAGGGGGGTTCGACCGCGATATTCGATGATTTAGATTTAGAGAGTTACCTTCCGACAAGTATCACGGTTGTGGAATGGGGCGAGGGTTTAGCCAATCGGTTAGCCGATGAATATCTCGAGATCCAAATTGAATTTGGTGCAAACGATGTCCAAAGATTGGTTTCATTAATTGGCCATGGTCAGAGATTTGCTGGATTTAAACTGTGAGCACTTATCTTCTAATTGACACATCAACTTCTCGCACAAGTGTCGCGATAGTGGGGGATGGCAAAACTCTCTTTGCCTCTCATCACGATGGTGCACTTTCACATGGTGAAGCCCTGCCCGAACTTGTTGCGCAAGGTCTAAAGCTTGAAAGCAGAATTGATCGAGTGATTGTCGGAATGGGGCCAGGTCCATTTACTGGTCTTCGAGCCGGTATCTCATTTGCCCAGAGCTTTGCACTTGGCCGTGGGATCCCCTGGCAAGGAGTCTGCAGTTTAGATGCGATTGCAAACCAAATTTCTGAAAGTGATTTCATCGTTGCAATTGATGCCAGACGAAAAGAAGTCTTCTTTGCAAGATATACAAATGGATTACGTATTGGCGAACCAAAAGTTTGTCAGCCATCACAGCTAACTGCGTTTGATATCCCAATCTATGGCGAAGTATCGAATCAATATCCAGATCCAACAGCATTTATCGCTATTGCAGAATCTGGCGCAACATATTTTCAACCCATCTATGTTCGCAGACCTGATGCTTATCCCGCACCTGTCGGTGTGAAATTTAGGCCGATGAATCAACTTGATTTAGTCCCAATATTTTCAATCGAAAAAAGTGCCTATGGTAAAGCGGCCTGGACTATGGCCCAACTTAAAGAAGAATCTGCTGGTAAAGATCGAATGTATGTGGTCGGAGAGTTCGAGGGCGAACTTATTGCTTATGCCGGGGTAGTTAATCTGGCAGGAACTGCAGATGTTTTGACACTTACTGTTGCCGATCCACATCGCCGTAAAGGGATTGGCCGTGAATTACTGCGCAGATTAATTGATTGGTCTCGAACCCAAAAGTGCGAAGCAATAATGCTTGAGGTGCGAGTTGGAAATGAAGAAGCGATTCCACTCTATGAATCATTTGGTTTTATTGAAATTTCGCAACGTAAGGATTATTACGGGCCTGGTAAAACCGCAATTATCATGCGAAAAGAGTTGGTATGAAAAACTCTGACGCCTTAGTTCTTGGAATCGAAACTTCTTGTGATGAGACTGCAGTAGGAATTGTTGCTGGTCGAAAATTACTTGCCAATGTAATTTCATCCAGCGTTGATGAACATGCCCGATTTGGTGGCGTGGTTCCCGAGATTGCTAGCCGCGCACATTTAGAAGCTATGCCAAACGTTATTGCACAAGCACTTAGCGATGCCAAAGTTTCGCTGAAGGACATTGATGCTTTTGCTGTTACTGCTGGCCCAGGATTGATTGGGGCGCTATTGGTAGGAACTTCAAGTGCAGCAGGTTTGGCACTTGCACTAGATAAACCACTTTATGGCGTTAATCATTTATCGGCGCATATCGCAGTAGATTCACTGAATTCGGATCACAAATTGAATCCAGCAATCGCACTTCTGGTGAGTGGAGGCCATAGTTCGATTCTGGAAGTAACTGACTTGACCAGCGATGTTAAAACTCTTGGTTCGACCATCGATGATGCTGCTGGCGAAGCATTCGATAAAATCGCCAGAATTTTAGAGCTTGGCTTTCCGGGTGGACCAGCGATTGATCGTGAAGCAAAGTCTGGCAATCCAGATGCGATTGAATTCCCAAGAGGACTTACTCTGGCTCGCGATTTGGTTGATCACAAATATGATTTCTCGTTTTCAGGTCTGAAAACCGCAGTCTCAAGATACCTAGCAAAAACTCCAAGTTATCTACGGGCTGATGTAGCAGCTTCTTTCCAAGAGGCTGTTGTTGATGTGCTACTGATGAAGGCAATTGGTGCAGCAAAAGAGAGTGGTATTGAAACTCTTATTATTGCTGGCGGGGTCGCCGCCAACAGCAGGTTGCGTGAATTGGCCTCAGAACGGACGACCAAGGCCGGTATTCAACTGCGGATTCCACCTATGGATTTATGCACTGATAATGGGGCAATGGTTGCGGCAATTGGTTCTCTTGCCGTGGCAAAGGGCTTAAAACCCTCACAAATAGGCTTTGCCGCCGATTCCAGCTCGGGTATTTCAAAGCCCATCTTTTAGTTAAATTTTGACGCCCCACCCACCCCTGCCTTAGAGTTTGCGTTAGCACTCGAAGGGTGAGTCTGCTAATCGAGTAGAGCCCTCCAATAAGTCAATCATGAAGGAGCAGTCATGGCCGTAACCATCAAGCCACTAGAAGATCGCATAGTTGTAAAGGAAAATGAAGCCGAACAAACAACAGCATCAGGTTTAGTAATTCCAGATACTGCAAAAGAGAAGCCACAAGAGGGCACTGTTATTGCAGTTGGTCCAGGTCGTTTTGATGATGGCGTTCGCACACCAATGGATGTAAAAGTTGGCGATGTAGTTCTTTATAGCAAGTATGGCGGAACTGAAGTTAAGTACAACAACGAGGAATACCTTGTTCTTTCAGCTCGCGACGTATTAGCAATTATTGAGAAGAAGTAATAGCGCATGGGTAAAACTTTAAGTTTTGATGAAGAGGCCCGTCGTGCGATGGAGCGCGGTGTAAACATTCTTGCTGACACCGTAAAAGTAACGCTTGGGCCTAAGGGTCGCAACGTCGTTATCGCAAAGTCATATGGCGCGCCACTTATTACAAATGACGGTGTAACAATCGCCAAGGAAATTGAACTCTCTGATCCAGCTGAGAACATGGGCGCACAACTTGTAAAGCAAGTTGCTGAAAAAACCAATGATGTTGCTGGTGATGGAACAACAACTGCCACAGTTCTTGCTCAAGCAATGGTTAAGGAAGGTCTTCGTAACCTTGCTGCCGGAGCTCAGCCAATGGATATCAAGATGGGCATCGAAGCGGCAGTAAAGGCTGTTTCTGAAGAGTTAAAGAAGAATTCAACAGCAGTAAGCGGTAAATCTCAGATTGCAGATGTTGCAACAATTTCAGCACAAGATAAGGCGATTGGCGATCTCATTGCAGAAGCGATGGATAAGGTCGGCAAAGATGGCGTTATTACAGTTGAAGAATCTTCAACAACTGGTCTTGAACTAGATTTCACAGAAGGTATGCAATTTGATAAGGGCTATATCTCGCCTTATTTCGTTACCGATGCTGATCGTATGGAGACTGTTTTAGAAGATGCTTTTGTCCTTATCTCTGGTGGAAAAATCTCTGCGCTCGCAGAAATCTTGCCAATCTTGGAGAAAGTTTCACAAGCCGGAAAGCCACTTCTGATTATTGCTGAAGATGTCGAAGGCGAAGCGCTATCTACTCTGGTCGTAAACCGGATGCGCGGAACATTTACATCAGCCGCAGTTAAGGCACCAGGCTTTGGCGATCGTCGTAAGGCCATGTTGCAAGACATCGCAATCCTTACTGGTGGCCAAGTAATTACCGCCGAAGTTGGTCTGAAACTTGAACAAGTAACCGTTGATCTTCTAGGTCGTGCTCGTCGCGTTGTAATCACAAAGGACAACACAACCATCGTTGATGGCGCTGGCGATAAGGCCCAAGTTTCAGCCCGAGTCCAGGAGATTCGCAACGAACTTGAGAGCACTGATTCTGATTGGGATCGCGAGAAGCTACAGGAGCGCGTTGCAAAACTTGCTGGTGGCGTCTGTGTAATCAAAGTTGGAGCACACACTGAAGTTGAACTAAAGGAGAAGAAGCACAGATTAGAAGATGCAATCTCTGCAACTCGCGCAGCTGTCGAAGAAGGAATCGTTGTTGGTGGTGGCGCAGCGTTAGTTCACGCAGCATCAGCCCTTGATAAAGATCTTGGCTTCGAAGGCGATAAAGCAGTCGGCGTCCGTCTAGTCCGCAAGGCTTGCGATGAACCACTTCGCTGGATTGCTGAAAATGCTGGTCATGAAGGTTATGTAGTTGTTGCAAAAGTTCGCTCAATGAAGGCGAATGAAGGCTTCAACGCCGGAACTGAAGTTTATGAAGATCTAGTAAAGGTCGGCGTAATCGATCCAGTTAAAGTAACTCGCTCAGCACTTGCTAATGCTGCATCAATTGCTGCAATGTTTATCACAACAGAAGCTCTTGTTTTTGAGACTCCTGAAATCAAGAAGGAAGAAGCTGCCTCAAGTGGCCACAGCCATGGACCAGGCGGACACTCGCATTAATTTAGGCGCTAATTAACGCTTAATATTTAAGGCCCCAAACTTTCATTAGTGTGGGGCCTTTTTTATTGGTTTAATTAGCTCATGGCAAATTCCCCAATTATGACTTTGAGCATTGATTGCGGTGGGCTAAGTATTAAAGCCTCTGTTCTTGATGAAGATGGCACGATGCATGCACCTGCAGTTGCAGTGCCCACGCCATATCCACTTACACCAGCTGGCTTAATCGAAGTTTTTCAAGGCATCGCAGCAAAGTTGCCAAAGGCTGATCGCATAACAGTTGGATTTCCAGGAATGGTTCGACATGGCGTTGTTGTTCACACCCCGCATTACATAAATGTGAAGGGTCCGCGAACCAGAGTAGATCCAGAGTTGTTCTATGCTTGGAAAGGTTTAGATTTTAAAAGTCTGGTCCAAGAAACTTTTGGCCTTCCTACACTTATGCTAAATGATGCCGAAGTTCATGGCGCAGGCGTAGTTGCAGGTTCAGGTTTTGAAGTTGTTTTAACTCTTGGAACCGGCTTAGGTTGCGCAGTATTTGATGGCGGAAAACTTGCCCCACATATTGAACTTTCACATGCACCAATTCGACGTTCAACTATTTATGACGAGTGGATTGGCGAACACGAACGTCGCCGGCTTGGGGACTCATTCTGGTCGCGGCGAATTCGTCTAATGGTCACAGATTTGCGCCCAGTCTTTCACTGGGATCGACTTTATTTAGGGGGTGGAAATGCCCGCCGAATCCGGCCAGAAGTCTTAGAACTTATTGGGGATGACGTTGTTATTGTTCCAAACGCAGCTGGAATTGTTGGTGGCGTGCGGGCATGGAATCTCACTCGGGTTTAAGCAAGTTCTAAGCCAAAATGCGCAAGTAACTTTGCTCGGGTAATCTTTTCTCATGCGCAAATCAATAGCAGGGGCTCTAGCATTTTTAATTATTGGTTCAACTATTGGCAGCGGAGTAGCCAATGCCCATCAACCTTTAGTTTTATCAGATTCTGAAACAACAGCGTCAAAAGGACCGCTTATTGTTGATGGAACGCTCTCATTTGCTGTGCGCGCTGCATTCACTAAAGCCGGACAGAAGAAGGCTTTCCGTGCCCAGTTTAAAGAGGGCGAAGAGCTCGCTGTTCAATACTTGATAGTCGATAAAAAACCAGAGAGCGCATTGCGCAATAAGTCGTTACCAACACTTGTGATTACCAGCCCTTCCGGATCTAAAGTTACGATGAAATTTACCGAGCGAACAAAATTTTTCGAGCCATACGGTGGCGTGAATTATCTTTATCTTGGGCGCTATAACAGCAAAGCGCAAGGTGGCATTTATAGCTTTGAAATCACTTCAAAAAGTAGAGCAGCAATCACAATAGCTGTGGGCGAAAAAGAAGGCGTAGTTGGTGAAGTAATTCGTGGAACTAATGAAGCGCCAAAACCGGTTGCAAGTTCAACACCAAAACCGGTTGCAAGTTCAACACCATCGCCAAAGCCAACAGCAGAACAGAGTGGTTACACCATGGAGAAAGTTCGGGCCAATAACAGCGAAGCTAGCTGCTGGTCAGTTATCGATGGAAATGTTTATGATTTAACAAAGTGGATTGGTTCGCACCCAGGTGGAAGGGGAAATATACTTTCACTTTGTGGCAAGAATGGAACTGCAGAATTTGCAGCTAAACACAGAGGTGATCCTAATCCTCAGGCCCGCCTGAAGGGATTCCTCTTAGGGCCATTGGCAAGTTAGGTTTTAAAGAACTAATTAATTTAAGAAGCTGAAGAGAATGAGTGCTCTACAACTTTCTGTTCACGACTTAAAATTGTTAAGCGATCTTCTTCAGTAAGTCCGCCCCAAATACCATAGGGCTCAGCCAGAGTTAGTGCTTGTTTTCTGCACGCTTGAATTACTGGGCAAGAAGCACAAACTGCTTTAGCAGCGTTCTCGCGATTCTTGCGGCGAGGACCACGTTCGCCATCTGTGTAGAAGAACATTTCAGTTGGCAGCTCACGACAGGCAGCAGATTCTTGCCACTCCCAATCAGATGCGATTGGTCTAGGTTGCAATTGACTTGTCATCTTGGCTCCAATTCTTTCTCCGTGCGTAGGCCAAATGCTACAACCGCGCCATAGGTTGTTCAAGTATTTTGGGGGTTTTGTTGCCAAATTGCTGCAAATTCCAAGGTTTCAAGTGGCGCGCCTCACTTTAAATCGAGAGAATTGCCGAATGGCCCGCGCAATCGACACAGTTGTCGAATCTGTTGACGAAGATGATTCTCTAACCGTCGCAGCCGTCGCCAGAAGGCTCGGGGTGGCCCCAGCAACCCTTCGAACCTGGGACCGCCGATATGGCATTGGCCCAAGTGAACATGATTCTGGAACTCATAGAAGATATTCCGCAACAGACTTGATGAGATTAACTGCAATGGCTCGACTAATTGTTGCCGGTGTTGCACCCAAAGACGCAGCTAGTAAGGCGCTGGCTCTAAGTGCGAAGAGCACCAAGAATAAAGTTGAGAAAGTCGTTCAAGAATCTGAAGCTAAATGCGATTTAGTCACACTGCTCTATAAATCTGCCTTGAAGTTTGATCAAGCTAATATCGAAAAGTTGTTAAAGAAATCAATATCGGAGAGTGGATTAGAAACAACTTGGGTCGAAGTAATTGCCCCACTGTTAACAGAAGTTGGTGACGATTGGGTCCGGACCGGGACCGGTATCGAGACCGAACATTTCTTAAGCGAAGTCTTACGTAAAATCCTTAGCGAAAATTTAGGGAAAATAGCAAAGCCAAAAAACTCTCGACCAGTCTTGCTGGCGTGTGTTGAAAATGAATACCACTCACTTGCACTAGCCGCCCTTGCGGCAGTTCTTGCAGAGTCCGGGATTGAATGTATCTACCTGGGTGCCAGGACTCCACAAAGTGCCTTGAACGAAGTGATAATTAAATCTGCGCCACCAGCAATTTTTCTCTGGGCTCAATTGAGTGAAAATGCAGATCATAAGTATGTTAAATCCCTGCCAGCAATCCGACCGGCTCCACGGATACTTCTTGGCGGACCAGGATGGAAATCTTCGAAAGTTGAGTTAACAAATAAGTTGGTTATAACTAAAGGATTGAGCGATGCTCGAGAGCAGATAATGCAGGCTATCGCCGTTTGATTTCCGCTTAAATGATTGGTGAAACGGGGGAAAACTAGTCAATTTGATTGACTAGACTTAACCAATGCTTGAAGGTGCTCGCGACAAAGTCGCAATGCTCGGACTCACATACGATGATGTCCTGCTACTTCCGGATGCATCTGATGTAGTTCCAAGTGAGGTTGATACCAGAACTCGCTTAACCCAGAAAATATCTTTAGAAATACCACTTGTTTCGTCAGCGATGGACACGGTTACGGAATCCGATATGGCTATTGCAATGGCAAAAGCTGGCGGAATTGGAATTATCCATCGAAATTTGCCAATCGAAGAGCAAGTAGAAAATGTTAAGGCCGTTAAAGCTCATGGAATTGTCGGTGCCGCAGTTGGTGTTGGTGATGATGGATTTGCGCGGGCAACTGCGTTAATCGAAGCTGGTGTTGATGTTGTTGTTGTAGACACCGCACATGGACATCACCGGGCAGTTTTGGATGCGATTGCGAGAATTAAGAAGGCATATCCAGAGATTCAAATTATTGGTGGCAATGTTGCGACTCGTGCCGGAGCCCAAGCACTTATCAACGCTGGCGCAGATGCGGTAAAAGTTGGAGTCGGTCCTGGATCAATCTGCACAACACGAGTTGTTGCTGGTGTCGGGGTCCCACAAATAACCGCAATCATGGAAGCTCACAAAGCATGTGTTAAAGCTGGCATTCCACTTATTGCAGATGGCGGATTGCAATATTCTGGCGACATTGCAAAAGCAATTGTTGCTGGAGCAGATTCAGTAATGCTTGGTTCGTTACTAGCTGGTTGCGATGAATCACCAGGAGAACTTGTTGAAGTTGGTGGCAAAAAATTTAAGGCATACCGAGGGATGGGCTCACTCGGCGCTATGCAATCCCGTGGTGATAAAAAATCTTATTCAAAAGATCGTTATATGCAAGATGATGTTTTAGCTGAAGACAAATTAGTTCCAGAAGGCATCGAAGGTAAAGTTGCCTATCGCGGCCCAGTTTCTGAAATGGTTCATCAACTAGTTGGCGGACTTCGATCTGGAATGGGTTATGCCGGATCCCCAACAATCGCTGATTTACAGCAGAATGGTCAACTAATTCAGATTACTTCAGCTGGATTGCAGGAAAGCCATCCGCATGATGTTTTGCATGTTGCAGATGCCCCGAACTACACCGGAAAAGGAAAGTAGCCATGAACGAAATCGAAATCGGACCAGGTAAGCGGGCCCGCGTAGGTTATTCATTCGATGACATTGCGATTGTTCCGAGCCGGCGAACCCGCGATCCAGAAGAAGTTTCTATCGCCTGGCAGATTGATGCTTATAAATTCTCACTTCCTATGATGGCAGCCCCGATGGATTCTGTTGTTTCACCAGAAACTGCAATCGCAATTGGAAAACTTGGTGGCCTCGGTGTGTTAAATCTTGAAGGACTTTGGACTCGCCATGATGATCCAAGAATTCCACTTGGTGAAATTGCTTCAATGCCACAAGATAAAGCTATTCGCAGAATGCAAGAACTTTACTCACTTCCAATTAGACCAGAATTAATTAAGGAACGTATCGCCCAGATTCGTGCCGCTGGCGTTACTGTTGCAGCAGCCCTTTCGCCGCAGCGAACCGCAGAACACGCGAAGGCTGTTATTGATGCCGGCGTAGATATTTTCGTTATCCGTGGAACAACTGTTAGCGCCGAACATGTATCTGCCGAAGTTGCTCCACTAAATTTAAAGAAGTTTATTTATGAATTAGATGTGCCGGTAATTGTTGGAGGATGTGCAACCGGAACTGGCGCTCTGCACTTAATGCGCGCGGGCGCAGCAGGTGTATTAGTTGGTTTTGGTGGCGGAGCTGCCCACACAACTCGTTCAGTATTAGGAATTGCAGTTCCAATGGCATCAGCTGTTGCTGAAGTTGCATCTGCGCGTCGAGATTACATGGATGAATCTGGTGGACGTTTTGTTCACGTAATTGCAGATGGATCTGTAGGAAAGTCTGGCGATATTGCGAAGGCAATTGCGTGTGGCGCAGATGCAGTGATGATGGGCTCACCACTTGCTAAAGCAGTTGAATCACCAGGAAAAGGCTGGCACTGGGGATCAGAAGCGCATCATCTCGAATTACCTCGTGGCGACAGAGTTCAAGTCGGAACTGTCGGAAGCTTAGAAGAAATCCTGGTTGGACCATCACATCTTGCTGATGGCAGCATGAATTTGTTTGGCGCACTGCGACGTGCAATGGCTACATCTGGCTACTCGGATCTCAAAGAGTTCCAGCGCGTTGAAGTTGTAATTGACCGTGTCTGATTCAAAGAATCAGGAACTAGTTTTAGTAGTTGATTTTGGTGCTCAATATGCTCAGTTAATTGCTCGTCGCGTTCGCCAAGCGCAGGTTTATTCCGAGATAGTTCCTTCATCAATGCCGATTGCAAAGATGTTAGAGAAAAGCCCTAAAGCGATAATTTTATCGGGCGGACCTTCTAGTGTTTATGAAGCCGGTGCACCAACTCTCGACTCTAAAATCTTTGAAGCTGGCATTCCGATTTTTGGAATTTGCTATGGATTTCAGGTTATGGCTGCCGCACTTGGTGGGGTTGTAACAAAGACCGGAAAATCCGAGTTTGGCCGAACTGCACTTACTCATAATTCAAATTCAAAATTGCTGGCGGATCTACCAAAAGAGTTCAGTGTTTGGATGAGTCACGGCGACAGTGTCACAACCGCACCATCTGGATTTACATCAACCGCAAGCACCAGTGACACTGAAATTGTTGCATTCGAAAATAGCGATGCCAAATTTGCTGGTGTGCAATTTCATCCTGAAGTTTTACACTCCGAAAATGGCCAAGAAATTCTGCGTCGTTGGCTGATAGATGTTGTTGGATGCAAACCAACTTGGAACTCTGAAAATATTGTGACTTCTGAAGTTGAAAAGGTTAAGAAACTTGTTGGAAGTGGAAGAGTGCTTTGTGGTTTATCCGGTGGTGTGGATTCAGCAGTCGCCGCAGCTATCGTGCAAAAAGCGGTGGGCTCTCAACTGACTTGCGTATTTGTAGACCACGGATTACTTCGTGAAGGTGAAGCCGAACAAGTGGAGCGTGACTTTGTTGCATCAACCGGAGTAACTCTCAAAGTTGTGGATGCCAAAGAACGCTTCTTGAGCGCACTTGCGGGTGTTACCGATCCGGAAACAAAGCGAAAGATTATTGGCACTGAATTTATTAGAGTATTTGAAACCGCAGCTCGTGAAATTTCAGCAACCGAGCCAATTGATTTTCTGGTTCAAGGAACTTTGTATCCCGATGTCGTTGAATCTGGCGGTGGAGATGGCGCAGCAAATATTAAATCGCATCACAACGTTGGTGGCTTACCTGATGATTTACAATTTAAATTAATTGAACCACTTCGCACACTGTTTAAAGATGAAGTTCGCTATGCGGGCTTATCCCTTGGTTTGCCGGAGGAAATTATCTGGCGTCAGCCCTTCCCTGGACCTGGCCTAGCAATTCGAATAGTTGGCGAAGTGACTGAGAATAGACTTAGAATATTGCGAAAAGCTGATGCGATTGCCCGAAATGAATTGCGCATTGCAAATTTAGATCGGATAATTTGGCAGTGTCCAGTTGTTTTATTAGCTGATGTAAGAAGTGTAGGAGTCCAGGGCGATGGTCGAACTTATGGTCATCCAATTGTGCTTCGACCAGTTTCATCAGAAGATGCAATGACTGCAGATTGGAGTCGGATTCCATACGAAGTATTGGAGAAGATTTCAACTCGTATTACAAATGAAGTAAGTGAAGTAAATAGAGTGGTTCTCGATGTAACATCGAAGCCGCCGGGGACGATTGAGTGGGAATGATTGGAGATAAAGTGCAGATGAAGCGAGCAAGCCGTGCAGTAACTTTCACAGTTGTTGCCGCTTTTGGTCTCTCGCTATTTGTGGCGGCTCCAGCAAGCGCTGAAAAGAAGGCAAAGAATGGAAAGAAAGTCAGCCAGATAAATAAAGTGCAATCAATTTGCAAGCCAACTAAAGCCGTAGGTCATAAGCCAATGAGGCTTCCGGTTCCAGAGGTTAAGCGGCCGTATGTAAATCGAACTTTCACGCTAACAACAAACTGTGGTGAAATTCAGATTGAAGCTGATGGAGTAAGTGCTCCGCTCACTGTAATTTCAATGTCTTACCTAGCAAATAAAGGTTTTTTTGATAAGTCGCCGTGTCATCGCTTAACAACGCAGGGGATATTTGTTCTGCAGTGTGGTGATCCTTCAGGTACAGGTTCCGGAGGTCCCGCTTACACTGCGCCAGACGAGAATCTTCCAAGGGGAGTTGGAAATATTTATCCAGCAGGTTCCGTAGCAATGGCAAATTCTGGACCAGGAACAAATGGCAGCCAATTTTTTATTGTTTATGATGACAACTCTAGACTTGGCCCTAATTACACCTTATGGGGCAGAGTTGTTAAGGGCTTAGAAATTGTGAAAGCAGTCGCCGCACTTGGTTCCAATAATTCAAATGGACCCGGAGATGGTGCACCAATCCAGCCGATTGCAATTGAAAAAGCGGTATCTCGCTAATTAATCGCTAGAAACTATTTTAAATACTTCAGCCAATCTGCCATCAGGCAAGCCATGCAGCTTTGCATTTTTCTCGCCCCATTCGCGCAACATAGTTTCTAAGTTTGGATTATGCGCAGTCTGGCTTTCATGTGCATGAAGGGCCGCAATCTTCTTATCGAAAGTATCAGTAACATCGACAACATGATCAGGTGTGTGGTGAGACATCACCCAAAGTTCCTGAACCCGCCAAGGCTCTAAGCCCTCATTCTTTAGTAAATCCTCAAAGGCGAATGGATTTCTGGCATCTGGATAGACCGCTTGAATTGCAGCTTCCCCTGCTGCCATGTGATCTGGGTGGCTTGCAAATAACCGATCCCAATTTCGCTCGGGACTTTGGACCAACATTCGCTGTGGTCTGCTCTTTCTAATTTCACGCACAATTTGTTTACGCAATTCAATGGTTGGAACTAACCAGCCATCACGATGATTTAAGAATTCGATATTCGTAACGCCTAAAATTTTTCCAGCATCACGCTGTTCTTTCTGTCTGATCTTAGGCATTTCTTCACGTGGAACATCAGGATCTTCGCCACCTTGATCACCGTTGGTGCAGATGCAATATGAAACATCGATTCCTCGCGCCGTCCATTGTGCAATAGTTCCTGCGGCTCCAAAATCAAGGTCATCTGGATGCGCAGTAACGACTAAAACACGTTCAATTTCAGAATCATCTATAGGAGGCATTGCCCAATCTTAGGAGACCTCCACACATTATGTGTACCGATAATGTGAGTCGTTAGACTCCGTCTATGTCAGCAGAATCGCTAGTTAATGGCTTGAACCCGCAGCAGCAAGCCGCTGTGATTCACCAAGGTTCGCCACTGCTTGTCGTGGCCGGAGCTGGGTCTGGGAAGACCCGAGTTTTAACTAGACGAATTGCTTATTTACTTGGGCAACGCGGAGTTAATCCTTATGAAGTTTTAGCAATTACCTTCACAAATAAAGCAGCAGCAGAAATGAAAGAGCGAGTCGCCGAACTTGTTGGTGATCGCGCAAGATTGATGTGGGTTTCAACATTCCATTCAGCTTGCGTTCGAATTCTGCGCCAAGAAGCGGCGAAGCTTGGCTATTCAAATTCTTTTACGATCTATGACTCATCTGACAGTTTGCGACTGATTACCCTCGTAATGAAAGATATGAATTTAGATATCAAGCGCTATACACCAAGGGCGGTCGCTGGTCTGATATCTCAAGCCAAGAATGAATTACAGGGGCCAGCAGATTTTGTGCAATCAGCAGATAATCAATTCAATGAAGTGGTTGCCGAAGTTTTTGCGCATTATCAAAGGCGTTTAGTCAGCGCTAATGCTATGGATTTTGATGACTTGATTGGCAGGACTGTAGAAATTTTGCAACGCAACCCTGAGAGTCGCCAGCGATACCGATCGCGTTTTAGACATGTGCTTGTTGACGAATACCAGGATACAAATCACGCGCAATATATGTTGATTAAAGAGTTGGTAGGAACTGAAGGCGAAGGAATTCCATTAGCTGAGTTATGTGTAGTAGGAGATGCAGATCAATCTATCTACGCTTTTCGCGGGGCGAATATTAGAAATATTCTGCAATTTGAAGCAGATTATCCAAGTGCAAAAACAATTCTTCTTGAACAGAATTATCGATCTACTCAGAACATCCTTTCGGCCGCAAACGCAGTTATTTCAAATAATGAGGGTCGTAAAGCCAAGAACTTATGGTCAGAGTCTGGATCCGGTTCAAAGATAACTGGTTATGTGGCAGAGAGCGAACATGATGAAGCTAACCATGTGGTTACTGAAATCCGTCGACTGCGCAGTGAGAATATTTCACAGCCAGGTGAGGCGGCAATCTTCTACCGAACCAATGCGCAATCTCGAGTTTTTGAAGAAGCTTTCTTGCGTTCAGCAATTCCATACAAAGTTGTCGGTGGTGTGCGATTTTACGAACGTAAAGAGGTAAAGGATTTTCTCGCATATTTAAGAGTCTTGGTTAATAGCGAAGATGAAATTTCACTGCGAAGAATTATCAACACTCCAAAGCGGGGAATCGGCGATCGTGCATTAGATACCGTTGATTTATTCTCTAAGGATTCGGGTATCTCATTCTGGAGCGCGCTAAATCGGGCATCAGAAGTTCCGAGTATTCCCACCAGATCTATTTCTGCAATCAATGATTTTGTTCATCTCATCACCTCATTAACCGTCCTTGTCGAAGCAAAGAGCCGACCATCGATAATCGCCCAGGCAGTTCTAGAGCAATCCGGTTTATTAAATGAGCTAGAGAAGAGTGATGACTTGCAGGATGAAAGTCGGGTTGAAAACTTACAAGAATTAGTCTCGGTCGCCGTTGAATATGAAGAGGGCGAAGTTGAAGTTGGTGAAGAGATTTCGTTATTGGGCTTTTTAGAGAACGTATCACTTGTAGCAGATTCAGATCAGATTCCAGATGGTGAAGATCATGGTGGAGTTGTTACCTTGATGACTCTGCATACTGCAAAGGGGTTGGAATTTCCCACAGTTTTTCTGACCGGTATGGAGGAAGGTATTTTTCCACACTCTAGAACACTGGGAGATCGCGAAGAGATTGAAGAAGAACGAAGACTTGCATATGTTGGTTTAACAAGAGCGCGTGAGCGGTTATATGTTTCAAGATCTGAATATCGAAGTTCGTGGGGCGCACCAACTTACAATCCACCTTCACGTTTTCTTGCAGAAATTCCAGATGAAGTTATTGAATGGAATGAACACGCATCCGCACCTTCTCGTGCCAGCGTTCTAAAGACTTCACATTTCACACCAGCACCAAGAGCTACTGGGCGAAAGGCTTCGACAACTATGGTCTTAGTAACTGGAGATCGTGTGTCACATGACACATTTGGTTTGGGGACAGTAGTTGCGGTTGTTGGCGATGGCGATCGCGCGGAAGCTACGATAAATTTTGGCTCACTCGGCGAAAAAAGGTTGTTGCTCCGTTATGCGCCGGTAGAGAAGCTCTGATTAGCCACTAAGATTTTGCCTATTCGTAAGCACTGAAAATTTGTAATGATTAATGGATGGGGTAACTAATGGATCTCTTTGAGTATCAAGCTCGAGATCTTTTTGAATCACACGGTGTTCCAGTATTGGGTGGCGCAGTTGCGTTTACACCTGAGGAAGCTGAAGCTGCTGCCGCATCAATGGGTGGCCGCGTGGTCGTAAAAGCTCAAGTAAAAGTTGGCGGTCGCGGAAAAGCTGGTGGCGTAAAGCTTGCAGAGAGCGCAGTCGATGCGCGAGAAAAAGCGGCAGCAATTCTTGGAATGGATATCAAAGGCCACACAGTTCACAAAGTAATGATCGCGCAAGCTGCGCCAATTGAAGCCGAGTATTACTTGGCTATTCTCTTAGATCGTGCAAACCGAAACTTCTTGGTTATGGCATCAGTTGCTGGTGGTATGGAAATCGAAGAAGTTGCACATAAGACTCCAGAGAAGTTAGCTCGAATTGGTATCGATCCAAATGTTGGAATTTCAAAAGATAAAGCTCGCGAAATTATCTTGGCTGGACAATTTCCGACAGATGTAGTTGATCAAGTTGTCGAAGTTCTTCTCAAGTTATGGGCCGCATTTGTTGCAGAAGATGCAACTCTTATGGAGATCAATCCACTCGTTAAAACTAGCGATGGAAAAGTTGTTGCGCTAGATGGCAAAGTAACTCTTGATGACAGTGCAGATTTTCGTCACCCAAGCCATGAAGATCTAATTGATCATGCAGCAGCAAATCCACTCGAGGCTGCAGCTAAAGCTAAGAATCTCAATTATGTAAAGCTTGATGGCCAAGTTGGAATCATTGGTAACGGAGCTGGCTTAGTAATGAGCACTCTCGATGTTGTTGCTTATGCCGGCGAAAAGTTTGGCGTTAAACCAGCAAACTTCCTAGATATTGGCGGAGGTGCATCAGCGCAGGTTATGGCAGATGGCCTAGGGATTATTCTCGGCGACCCTGATGTTCGAAGTGTTTTTGTAAATGTCTTTGGCGGAATCACTGCTTGCGACGCTGTCGCTAATGGAATTGTTCAGGCGCTAACAATGCTCGGTGCCCAAGCAACTAAACCAATCGTTGTTCGCCTTGATGGTAACAATGTAATTGAAGGGCGCCGTATTCTTAATGAAGCGGCTCACCCGCTAATTCAGCAGGTCGAAACAATGGATGGCGCAGCAGCACGCGCTGCAGAATTGGCGGCAAAGTAATGGCTATTTTTATTAATGAAAATACCAAAGTTCTAGTTCAGGGTATGACTGGATCTGAAGGAACCAAGCACACTGCCAGAATGATTAAGTCCGGAACCAAGATTGTCGGTGGTGTTACTCCAGGCAAGGGCGGACAGAGCGTCGAAATCGAAGGCGTCTCGCTACCAGTTTTCAATAGTGTTTCTGAAGCAGTTGCCGCGACCGGTGCAAATGCATCTGTTGTATTCGTTCCACCAAAGTTTGCAAAGGCCGCGGTTATTGATGCGATTGATGCAAAATTGCCTCTAGTAGTTGTAATCACTGAGGGAATTCCAGTTCATGATTCAGCAGCTTTTTATGCATACGCTGTTGAAAAAGGAACAACTCGTTTAGTTGGGCCAAACTGTCCAGGATTGATAAGCCCCGGAAAATCCAATATCGGAATCATTCCAGCAGACATTACTGGCCCAGGTCGTATTGGTTTAGTTTCCAAATCTGGAACTCTTACCTATCAAATGATGTACGAACTTCGTGACTTTGGTTTTAGCACCGCAGTAGGAATTGGTGGAGACCCAATTATTGGAACAACACATATCGATTGTTTACGTGCATTCCAAGATGACCCAGATACTGATGCAATTGTCATGATTGGTGAAATCGGTGGAGATGCTGAAGAGCGCGCCGCAGCCTTTATCGGCGAATATGTAACAAAACCAGTAGTTGGTTATGTTGCAGGCTTCACTGCCCCAGAAGGAAAAACTATGGGACATGCTGGTGCAATCGTTTCCGGATCATCTGGAACTGCTGCTGCAAAGCAGAGCGCACTTGAGGCTGTTGGCGTGAAAGTAGGCAAGACACCAAGTGAGACTGCGCAACTTATGCGCGATATCTTAAATAATAAAAAAGGTTAACTAACTTGAGCCGCATCCTGCTGATTGCTTTTCAACAGGCTCTGCGCAGTGTGGCTTTAATCTTGCTTCCCTTGAGTTTTATCGCGCTCTTTGCCTGGTCCACCGCAGGAAGTGCAACTGGAAATACCTCTGATCCAATTCGAGCCGCGATTTGGATGTGGCTAGGTAGTCACCTAGTTCCATTTGAACTATCGCTATCCGCAGGTTTTTCAAGTGGTGCACTTTCTTATCTTCCAATTGGCGCGGCAATATTTCCGTGGCTAGCGATTCGAAGTGGTTACAAGCGAGCAAGTGAATTCTCGAATAACTCTAGGGGCTCACGAACTTTCGTATTATTTTTCTATACTGCGATCGCAACCCTTGCAGCAACCATTAGCCAGAGCGAAAATATTAAGCCGAACCTACTTTTAACCCCGGCCTTTGTTCTCTTATTGGGACTAAGTGCGACACTAAATTACCAAGGCAATTTCTTCCAAAAATTTAATTTTATTACTTATGCATTCATGTCGCTTTTAGGTTTATCTACTCTGGCCATCGGAGTATCACTGATTATGCATTTTGAAATTGTTAAATCATTGGCGATTGTAATTCAACCAGGAATTATGGGGGGAATTCTATTTACAATTTTACAATTACTTTATCTACCGAATTTTGCACTAGCTGGCATCTCATACTTCTTCGGTCCAGGATTCTCTATCGGGCTCGGAACTCTGATTTCACCGGCCACACTAGATATAAATTCGCTTCCAGCGATTCCATTACTTGGTTCACTTCCAACATCAGAATATCCACTAGTACTAATTGCCTTAGTTGTTCCAGTCCTAATTCTTGCTTTAAATCAATTAAAGATTTTGCTAGTGCATAATGAATTTAGAGTTCGGCAAAAAGAGATTATGTTCAGCGTGATCCCATTTTTAATCTTGCTAACCCTCTTCTCATTTTTCGCGGGCGGCACCCTTCTCACTCAAGATATGCACCCAGTGGGTGTAACTTGGTGGAAACTTCCAGCCCTGTTTGCTGCGGTGCAGTTATTAACCCTAATTTTTGGCCTGTATCTACCTAAATTAGTGAAGGCAATGAGATCCCCAAAGAGTGAGATCTAAATGCGCATTGTTTTATTGGCCTCTGGAAATGGTTCACTTGCGCAATCGATAATTGATGCAAAGCAAACAGGAGCGCTGAACTTAGAAATCCTCGAGCTAATTGCAGATAAAGAGTGTTTAGCTATTGAACGAGCAAAGTCAGCAGGCATTGCCACAAAATGTTTACCCATGCTTGAGGATCGATCAACTTGGGATGACCAAATATTCGAAGCTGTTTCGAGATTAAATCCTGACCTGGTTGTGAGCGTTGGATTTATGCGAATTTTGGCGCCAGCATTTGTATCTAAGTTCCCAACGATAAATACTCATCCTGCTCTGCTGCCAAATTTTCCAGGTGCCCATGCGGTGAGAGATGCGTTGGATTCGGGAGTTGAAGTAACTGGTTCAACGGTGCATTGGGTAGATGAGGGCATCGATACCGGAGCCATAATCCAGCAGCAAGAGGTCGCAGTTCTGCCAGAAGATGATGAGGCAAGTCTGCATGAACGCATTAAGATTGTGGAACGAGCGCTCATAGTTGAGACTCTTCAACGTTTTATTGCTGATGGAATACCAAGGCGGAACCAATGAATCGTAAGAAAGTAGCTCGGGCACTTGTCAGTGTTTATGACAAGACCGGCTTAGTAGAACTTGGTAAAAGCCTTGAAAAACACGGGATTGAAATTCTCTCAACAGGTTCAACTGCAAAGGAATTGCGTGACGCTGGAGTAAAAGTAATTGCGGTCGAAGATCACACCGGATTTCCTGAAATGCTTGGCGGTCGAGTAAAAACACTACACCCACGAATTCATGGTGGAATTTTGGCTGACCAGAGCAACCCAAATCACTTGCAAGAGTTGGTCGATGCTGACATTGCACCTTTTGATTTAATAGTTATAAATCTTTATCCATTCACGCAAACAATTGCGAGTGGCGCCGAGTTCAATGAATGCATCGAACAAATTGATATCGGTGGCCCAAGTATGTTGCGGGGCGCCGCAAAGAATCACAATTCGGTTGCTGTTATCTCAGACCCATCCCAATACTCATTGCTAAATTCCGCGCTCAAACAAGGTGGCTTCACGCTTGAAGAGCGCCGTAATTTGGCCATGAATACTTTCCGCAAAACTGCCGAATATGACATTGCGATAGCTGATTGGCTTGCCAATGAATTAAATCAGAACGACTGGCGCGCAAAGGTTTGGCACAAAATTTCAGATCTTCGATATGGCGAGAATCCACATCAAAGCGCAGCAGTCTTCACGGATATTTCGAGCGCTAAGGGAATTAGTAGCGCAAAGCAGCACCACGGCAAAGAGATGTCCTTCAATAATTACACCGATGCCGATGCTGCACTACGTGCGGCATATGATCACAACCAACCATGTGTAGCGATTATCAAACATGCAAACCCATGTGGCATCGCGGTTGCATCTGACATTAAAGCTGCATATTCGGCAGCCAATGCTTGCGATCCGGTTTCGGCTTTTGGTGGCGTAGTTGCTGCAAATCGCACAGTCACTGTTGAAATGGCTAGTGCGTTGAGCGAAGTATTTACCGAAGTTGTTGTGGCGCCAGGATATGAAGCGGGTGCCATAGAAATATTGGCCACTAAACCATCAATAAGAATTCTTGAACTAGCTAATTACAAGATTGCTAAGGAAGAGCTGCGACCAATTACTGGTGGACTTTTAATTCAAGATAGCGATTTAATTGAAGCCAGCGGTGATGATTCTGCAAATTGGCAACAGGTTTCAGGTGGCGAGATAAGTGCACAAGTTAAGAGCGATCTTGAGTTTGCCTGGCGAAGTGTGCGCTCAGTAAAAAGTAATGGAATTCTTCTAGCAAAAAGCGGTGCATCAGTTGGTGTTGGAATGGGCCAAGTAAATCGTGTCGATAGCGCAAAGCTTGCAGTGGCCCGTGCCGGTGATCGAGCAAATAATTCGGTTGCCGCAAGCGATGCATTTTTTCCTTTCGCTGATGGCCTGCAGATTTTGCTTGATGCTGGGATCACTGCGGTAGTGGCTCCGGGTGGAAGTGTGCGCGATGCCGAAGTAATCGAGGCAGCAAAAGCGGCAAATATTGCGATGTTCTTCACGGGAGTCCGTCATTTTTCGCATGCTTAATGCTTCTCGATAGGATTCGAATATGAGCGCGATAATTCTTGATGGCAAGGCAACTGCCGCCGTTATAAAAGATGAATTACGCCAAGTAGTTTCAAAGATGGCAAAGAAGCCCGGCCTCGGAACAATACTTGTTGGCGATGATCCTGGTTCGATGTCTTATGTATCTGGAAAGCATAGGGATTGCGCCGAAGTTGGAATAAATTCGATTCGAATTGATTTGCCCGCAACAGCGTCTGCAAGTGATGTTTCTGCAGCCCTTAAAGATTTGAATAACAGCAATGAATGCACGGGATACATAGTTCAACTTCCATTACCTTCCAGCATCAACGCAAATAGTATTTTGGAGAGTATTGATCCAAATAAAGATGCCGACGGTCTGCATCCACTGAATCTAGGTAAATTAGTTATGGGAGCAAAGGCGCCATTGCCTTGCACGCCTCGCGGAATCCTAGAGTTATTGCATCGATATTCACTAACCACATCAGGCAAAGAAGTAGTTGTTATTGGTCGTGGTTTAACTGTTGGCCGACCACTTGGATTATTGCTCTCACAACGAGGAAGCGATGCCACAGTCACAACTACGCATACCAAGACCAAAGATTTAAATTCTCACACAAAGCGTGCAGATATTCTTATTGCTGCAATTGGCAGCGCGCACTTCTTAACTTCCGAGATGATAAAACCTGGGGCAGTGGTTTTAGATGTTGGAATTACGCGAACAAGTTCAGGTTTGCAAGGCGACGTTCATCCTGATGTTGTAAACGTTGCATCTGCATTTGCACCAATGCCTGGTGGTGTAGGACCAATGACAAGAGCAATGTTGCTATCTAACGTTGTAGAAATGGCGCAGATTAATTCATGAAGATTGCAGTCGATCGAATTCAACTTTTAGCTTTTGCTTTGATTGTTCTGGGCATTATCTTCGGGATTTTTGATGCGGTCCGGACTGGCGCACTGCTTCTTTCAATCGGAACCGGAATAGTTGCAACAACCAAGTTTTTACGCTCAAATCGTCGTAGGAAAATTGAATTAATACTTCCGGTAGGCATGGCAGCGCTGCTCTTTGTGGTGGCGCTCACACTGCCCAACGCCAAGTAATATCTAGCCAGTGAATTTAAAAAAGCATTAATCCAATTCAGGTCAGAGTAGAAAATAAAAAGGAAGAGAACATGAGCAGATCAGGAAAAGTAACAGTTGTCGGAGCTGGTTTTTACGGATCAACTACCGCACTTCGATTAGCAGAATACGACATCTTTGAAACAGTTGTCCTCACAGATATTTTAGAAGGGAAACCTGAAGGTCTTGCTCTTGATATGAATCAATCAAGGTCTATTGAAGGATTTGAAACCAAGATTGTTGGAGCGACAACAACAGCAGAGGGCGCTGGATACGAAGCGACTGCTAACTCAGAAGTTGTAGTAATTACTGCAGGCCTTCCGCGCAAACCAGGCATGAGCCGAATGGATTTAATTGGTGTAAATGCCGGAATCGTTCGTAGCGTTGCTGAAAATATTGCAAAGCATTCGCCAAATGCAGTGATCATCGTGGTTTCAAACCCACTAGATGAAATGACAGCACTTACCCAACTTGCAACCGCATTCCCTAAGAATCGCGTAATGGGTCAAGCCGGAATGCTTGATACTGCAAGATTTACAAACTTTGTTGCCGAAGAGCTAAAGGTTCCGGTTTCAGCCGTTAAGACACTTACTTTGGGATCACATGGCGACACCATGGTTCCGGTTCCAAGTCGTTGCACAGTCAATGGCAAAGCACTTACCGAATTGCTTGATGCTGCAAAGATTGAATCACTTGTTGATCGCACCCGAAATGGTGGCGCCGAAGTTGTTGCGCTACTAAAAACAGGATCTGCATATTACGCACCATCAGCTGCAGCTGCTCGAATGG
The DNA here is from genome assembly GCA_945876865.1 of Bifidobacterium breve. Lineage (GTDB taxonomy): Bacteria > Actinomycetota > Actinomycetes > Nanopelagicales > Nanopelagicaceae > AAA044-D11. The sequence continues at coordinate 18,004 of CAMCPZ010000005.1, read as the reverse complement.
CCAAAGCAGTAAAAGAAGATTCAGGTGAAGTTATGCCGGTCTGTGCTTGGGTAGATGGCGAATATGGAATTAGTGGTGTTTATCTTGGAGTAGAAGCCGAAATCGGCAAGAGCGGAGTTCGCAAGGTAGTTGAAAGCGCACTCACTGCTGGCGAAGTTGAGGCACTTAAGGCTGCAGCAGAAGCTGTTCGTGCAAAGCAAGCAGATGTCAAAGATCTCTAATACTTAAGAATCAAAAAGAAACGGGCGAAGAAAATGTCGAAGATAAAAGTTGAAGGAACAGTAGTAGAGCTTGATGGCGATGAGATGACTCGCATTATCTGGTCATTTATTAAAGAAAAATTAATCTTGCCTTATTTGGATGTAAATCTTGAATATTACGATCTTGGAATTGAACACCGAGATGCAACAAACGATCAGGTAACAATTGATTCTGCTAATGCAATCAAGAAGCATGGCGTTGGTATCAAGTGCGCAACGATTACTCCAGATGAAGCTCGGGTTGAAGAATTCGGTCTAAAGAAGATGTGGAAGTCTCCGAATGGAACAATCCGTAATATTTTGGGTGGCGTAATTTTCCGCGAGCCAATCATCATGAAGAACGTTCCAAGGTTGGTTCCTAATTGGACTAAGCCAATTGTTATTGGCCGTCACGCATTTGGTGATCAATACAAGGCGACAGATTTCAAGGTTCCAGGCGCTGGAACTCTAACAATGACTTTCACACCAAAAGATGGTTCAAAGCCAATGGAGTTCAACATCTTTGATTTCCCTTCAGCTGGTGTTGCAATGGGTATGTATAACCTCGATGATTCGATCCGCGACTTTGCGCGTGCATCAATGAACTACGGTTTGATTCGTAACTATCCAGTATTTCTCTCGACAAAGAACACAATCTTGAAAGCATACGATGGCCGATTTAAAGATATCTTTGCTGAAATATTTGAAAGTGAATTCAAAGCGAAGTTTGATGCCGCAGGAATTACCTACGAGCACCGTCTAATCGATGACATGGTTGCAACCTCTCTTCGCTGGGAGGGTGGTTATGTTTGGGCTTGTAAAAACTAGGACGGAGATGTGCAATCAGATACCGTCGCACAAGGTTATGGCTCACTTGGCTTAATGACTTCAGTTCTTATGACTCCAGATGGAAAGACTGTTGAATCAGAAGCTGCACACGGAACTGTCACTCGCCACTATCGCGATCACCAAGCCGGAAAAGCAACATCTACGAATCCAATCGCATCAATCTTTGCTTGGACTCAAGGTCTAACACACCGCGCGAAGTTGGATAACAATTCTAAACTAGCTGAGTTTGCAGCAACACTTGAGAAAGTTTGTATCCAAACAGTTGAATCCGGAAAGATGACAAAGGATCTTGCAATCCTTATTTCAAAAGATAGTCCGTGGTTAAATACACAAGACTTCTTGGCTGCGATTGATGAAAATCTAAAGGTCGCACTTAAGTAATTACAATAAAAAAGCCCCGCACCAGAGATGGCAGCGGGGCTTTTTAATTTAAATTAATTGATTCGTTCTCCGGAATTTGAATCAAATAGATGAACTGCTGATGCAATTGCATTAACCGAGATAGTCGCACCTGGCTTAGGTGGATTCTTTGGATCCCAGCGAACAATTATTTGGGCACCCTCATCAGTTTCTTGGGCAAACTTGATGCTCTTATCTACCGGCTTTCCATAGATGAATGCATCAGAGCCAAGCTCTTCAACAACTTCAACTAGAACATCGAAACCACCTGAAGTAGCAGGAGTAAATCCTTCTGGGCGAACACCGACGGTTACAAGTGCACCGGCGCTTGCTGGAACATCAACACTAAATCCACCAAGCTTTGCCTTACCGCCAGAAGCTGGAACGTTTAGCAAGTTCATGGCCGGTGAGCCAATAAATCCAGCAACGAAGGCATTTGCTGGCTTGTCGTAAAGATTACGAGGTGTATCAACTTGTTGTAGCAAGCCATCTTTAAGAACCGCAACGCGATCTCCCATGGTCATCGCTTCAACTTGATCGTGTGTTACATAAACAGTTGTGATTCCAAGTCGACGTTGTAGCGCAGCGATTTGAGTACGAGTTGCGACGCGAAGCTTTGCATCCAAGTTTGAAAGTGGTTCATCCATCAAGAAAACTTGTGGTTCGCGAACAATTGCGCGACCCATAGCTACACGCTGGCGTTGTCCACCAGAAAGTGCCTTTGGTTTACGATCTAAATAATCTTCAAGGTCAAGAAGTTTTGCAGCTTCTTTAACACGGCGATCACGTTCGGCCTTATCTACGCCAGCAATCTTTAGTGCGAAGCCCATATTTTCAGCGACGGACATATGTGGGTAGAGCGCGTATGACTGAAACACCATTGCGATATCGCGATCCTTAGGTGCAACATGAGTTACATCTTTATCGCCGATACGAATTGATCCAGTATCAACTTCTTCTAGGCCAGCGAGCATGCGGAGTGATGTTGATTTTCCACAACCGGATGGGCCAACTAGAACAAGGAATTCACCATCATTAATTGTTAGATTTAATTTATCTACTGCAGGCTTGGTGGTGCCTGGATAAACCCGTGATGCGTTTTCGAAGACGACTGATGCCATTTTCTTGCTCCTTTTCCGGGCAGGTACGTGCCCGACGATCCTTTGGATAAAGGTAAAGCTGGTAGTTCGCGCTCGGGTGAGCGTTGCCATAGGTTACGCGCCTGCCGCCGCTTTGGCTATCGGAAGCCTGGAAATCAGCATTTCCCTTAAGGTAAAGAAGTTACCCTTACGCCCGTGAGCATTCAAGTCCTCGGCGATATTGGCATAGTCCTCTTGTTTATCGGGACTGCCGGGATCTTCGTGGCAGCCGAGATTGCTCTGATCTCGCTTCGAGAGTCACAGATTCGCCAGCTTGCGGGCAAGGGCAAGCGCGGTGACCGAGTCGTTGCACTGACGAAAAATCCAAATGGGTTTCTAGCAGCAGTTCAAATTGGAATTACCTTCCTTGGCTTTCTTTCAGCGGCATTCGGTGCCGAGCGATTGGGCAGATACATCTCTCCAGTATTTGAAGATTGGGGATTGTCAGAAGGAGTAAGTAAAACCCTTGCGCTTATCTCGATAACAATTGTGATTGCATATGTGTCATTGGTATTTGGCGAACTTGTTCCCAAACGTTTGGCACTTTATCGAACGGAGATAATTGCGCTCGCTGTTGCACCACTTATTGATTTCACCGCAAAGGTATTTCGTCCAGTAATTTGGTTGTTATCTAAATCGACGGATGCCATCGTAAAGATTTTCGGAATAGGCGCTAAAGAGATTAGAAATGAGATTTCTGAAGCTGAATTAGCTGAATTAGTCTCGGGCCATACTTCACTGAGTGATGAAGAACGTGAAATTGTAGAAGAGGTTTTTGCTGCTGGCGATCTTCAACTTCATGAAATTATGGTTCCAAGAACTGAAGTTGATTTCATGGATGTTGGCCTTTCAATCACGGATGCAATAGCTGTTGCTATTGAGCATTCACATTCCAGATATCCAGTAACTCGTGGCAGCACAGATGAAGTTATCGGTTTTCTCCATGTCCGAGATCTATTAAATCCAAAGATTCATTCTTCTGCCGGCGAAACAATTTTGGATTTAGTTCGCCCAGTACTCAATTTACCTGGAACAAAGGGAGTTCTTCCTGCCCTTGCTGAAATGCGATCTAAGCGAAGCCACATCGCGGTAGTCCTAGATGAATACGGCGGCACTGATGGAATCGTCACCCTTGAAGATTTAGTTGAATGTTTAATTGGGGATATTCACGATGAATATGATTCCGAAGAGGTTGAAGTAACTCCACAGGCAAGAACTGGAGAGTTCGAAATTGATAGTTTGATTTCACTTGAAGATTTATATGATGAAACGGGAATTGTTCTCCCAGAAGGTCCATATGAAACTGTGGGCGGATTGGTCATGGATCACCTTGGGCGAATTCCAGAACTTCATGATTCAATAAATGTTAACCAGGTTCGGATTACTGTTCTGACCATAGAAGGAAAACGCGCTGGACAGTTATTAATATCAAGCAATGAATGGAAAGATGCACCTCATGAATAACACTGCGAAGGAGCGAGTGTTATCTGGCATTCAGCCAACTCATGGCTCTTTCCATCTAGGTAATTACTTAGGTGCGATTAAGCAATGGGTGGATTTACAGAACACTAATGATGCTTTTTACTGTGTAGTCGATCTGCATGCTCTCACCGTAGAAACCAAACCAGAAGATTTTCGCAAACGCACACTGGCCTCTGTTGCTCAGTTAATTGCGCTAGGGCTCGATCCTGAAAAGTGCACGCTCTTTATTCAATCTCACGTTCCCTCCCACAATCAATTGAGTTGGGTCCTGGAGTGTTTAACTGGATTTGGTGAAGCAAGTCGGATGACCCAATTTAAAGATAAGTCGCAGAAGGCTGGTTCGGATCGCACCGTTGTTGGTTTATTCACCTATCCAATTTTGCAGGCCGCTGACATCTTGTTATATCAAGCAAATAAGGTGCCGGTAGGCGAAGATCAGAGACAACATATTGAATTAACACGAGATCTTGGGCAACGTTTCAACTCAAAATTTGGTCAGACTTTTACAATTCCTGAAGGCTACATTCTCAAAGCTGGGGCGAAGATAAATGATTTGCAGGATCCAACAGCGAAGATGAGCAAATCAAGTTCATCAGGTGGTGGCGTAATCGAGCTGATGGATAGTCCCGAGGTAAATACTAAGAAGATAAAGAGTGCAGTGACCGACACTGGTCGTGAAGTGATATTCGATGAAAAGGAAAAACCTGGAGTATCAAATTTACTTACTATCTATAGTGCTTTAACTGGCAAGACTATAGATCAAGCACAGAATGATTTTGCTGGCAAGGGATATGGAGATTTCAAGTCCGGTGTTGCAGAAGTCGTAGTCGAGTATCTAAACCCAGTTAGAGAACGAGCGGAAGAATTCCTGAAAGATGAAGCACACTTGAAGAAGCTACTAAAGATTGGTGCGGAGAAAGCAGATGCAGTTGCTTCGAAAACACTAAAAGATGTATATGAAGCGCTAGGACTGATTCCTCGTGGCTAAAAGATTTTTTATAATTGCTGCGCTCATGGCACTTCTGCCAATTGCGCCAGTAAATGCCGCACCAGAAAAAGTAAAAATTGGAATTGTTTACGATGTGGGTGGCCGCGGCGATAGAGCCATAAATGATGCTGCTGCCGCCGGAGTGGACAGCGCCAAGGCGAAGTTAGGTCTCTCAGATTTTGATGTGCGCGAATTAGTGACAACTGGAATAGATTTTGATCGCGAAAACCGCATCGAATTCTTAGTTAAAGCAGGTTATGACTTAATAATTGGTGTTGGACCTTCTTTTAATCAAGCAATGATTTTTATGTCAGATAAGTATCCAGAATCCCAATTTGCTGTAATCGCAAGTGACGGCGTTGAATCTCTAAATGTCAGCTGTATGGCCTTTGATTTAAATCAAGGTTCGTTCTTGGCAGGTATAACGGCAGCCTTGAATTCAAAGTCTAAGAAGGTTGGATATTTAGGAGATGCATCCAATCCAAACAATTCAATTAATCTCAAGAACTTTAGAGCTGGCGTGAGATATGCAGGAGTCAAAGCAAAGGTTTTTGCGGCAAATGCATCGACATCAGCGGAAACTGAAATTGCCAAACTTTCAGAGCAAGGTGGGGATGTTTTTTTCATAAACTGGTCAAGAAATGGCAGTGTATTAACGGAAGCAAATAAGCTCGCAAAGGCTAAGAAATCTATAAAGTTAATCGGTATTCGACCAGATCAATTCTTCATTGCAACCAAGGATGCCCAGAAATTTCTGATTGGTTATGTTAATCAAAGATATGACATTGCTATCGGCGACTTATTTAGTGCCGTAATGTCTGGAAGATCAATTACGGAAGAGGTAGATGGCGAGCGGGGTGTCTTTGGTCGAAATTACACACTTGCAAATAAGGGAATAGATTTAATTGCAACATCAGCTAATTCGGCTTCAAAGAGCGCTCTTACCCGAGCCAAGAGTGCAATCACTTCGAAGAAAATCACAATCGTAAGCTAAAGCTTAGATTCCAATCGGGTGCCAGATAGTTTTAATCTCCATAAAGCTTGTCATCCGTTTCGTTGATTGTAATTCGCCGAAGGTATGTATCCGCTTTAGATTCTCTGAACCAAGCTCTCTAAGTTCAGTCAGATCCTTGCTGCTGACTCCGGTTGCATCAATTCCATCAATATCCATGTGCGAACCAGCCCAAGTTACGAATTGATCAAACTTTCCGGTCAGGATATTTACTACCCCGGCAGGGAGATCGCTTGTTGCCAGACATTCAGCTAGCGTGATTGCGCATAATGGAAATTTTTCATTTGCAATGAGAATTGCAGTATTTCCTGAAGCTATAACTGGTGCTAATCCTGAAACTAAATTAAGCAGAGATGGCTTGGCATCAGCAAAGATTGCAATTACACCTAGGCTCTCTGGAATTGAGAAGTTATAGAACGGTCCAGAGACTTGATTAGATGATCCTGAAATAGCTTCAATTTTGTCACACCAACCGGCATACCAAACCCAAGTATCTATTGCGCTCTGTACTTGTGCTTTTGCTGCCGCAGGATTTGCTCCTTCTTGCGCAATGATCTCTGCAATGAATTGATCGGCACGCCCTTGCATTATTTCGGCTACCCGATAGAGAATTTGGCCGCGATTAAATGCACTTGCATTAGACCAACCTTGATGGGAATTGCGTGCTGAGACAACAGATTCACGTAAATCTTTTCTTGATCCAAGGCAGGGATTTGCCAGAAACTTTCCCTTGCTATCAGTGATTTCATAGACTCGACCAGATTCACTTCGGGGAAAGCTGCCATTTATAAATAACTTATAAGTTTTCATAACATCAATGCGCATTATTTTTCACCCTTCAAATAGCCACTTAGGCCATGTCGTCCACCTTCGCGACCCCAACCAGATTCCTTATAGCCACCGAATGGGCTAGCAGGATCAAATTTATTAAATGTATTTGACCAGATTACGCCAGCTCGAAGTTGTTTCGCGGCCCAGAGAATTCGTGAACCTTTATCGCTCCAGATTCCTGCTGATAGTCCGAAAGGAGTGTTATTCGCTTTATCGATTGCTTCTTGTGGAGTGCGGAAAGTTAGAACAGATAGAACTGGCCCAAATATTTCTTCACGCGCAATTCGATGTGATTGTGAAACCCCAGTAAATATTGTTGGGGGATACCAGAAACCAGTTGTCGGCAGTGAGCAATTTGGACTCCAACGCTGCGAGCCTTCAATGTCACCTGAATCAGCAAGCTCTTTAATCCTAGAGAGTTGTTCCGAACTATTGATTGCACCCAGATCAGTGTTCTTATCCATTGGATTACCAATCCGAATTAAATTAATTCGGTTCTTGAGTTTCTCTAGGAGTTCATCCTGGATGTTCTCTTGAACTAATAACCTTGATCCAGCACAGCAAACATGTCCCTGATTAAAGAAAATTCCATTAACTATGCCTTCAACCGCTTCATCTATCGCGGCATCTTCAAAAACTATATTCGCGCCCTTGCCGCCAAGTTCAAGGGTTGCGCTCTTCTTAGTTCCGGCAATCGCTTTAGCAATCGCCTTTCCAACACTTGTTGAACCAGTGAAGGCAACTTTATCTACCCCTGGATGATTGACAAGATGAGATCCAGTAGCGCCATCTCCGGTAATTATGTTTACAACGCCCGCTGGCAATCCTGCTTGTTGGCAAACTTCTGCAAACAAGAGCGCGGTTAATGGTGTTGTCTCTGCTGGCTTTAACACAACGGTATTTCCAGTTGCTAGTGCAGGTGCAATTTTCCAGGCCAGCATAAGCATCGGAAAGTTCCACGGAATAATCTGAGCAGCTACGCCATATGGTTTTGGATTTGAACCTACGCCAGCGTATGAAAGTTTGTCAGCCCAGCCAGCATGGTAAAAAAAGTGTGCAGCAGCAAGAGGAATATCGGTGTCTCTAGTTTCACGGATTGGTTTTCCGTTATCTAAAGTTTCTAGCACTGCAAATTCACGAGATCGCTCTTGCAGGATTCGGGCAATTCTGAAGAGATACTTTCCACGTTCAGCTGCAGGCATTTTCGACCAGGTTTTTGTAAAAGCGTTACGGGCAGCTGTGACAGCTAGGTTTACATCAGCAAGTTCGGCGTAAGCAATTTTTGCCAATTCTTCTTCTGTGGCTGGATTAATAGTTTTGAATGTTTTGCCACTCTTTGGTGCGACAAATTTTCCATTTATAAATAGCCCATATTCGCTCTTAATATCTACAAGTGCGGCCGATTCTGGCGCTGGTGCGTATTCAAACTTTTCCATTACTTATTCACTCTCATTAATCCAGCGTCACGTAGTTAGGGCTAGCGTAATACCCATCGCGCATTTTCATGCGTTGCATGAGTAAATCATTTAGAAGCGCACTTGCACCGATTCTAAAAAGTGAAGGATCAAGCCACTCTGGGCCGGCTATTTCATTTACTAAGACCAATTGTTTGATTGCATCTTTGGTATTTCGAATTCCACCTGCTGGCTTTACCCCAATTCGGGTGCCAGTCATCTTGTAATAATCTCTCACCGCTTCAAGCATCACATACACGACAGGTGCTGTGGCTGCGGGTGCAACTTTTCCGGTGCTGGTCTTAATAAAATCGGCGCCAGCAAGCATTGCCAGATATGACGCCTTTCTTACATTATCTAATGTGACAAGCTCGCCGGTCTCTAAAATAACTTTTAGGTGGATATCACTTCCGCAAACCTCTTTAATTGTTCTGATTTGATCAAAGACATATCCCAATTTACCTGCTAAGAAAGCTCCACGATCAATGACCATATCAATTTCAGTTGCACCATTTGCAATAGCATCTCGCGTATCTTGAATCTTGACTTCAATACTTGCTCGCCCAGATGGGAATGCGGTCGAGACTGCTGCGACTGGAATATTCTTACCACCGCCAGCATCAAGTGCTTGGCGAGCAATTTTCACCATGTCGTTGTAAACGCAGATTGCACCAACAGATGGAACGGTTAAATCAGTTGGGTCCGGATAAACACCTTTTGCGCAGAGCGCTCTTACTTTTCCTGGAGTATCCGCGCCTTCGAGGGTAGTTAAATCAACCATTCGGATTGCTAAATCTATTGCCCAATTTTTGCTTGAAGTCTTGATGCTTCGAGTGGCCAGCATCTCCACTCGGGCTTTTGCGCCAACTTCATCAACAGCAGAAAGCGAATTTAGGAATTTCTTTAAAGCGGCTTCGCTGTTATCTGCCAGTAGCGTTGAATTCACGCCACAAATCTAGCACTTAGTAATTAGCCTGCTATCTATTTAATCTTCAATTAAACATAAGGTCGCACCGCTGGCAACAGTCTGACCGACATTTACTTGCAACTTTGCGATGGTTCCGGCCTTATGTGCAATAAGTGGCTGTTCCATCTTCATTGCTTCTAGTACGACTATTAAATCCCCAACTTCTACGCGGTCACCATTGGATTTAACGATTTTTACAACGGTGCCTTGCATCGGGCTTTCAAGTGAATCACCAGCAAGTGCGGTGATTGCATTGCTTTTAACGCGATGTCGTTTCTGGATTGGCTCTGGAGTATGAAGTAAAACTTCGAATCTATGCCCATCAACTTCAGCAATTATCTTCTGAGATGCAGCCTTTGAATCAGCGGTTCCTTGCTTAAATGAGAATGGTGGAATCTCATTCTTAAACTCATTCTCGATATAACTTGTATAAACCTTAAAATCTTTATTGAAGTTGGGATCATCAACAATTGCACGGTGAAACGGAAGGGCAGTCGCTAAACCACCGATATCAAATTCCCGAAGTGCGCGACGTGCTCGCTCTATGGCTTCTTCGCGAGTAGCCGCAGTGACAATTAACTTTGCTAGAAGTGAATCAAAGTGTGAACCTATTGTGTGGCCATGGTCGAATCCAGCATCAATTCGAACTCCGGGACCTGATGGAACTTCCCACTTGGTAATTGTTCCAAGCGATGGAAGGAATCCCTTTCCAGGGTCTTCGCCATTAATTCTAAATTCAATACTGTGACCGCGAATTATTGGATCAACTGGATTAATGCTCTGACCATCTGCAATTCTAAATTGTTCACGAACTAGATCTAGCCCAGTTACTTCTTCACTTACTGGATGTTCAACTTGTAGTCGAGTATTTACCTCAAGGAAGGAGATGGTTCCATCTGAACCAATTAAGAACTCACATGTTCCGGCGCCGATGTATCCAGCCTTCTTCATAATCGCTTTGCTTGAAGAGTAAAGTTGATCTATCTGGGCTTGCGTCAAGAATGGCGCAGGAGCTTCTTCAACTAGTTTCTGATGGCGACGTTGCAGTGAACAATCACGGGTGCTAACTACGATGGCATTTCCTTTAGCATCAATCAATACTTGAGTTTCGACGTGACGTGGTTTATCTAAATATCGTTCAACGAAACATTCACCACGGCCAAAGCCGGTAATTGCTTCACGAACTGCAGATGCAAATAACTCTGGAATCTCTTCAATTGTATGAGCAACTTTTAACCCGCGGCCACCGCCACCATGTGCTGCCTTGATCGCGACTGGAAGTCCATGTTCTTTAGCAAAGGCAATGATTTCTTCTGGTGAATCAACTGGATCAACCGTTCCGGCAACGAGCGGTGCACCAACTTCAGCGGCAATTTTTCTGGCTGAGACTTTATCGCCAAGAAGTCGAATTGCATTTGGTGGGGGACCAATCCAGATTAAACCTGCAGCGATAACTAGATCAGCGAAGTCTGCATTTTCGGATAAGAAACCATAGCCAGGATGCACGGCATCTGCGCCAGATTTCTTTGCAATCTCAATAATCTTCTTCTGATCCAAATAAGTTTCAGCGGCCGATAGACCATTTAAAGCATAAGCCTCATCAGCTGTCGCAACATGCAGTGAAGTGCGATCTTCATCTGAGTAGATTGCGATTGATTTGATTCCGTGATCTCGTGCGGCTCTTGCCACACGAACTGCAATCTCGCCACGGTTTGCGATTAAAACAGCCTTCATGCGCTCACCGCCGATTTTGCAATTGAATTCCAAGATAAGCCCAACGAGTTAACAACGCGGCGGAGTAATGGAAGAGAGAGCCCAATAATTCCTGATGGATCGCCTTCGATTCTTGTAATGAATGGTGCGCTTAAACCATCGAGAGTAAATCCACCCGCAACATTTAGCGGTTCACCCGATGCAACATATTCAGCAATCTCGGCATCAGTCATGTCAGCAAAGAAGACTTTGGAAGTTGAAACATCGCTGATCTCAATACCTTGCTTAGTATCGATAATGCAGTGGCCGGTGTGTAGAAAACCGAAATTGCCACGCAACTCTTTGCAACGTGCAGTCGCGAGCTCTGGTGTTAAAGGTTTGCCAAGTGATTTACCCTGAAATTCGAAGGTGGAATCGCAACCAATTATTAAATGTTCGCTGCCAACCTGCGATTTGATGGTGTGGGCCTTAAGTATTGCGAGTGCAATAACCATCTCTCTTGGCTCAAGTGAGGTTAGCTTTGGATCTTCTTCGTCGACTCCACTAACAATCACTTGAGCTGAGATTCCGCAAGATTCTAATAATCTTCTGCGCGATGGCGAAGCAGATGCCAGAACAACACTTCTTGAATCTGACATTCTTGAATCTGACATTAGAAGCTCTGCCCCCACTTGCGTGGCAGCGGTTGGCGAATCTGCGATTTACGCCAGAGGCTAGCTGTATTTACCTTCTTTATAACTGGAGTTGGCAGAGCTTTCTCTAGAGCAGCAAGTTCTTTATCGGTTGCAGTTCCGTTTAGAATCGTAAATTTCTTATTCATTAAAGTGGAATATTTCCGTGCTTCCGAGGAGGAAGTGCTACTCGCTTATTTCGAAGCGCATTGAGCGCCTTAACAATTTGATGTCTAGTTTCTTGTGGCTCGATTACGGCATCGATAAATCCACGGTCTGCTGCGATGTATGGATTGAGCAAAGTCTCTTCATAATCTTCGATAAGTTCTTTTCGCTTAGCATCAGTATCTTTAGCATCGGCAAGCTCTTTACGGTGAAGAATGTTTACGGCTCCCTGGGCTCCCATAACTGCAATCTGCGCAGTCGGCCAAGCTAGGTTTACATCTGCACCAAGGTGCTTTGATCCCATAACAATGTATGCGCCGCCATATGCCTTGCGAGTAATTAATGTAACTAATGGGACAGTCGCTTCTCCATATGCGTAAAGCAATTTTGCGCCACGGCGAATGATGCCGTTCCACTCTTGTTCAGTGCCCGGCAAGAAACCTGGAACATCGACGAGAGTAATAACTGGAATTCCAAAGGCATCACAGGTGCGGACAAAACGTGCAGCTTTTTCGCTCGCAGCAATATCTAGAGTTCCGGCCAGCGCTTGTGGCTGATTGGCAATGATTCCAACTGAATGACCCTCGACTCGGCCAAAGCCAACCAGAATATTTGGCGCATATAGCGTGTGAACTTCCAAGAAATCAGCTTCATCTAAAATTGCTTCGACAAGAACTTTCATGTCATAAGGCTTATTTGGATTATCTGGAATCAATGAATCAAGTGCGCGATCAGATGGTGAAACATCTTTACTCTCGGTCGCAGCTAATACGGGGGACTCATCCATGTTATTGCTTGGTAAATAGGAAAGCAGTGCCTTTACATAATCAATTGCATCGTCTTCGCTATCGGCAAGGTAATGCGAATTTCCAGTTTTTGTATTGTGGGTTCTTGCGCCACCAAGTTCTTCCATTCCAACTTCTTCACCAGTCACAGTTTTAATTACATCTGGACCAGTAATAAACATTTGAGAGGTTTCATTAACCATAATTACAAAGTCGGTTATCGCTGGGGAATAAACCGCGCCACCAGCTGTAGGCCCCATAATTAGAGAGATTTGCGGGATAACGCCAGAAGCGCGAACATTTCGCTTGAAGATCTCGCCATATTGGCTTAAGGATGCAACGCCTTCTTGGATACGCGCCCCACCAGAATCATTGATTCCAACAATCGGGATTCCACTTTTAAGAGCAAACTCCATGACTTTTACAATCTTTTCACCAACGACTTCACCAAGGCTTCCGCCAAAAGTTAAGAAATCTTGCGAGTAAATCGCGATCGCGCGACCATCAACAGTTGCATGTCCAGTTACAACACCATCACCGTAAATTCGATTCTTATCCATACCAAAATTTGAAGAGCGGTGACGAGAGAACGCATCCATCTCGACAAAAGAACCTGGGTCTACGAGGCGGGCAATACGCTCGCGAGCGGTTAACTTTCCTTGGGCATGACGCTTATCAATTGCTTCTGGTGTCCCATTTGTCTCCGCTTGTAAACGACGTCTACGAAGATCAGCAATCTTTCCGGCTGTAGTGCGAATATCATCAGTCACGGTCGTAGATTACTAGTTCTCATCAGTTATTCCTACAAAGTAATATGAAATGAGTCAGCAAGTGAAGCCAGAATTATTGAGCGCCGATTCAATTACAGGCGCAGTGAAGAGCAGTTACTGGCGAGTATCAGTTGTAGACGAGATTGATTCAACACAGAATTATTTACGCACCAGTAATCCAAAACCTGGAGATTTAATTACTGCCGAGTATCAAAGTGCTGGACGAGGCCGCCTTGATCGTAAATTTGATGCAGAGAAATCGAGCGCACTTCTTTTTTCTTTTTATCTTGAACCAGAAATCAAAGTAGAAAGCCTTGGTTATTTAACCCTGCTTGTTGGGGCTTGTGTGACTGCAACATTAAATGAAGTTACAAATTCAAATAAATTTAGATGTAAGTGGCCAAATGATATTTTGTTCGGCGATCTCAAAGTTGCGGGATTACTTGCTGAAAAAACGAAGAGTGGAGTAATTGTTGGAATTGGAATAAATGTTTCAACCGCAAAGAACGAACTTCCAGTTGCTCATGCAACATCAATATTTCTTGCAACTAATGCCCACCTTGATCGAAATATTTTGCTTGCCCAGATCTTGAATAACTTAGAAAAGGATTTACTTTCTTGGCAGAATGGGGAGGACCTGACCTCAAAATACCGAGAACTGAGTGCAACTATCGGAAGAGAGGTTCGAATTGAGCGGCCAGATGGTTCGAAAATTGAGGCAACAGCTGTAGATATTGATGAGACTGGAAGCCTTCACCTCGATAATGGTCAACTTATAACGGTTGGAGATGTTGTTCATCTGGACAGTAAACTTTCGCAGTGAGCTTTCCACGAGTCGGAGTAATTGGTGCCGGCCAACTTGCCCGAATGATGGCAGTCCCAGCAAATGATCTAGGAATAGATTTCAAAGTATTTGCCGCAATTCCAAATGACTCTGCTGCCCAGGTTTCACATTTTGTTCTGGGTGACTATACAAATGTAGATTCAGTTCTTGAATTTGCTAAGAGCTGTGATGTTCTGACCTTTGAACACGAGTTAGTCCCGCAGAGTGTTATAAAAGCAGTAGAGGCAGCTGGCATAAAAGTTTATCCACGCTCGCAGTCATTTACCTATTCGCAAGACAAGTTAGAAATGCGTAAGAAGATAGCCGAATTGAATTTACCCAATCCAAAGTGGCAGAAATACCAAGGCGAAGGCTGCGAAATAGGTTTTCCATTGATAGCTAAATTACCTTCGGGTGGATATGACGGTCGGGGCGTATTCCAAATAGATTCTGAAGCACAATTACAGGAACTACATACAAAAGCTGGCACTTTGTTGCTCGAAGAGAAATTAAATTTTGATTATGAAATCTCAGTTATGGTCGCCAGATCTCCACATGATCAAGCAGCAACTTGGCCGGCAACGCTAACGATTCAGAGCGATGGAATCTGCACTTCGACAGTTACGCCCGTTCCTGAAATATCTGATGCGCTTGCAAATAAAGTTCAAGCTGCTGCGCTAGAGATAGCATCCGGAATCTCGCTAGTAGGTGTGATGGCGGTCGAGATGTTTATCCTCGGTGAAAACTTTTATATAAATGAACTTGCACTTCGCCCTCACAATTCAGGGCACTGGAGTATTGAAGGATCAGAAACTAGTCAGTTCGAACAGCATCTTCGCGCAATCTTAGATTTACCACTTGGCAGCACAGCACTTCGAACCAAATTCACGGTAATGGGAAATGTGTTGGGTGGCGAAAAGAGTGATATGTATCGACCATATCTTCACCTGATGGCACGAGCACCAAACCTTAAATTTCATCAATATGGCAAAGAGGTTAAGCCTGGACGAAAGATTGGCCACGTAACTATGTGTGGTGAAAATCTTCTACAATTGCAGCAAGAAGTTGCCCATGCCGTTGACTACATGAATGGAGTTATTGATGAGTGATGTAGCAATAATCATGGGTTCAGATTCTGATTGGCCAATCATGGAAGATGCCGCAAAAGTTTTAGATTCACTTGGTATCACTTATTCAGCAGATGTTGTTTCTGCTCACCGCATGCCCCTTGAAATGGTCGAATTTGCGCAGAGCGCAAAAGCAAAAGGTTACAAAGTAATAATCGCAGGCGCTGGCGGATCCGCCCACCTTCCTGGAATGGTTGCATCACTGACTCCACTTCCAGTAATTGGCGTGCCAGTTGCACTAAAGAATTTAGATGGAATGGATTCATTACTTTCAATTGTTCAGATGCCCGCAGGAATTCCGGTTGCAACCGTTGGTGTTGGAAATGCAAAGAATGCTGGTCTCCTTGCGGCAAGAATTCTTGGAGTAAGCGATGAGGAAATTTCAAAGAAAGTCAGTGGAGAACTTGCAAAGATAAATACCGAAGCTAAAGAAAAAGGCGCAAACTTAACGAGCAAACGCAACCATAAAACTGGGTTTTAGTCGTTAATGAAAATTCTTTCACCAGAGGCACATCAAAGAAAAATTGTTAGAGTTCTTGGATTAGCCCAGGTTCTAAATGGAATCGGTGTGGCCGGAACAGTTGCTGCTGGTTCATTACTTGTCTCATCAATAACTAAATCTGATGGCTTATCCGGTCTTGCACAAACTATTTCAGTTCTAGGAGCTGCCGTTATGGCGCTTCCGCTTGCTCGGCTTACTCAGAGTGGTGGGCGCAGACTTGCATTGACCTCTGGTTACTCCATCGGTGTAGTTGGTGCGGTGTTAGCAATTTTTGGTGGCGCAAATCAGAATTTATTTTTTATGCTCCTGGGTGCTTTTATGGTTGGCGCAGCATCAGCATCGGGATACCAAGCAAGATTTGCCGCAATTGATTTAGCGACACCAGAAAAAAGATCCAAAGATTTATCTTTTGTGGTTTGGGGTTCAACGATTGGTGCTGTGACCGGGCCGAATTTAATGGAGCCATCTGGTGTATTCGCCGCAGCTTTAGGTCTTCCAAAACTAGTGGGGCCATACTTCATAGCTGCTTTTACTCTTGCGCTTTCAGTAGTTGTTATTCAATTATTCCTAAAGCCTGATCCCTTTCTAACTGCGAACAAAGTAGCGGCAGGGAGCTCTCCGCAAGAACAAAAATCTATGCGCTCAGCACTCAAACACATTAGAGAGTATCCGTTAGCGCTTTTTGCAATTGCATCAGTGGCTATTGGGCATTTAGCGATGGTTTCAATAATGGTTATGACGCCAGTGCATATGGCGCATTCCGATGCATCCTTGCAAATAATTGGTTTTGTAATAAGCGTTCACGTTCTAGGAATGTATGCCTTCTCCCCAATAGTTGGCGCAATGAGTGACAAGTTCGGTCGAGTAAAAACTATCCAAGTTGGGATTTTAATTTTAATCGCATCCGCACTAATTTCTGCTCTGGCCCCACACCATGATTCATTCACACTAGGAATCGGATTATTTCTCCTTGGCCTCGGGTGGTCTTTTACGTTAATTGCGGGCTCAACACTTTTATCCGAAACTGTAAGTTTAGAAATGCGCCCATCAACGCAGGGGGCCAGCGATTTAGTTATGAACTTAATGGGGGCAGGAGGCGCCGCAATTGGCGGTGTGATAATTGGATTCTTCTCATATGCCGCACTCTGTTATGCAACCGGATTGGTCGTTGTTGCTTTAGGAATTTGGTCTTTCAAACTTAAAAAGCAAAAACGCTCTTAACCGTTTTTTTGGTATTCAATTGCGGGGCAGCGATCCATAACAGTCAATAAACCAGCAGCTTTTGCTCTATCAACCGCCTCCAGGTCAATCACATCTAATTGCAACCAGACCGCTTTTGCACCAATTGAAATGGCTTCATCTACAACTTTGCCAACTAGGTTGGAATTAACAAAGCAATCAACAACATCGATTTCAAATGGGATTTCAGAGAGTGTTTTGTAACCAACTTCGCCATGAACAGTCTCGGCACGGGGATAAACCGGAACAATCCGATGGCCTTTATTTTGCAAGAGCTTTGAAACTCCGAATGCTGCACGTTCTGGATTATTCCCAAGCCCAACTACCGCCCAAGTCTTTAATCTAAGAACGGTTTTAATATCTTCTTCTTGGCTAATTTGCGCGCCCCAAAGCCCTAAATTTCCAACCAGCAGCAATCCAAGCTTCGCGATCTAGAGCATTGCGGCCATCAATCATTATTGGATTTGCTACCAACTTGGCCATCTTTGCGGGATCAAGTTCGCGATAAATTTTCCATTCGGTTAAATGCAGAACTAAATCTGCGCCCTTAAGTGCGCCTTCAATATCTTCCGAGAACCCAAGAGCAGGGAATCTCTTCCTTGCAGGAGCAATCGCTTTTGGATCATGAATTGTGACAGTGGCACCAGCTGCCGCAATTTGGGCAGCGATATCTAGCGCAGGGGAGTCGCGAACATCATCGCTATCTGGCTTAAATGCAGCACCAAGAACTGCAATCCTCTTACCTGAAAGATTGTCGGATAAATCTTTTCGGACTAATTCGATTACGCGTTGTCTAGCGCGTAGATTAATCGAATCAATTTCACGCAAGAATTCAAGTGCCTGATCGGC